>CAYUZV010000001.1:0-84727 GCA_964448605.1 Candidatus Woesearchaeota archaeon
TTAAAAATATTTTAAACTCTTCTATTGCCAATCTTTCTGGAGCAATATAAAGAATTTTAACTTCCTTTTCTTGAATTTTTCTCTTGATATTCTCAATTTCACTAAAAGAAAGGGTAGAGTTGATGTATTCTGCACTGATTCCATTTGTTTTTAAATTGTCTACTTGGTCTTTCATTAAAGAGATAAGAGGGGAAATTACAATTGTCAATCCTTCAAGTTTAAGGGCAGGAATTTGATAACAAAGAGATTTTCCTCCGCCTGTAGGCATTAAAACAAGTGTATCTTTTTTTTGAAGAACATCCTGAATAACATTCAATTGCATAGGTCTAAATTCTTCATATCCAAAATATTTCTTTAATAAACTCTCCATATAATCTCTTATTTGTCTCTATTTAAAATATTATTTATTTTCTTTCCAACTCCAATAATTATTTTTTCCTATAATAACATGGTCAAGGACCTTTATTCCTAAATCTTCTCCTGTTTTTATTATTTTTTCTGTTATTTCATCATCCTCTCCACTAGGATTAGGATTTCCACTAGGATGATTATGTACAAGAATAATTTTACTTGCTGAATTTTTTATTGCTGGTTTAAATATTTCTCTTGGATGAATAATTGAAGCATCAAGAATTCCTTTACTTATGAGATGTTCTGCAATTATATAATTTGGAGTATTTAACATTAGAGTATAGAAGTGTTCTTCTTTCTTGTCTTTGAGTATTTCATGAAAATAATTAAAAACATCTTTTGCACAGGTTATTTTTTTTATGGGAGTTTTGGATTGATTGTATCTCTTGCCTAATTCAGCCATTGCTAATATTTGCATAGCTTTGCTTGGACCAATTCCCTTGATTTTCTGTAGCTCCTTTAATGAACATTCGAATAACTTATCTAATCCATATTCTGCAATTAATCTATTGGACATATCTACAACATTCTCGTTTGGAAAACCTGTTCTTAATATTATTGCAAAGAGTTCTGAATCACTAAGTGTTTCAGGTCCATATTTTAGAAATCTTTCTCTTGGTCTGTTTTGTTCTGGTATCTCTTTTATTTTCATAGAGAATTAAGAAGTAGGAGTATTTATTTTTTTATATTCATCTCAACAACTCCCTCCCGCCAATCAACCCTAAACTTCCCTTATATACTTTAACCCTTGGATTAATTCCTCTAAAAAACCTCTTGCGAGATTCTTTAATAACATCTTGCATGAAAAACCTTTCACTATTCATCAATCCACCACTTAAATAAATAACATCAGGATCTAAGGTGTTTGCTATATTAACAATTGGAATTGTCAGCAATTTACCAAAATCCCTAAAAATAGAAATTGCTTTTTTATTTCTTTTTTCTGCCATTTGTCTTAATTCAATGCATCCTTTGTTTAATCCTCTTTTTTTTGCTAGGTTTTCTAGTCCTTTTTTTGAAATGTAGTTTTCTATGCATCCTATATTTCCACAAGTGCATTTTTTTCCATTTAAATCTATTGTAGTATGTCCAAATTCAGAAGCATTTCCTTTTCCTTTGTAGATTTTTCTGTTAATTATTATTCCTGTTCCAAGGCCGGTTCCAAGTGTGAAACATGCAAGATTCTTAGTTGTTTTAGGTTCTAATGAAAGTGCTCCCAGAGATGCACAATTAGCATCATTTTCTAAAACTAATTTTTTAGTGAATTTTTTTAATGGATAGAGTTTTAGATTTTTTATTCCTTTTAGATTTATTGGTGCTGTCAGACATAATTTATCGCATTCTAAGTAACCGGGTGCAGATATTGCTATTCCTGAAAGTTTCCATATTTTGTGTTTCTTTTTTATTCTTTCTGTTTCTTTAATTAATTCTTTTAATAATCTCTTGTTGTTAGGTGTTTTGAATTTGTTTGATTCAATTAGTTTTTTTCCTTTGGAAAATTCTGAACGAGTATTTGTTCCTCCAATGTCAAAGACAAGTGTTTTCATTTTTTTAACTCCTTTATTCGATAAGTTTTTGAATAATCTATTCTTTTGTTTTCTGCAAGAAAATAACTTACTAAATCTCCGAAATACATTCCATAAATTATTTTTGCAATTTGGGATTTTCCTTTAAGTTTTACTTTTATTGGTTTGAGAAATTTATAGGAGTTTTTTATTTGTTTTGTTTCTTTGTCTAAGAGAATTATTGTTTTGAAGTTGGAGTTTAATTTTGCTTCTATTTCATTGTGTGCAAGTTCTGGAAAATAATTTGAATGTGCAAATATTTTTGTGTTCTCGTTAAAGTTGCATTGCCAACGATAAGCAATGTATCTTAGGTTTTCAGAGCCTGAATAAATTATTGGAATTTTGTCTTTTAATTTTTCTGCGATTTTAAGTGGTTTTTTTCTGTCAAATTTTTTAACAATTTGATAACATTCTTTGTAATTTATTTTTAGCATATTTAGTATTGGAATAAGAAGATAAATCAGAGCTTCTCTTGGGAGATATCCTTTTTGAACAAGGACTGTGTTGTTTTTATTTAGTTCTTTTAGTTTTCCTCCAGAAGTTATTGAAATTGTTTTGCAGTTTGATTTTTTTGCTTGTTTGAAAAGATTTATTGTTTCTTTTGTGTTTCCTGAATAGGACACTACAAAGCAGAGTGTTTTTGAATTCACCCATTTTGGAAGATTTTCTCTTGTTGTGTGAACTGGAATTGAAAGATTCAGAGATTTTATTATTTCTCCAATAACTCCACTACCACCTATTCCACAGAATAAAATGTTCTCATAATTTTTTAGATTTATTTTTAGGTCTAATCCTAATTTTGATGCATTTTTAATATCTTCATAGTAGCGATTTATTTCTTGTAGCATTTCGTATGGCCTCTTTTTTTGAAATGATGTTTATTCATGCCTCCTCCACATCTCTTTTTCACGGATTCTTAATTTCTTCATCAACATCATTACAACTCCATCTAAATAAATCAAACAACTCTGTTCAAATAAACTTCTCAAGGGTTGTTTGGATGTTTTGGCTTTGATTTCTATGATTAGGTTTGATTTTTTTGCTATGCTTGATTTTGGATTCATTGTTAAGCAGATTATATTTTTTTTAAAGGATTTTAGTTTTGTTAGTGTTTTTTTTGTTTCTCCTGAACCTGAAAGAACTATTGCTAAATTTTTTCCTTTTTTTATTCCTAGATGTTTTAATCTCATTTGAAAAGAGTTTGCTATGTATCCGCTTCTTCCTGTTCCAAGAATTGTTATGGATTTTGAGTTTGTGATTGTTTCTAAAAGGCATTGAGTTTTTTTAGAATTAATATTATTAAGAGTTTTTTTAATTTCATTTAGGATTAGATTCGCCTCTTTCATATTTATAAAAGTGTTAGATAGTATATAAGGGTTTTGGGATTAAATGAAGAACATAATTATAGCTATTAGAATTGCTATTATTCCCAGAATTATTAGTGCTAATTTTATTATTTTTTTTGCAACTATGAAACTTATAATAAAAAATAAGAATGCTATTGCAATAGTTATTATTGGATAGGTTTTGCTTATTGTTAATAATTCCTGAATTGCCATGTTATTATAGGCTTAGGTTTTATTTAAATTTTGGGGTTTTTAGGGATTTTTTAAACCGAAACATTTAAATAGTATTATGAATATATATTCATAATTAAATAACTTGATGGAGGATAAAATGCCACGAAGAGATGGAACTGGTCCTGCTGGACAAGGTTCAATGACTGGAAGAGGAATGGGATTTTGTGCTGGATTTAATTCCCCTGGATTTAGTAATGGTGGATTTGGAAGAGGAATGGGCAGAGGATTTGCATGGAGAGCGAGAGCTTTTAAGAATATGCCTTTTCAGGTAGAGATGGATAATTCAGAAAAGATTTCTCAAAGGTCAGAAAAACAATTTTTAGAACAGGAATTAGATGCCTTAAAAGATGAAATGCAGGAAGTTGAAAAAAGGTTAAAAGAGATTAGTTAAAATGAAAGAGAGAATAGCTGGAGTGTCTATATTTGTTAATTTAATTTTAGCAATAGGTAAAATAATTATAGGATTTTTAGCTGGTGCTACATCGGTTTTTGCAGAGGGAATTCATTCAGGAATGGATGTTATTTCTTCTGGAATTAGTTTGATAGGAATAAAAATTGCTAAAAAACCAGTGGATAAAAAACATCCTTATGGATATTATAAATTTGAAGTTTTATCTGGTTTGATTATAACAATGATTTTATTTTTAACAGGAGGTTTTATTATTTATGATGCGATTCTGGAGATTCAGAATCCTTCGCCTGTTAGTGTTGGATATTTGGCTTTGGGAATTATGGTGCTTTCTGCTGTTTTAAATGAGATAATGGCAAGATTAAAAATTCATTATGGTAAAAAGGAAAATTCCCTGAGTTTGTTGTCTGATGGTGTTCATGATAGGGTTGATGTTTATACTTCGATTGCTGTTTTGATTGGATTGGTAATAATGCCTTATTGGATTTATATTGATTCAATTTTAGCTTTGCTTATTGGATTTTATATTTTGAAGGAATCTTTTGAATTAGGAAAGGAAGCTACAGATTCTCTTTTGGATGTTTCTGCTGGAGAGGAAGTAGAAGGTGAAATAGAAAAAATTATAATGAATAAAAAGATTGAAATTTCTGATTTAAGAACTCAAAAGAAAGGTTCTGCTGTTACTGCTAATTTAGAAATTAAACTTCCTAAGGATGTTAGTGTAGAAGAGGCTACAAAAATTTCTAAGAATTTGAAGAAAGAGTTAATTAAAAAAGTTGATGTTTTGGAGTATGTTGCAATTCAGATTGAGAGCCATGAGGTTACTGATTCGTATTTTAGAGCTAAGGATTTTGTTTCAAAGATTACTGGAAGAGGATTTGGTTGGCAGAGGAGGGGAAAATTTAAGGGAGAAGTTCCTGAAGCAGAAGGTAAAGGTCCTGAAGGTTATTGTGTTTGTAAGAAATGTGAATATAAAGTTAAACATAAGAGAGGTGTTCCTTGTTCAGAAATTAAATGTCCTAAATGCGGGAAAGGTTTGGTGAGGGAGTAAAGCATGGTAAGACCAAGAAGAACAAGAAGGATTTTTTTTCAACCCAATGTTACTTATTTTAAACCAGTTGGAATTCCAATAAGAAATTTGGATGAAGTTATTTTAAATTTTGACGAGGTTGAAGCAATAAGATTAATTGATTCTGAAGAGATGGAACAGAATGATGCTTGTAAAAAGATGAAAATATCTCAATCTACTTTGTCAAGATTATTAAAGAGTGGAAGAAGAAAATTATCTGAGGGTATTGTTAAGGGTAATGCTATAAAAATTGAAGGAGGTAATTTTAAAATGGCTATTCCAAGAGGAAAGGGTTTAGGTAGAGGTTTGGGTGGAAGAGGGCGAGGAGGAGGTTTTGGTGCAGGTCCTGGTGGAAAATGTTTATGTCCAAATTGTGGTTATAGTGAATCCCAGATAAGAGGACAACCTTGTATGAAGAAGAAATGTCCTAAATGTGGAAGTTTTATGACAAGAGGATAAAATTAAAAATATTAAATACCTTTAAATTAGGTAAGGGAGTAATTGAAAATGATAATAACTAAATCAAGAGATTATGAAGAAATAAAAAAAGAACTTAGAAAGAAAGATAAAATTGGAATTATCTCTTGTAATTCTTGTGTTAGAGTTTGTGGAACTGGAGGAGAAGATATTTTGAAGAATCTTTCAAGGAAACTTAAAAAGGATGGTTATGATGTTGTTGATTGCGATTTAATTGGAGCTCCTTGCAATAAGGATCAATTGCAAAAAAATCAATTGCATGGAAATACACAAATAGTTGTTTCTTGTGAAGCAGGAATTTATAATTTGAAAAAGATATTTCCAAATCATAAGATAATTTCAGGGTTAAAAACAATTGGATTAGGTGCTTATGATAATAAAGGGAAAGTGGAATTAATTAGAGGATTTGAGAATTGATGTAAGGAGGGTAAAAAAGAAAATGAAAATAGCTATAAGTTCAACTGGAAAAGATTTAGAAAGTGAAGTGGATGCGAGATTTGGAAGATGTAGTTATTTTTTGATTGTGGATGTTGAGAATAATCAGATTAAGAATTTTGAAGCAATTGAAAATACTGCTAAGGCTCAAATGGGTGGTGCTGGAATGACTTCTGGAGAAATTGTGGCAAAACAAGGGGTTGATGCTGTTATTACTTTTAATCTGGGTCCAAGAGCATTTTCTGTTTTTGAACAATTTGGAATAAAAATTTATCAAGGAGAAGGCAAGATAAAAAATGTTATTCAAGATTTCTTAGATAAAAAATTAAAAAAATTAGCAAATGCGACAGGTCCACAGCATATTGGTTTAAAATAACTAAGAACAAAAAATGAAAATAGCAATATCAACAGATTTAGGAAAAGTATCAGAACATTTTGGTAGGTGTCCTGAGTTTACTATAATAGAAATAGAGAATAATCAAGTTAAAGATAGAAAGAAAATTTCTAATCCAGGACATATGACTGGTTTTCTCCCAAAATTTTTTAAAGAACAAGGGGTAAATTGTGTAATTGCAGGAGGAGCAGGATTTAGAGTACAAGAACTTTTTGAACAATTTGGAATTAAATTAATTACTGGAATTCAAGGAGAAATGGATGAAGTAATTAATGGTTTTATTAAAGGTGAAATTAAACAAGGAAAAGATTTTTGTAGTCCTGGAAAAGGCAAAGGTTATGGAATAAAGAAAGAGGATGGTCACGAATAAAATGAAAATAGTACTAGGGTGCAGGATTCAGAAAGTATTGGGAAATTAAAATTCAAGGGATATAAAAATGAAAAATTATTTAAAATCGTGCCAAACAGATTTTTGGAAACAGGTATTTGAAAAAGAATTAGAATATGTTTTAAGGGAGTTGGAAGATTGTAAAAATGTTTTAAGTGTTGGTTGTGGTCCTGCCATTATAGAAAAAGGGTTACAAAAGAAGGGTTTTAGTGTTACTGGATTAGATATTTCAAGAGAAGCATTAGAGGAAACCCCTGATAATATTAGAACTTTAATAGGTTCAGCAGAATATATGGACATTTCTGATTCCAGTTTTGATGCTGTGATTTATATTGCATCTTTGCAATTTGTCAATGATTATGAGAAAGCTATTCAGGAAACTAGAAGAATTCTTAGACCCGGAGGAAAACTTTTAGCTATGCTGTTAAATCCAGAATCTCAATTTTTTAAAGAAAAAATAAAACAACCAGATTCGTACGTTAATAAGATTAAGCATGCATATCTAAAACCTATAGAGGAAGTGGCTAGAAAACATTTTGAGGTTACCGGAGAGTATTTTTTAGGTATCAGAAATAGAAAAATATTTCCCACTGATGATTCTAAATTAGCAACATTATATATTGTTAAAGGAGTAAGAAAATGAAGATAGCAATAACAGGTGGAAAAGGTGGAACTGGAAAGTCCACAGTATCTACATCGTTGGCGATTGAATTTGCAAGGAATAAAAAGACAATGTTAGTTGATGCTGATGTTGAATGTCCTAATGATTATTTGTTATTGTCTTGCAAAAGAAAGAAATATTCAAAAGTTTATCAACCGATTCCCAAATGGGATTTTAAAAAATGCAATAAGTGTGGAAAATGTGCCAGTGTTTGCAAGCAAAATGCTATTGTTTTTGTGAAAGGGAAATTTCCTGTTTTTGTAAAAGATGTTTGTATTGGATGCAAGGCTTGTAGAGTTATTTGTCCTGTAAATGCTATTTCAATGACAAAAAAAGAAATTGGAACTATTTATCTAAGTAAAAATTATAATATTGATTTAGTGACTGGAGAATTGAAATTAGGAGAATTGGCTTCTGGAGAAATTGTTTCTTCTTTAAGAGAGAAAGCAGAAGAAATAAGTGAGGAATTGAAACCTGAGGTTACCTTGATTGATTCTGCTGCAGGAATAGGTTGTCCTGTAATAGCTTCGTTAGTTGGAACAAATTATATTGTTGCAGTTACAGAGCCAACTCCTTCAGCATTGCATGATTTAAAAAGAGTTTTATATTTAGCAAAACATTTTAATATAAAGTCTGGAATTGTTATTAATAAATTTGATTTAGAAAAAGATTTTTGTTCTCAAATTGAATTCTTTGCTAAGGAAAATAATATACCTATTATAGGCAGGATTCCTTATAAAAGAGATTTTGTGAACTCAACAATTAAAATGAAACCAGTTGTTGAGATAAATCCGGATTATGAAAAGATATTTAAAGATATAATTCAAAAAATTATATAGGATGAATGATGATTTTAAATTTGTGGAAAGGAATAAATTTCTTCAGTTATGGTTGATAATTGGGATTGTTGCTGGTTTTGCAGGTGTTATATTTTTTTCAATTACTTATCTTAATGAGAAGGTTTTGTGTGATATCGGGTGCAGACAGCAAAATGAAGTTTCATTGATTTTGATTTTATTATCTCTTTTTGGAATGTTTGTAGGTAGTTTGACTTATTATTTTATTTCTGATAAATATAAGAGAAAAATAATTAAGATTCATAAAGATAGTAATTTGACATTGAGATTTTTGGATAAGGAAGATAGGATGATTTTGGATTGTATTTTGAAGAATAATGGAAGGACAACTCAATCTGAGATTTCGAGAATTACTGGTTTTAATAGGGTTAGGATATTTCGTGCATTAAGAAGATTAGAAGATAAGGATATTATTTTGAGAAAACCTTATGGAATGACAAATTTTGTTGAATTGAAGGAAGATTTGAAGAAGGTTTTTTTAGAGTGATGTTTCAAAAACTGAAACAAATTTATATAGGTTGTTTCAACTATTGTAATAATATGAAGAGTAAAATTAAGTCATTTGGATTGATTGGAATAGTTTTTTTAGTTTTATTTTTGAATTTAAATCTTGTTTTGAGTGAGGAACAGAGCATTATGTATGATGTTCATCTTCATGTTTTTTATGGGCAGGGATGTTCTCATTGTTCTAAGTTGTTGAGTTTTTTGGATGATATTAGGGATGATTATCCTACTCTTAAGATTTACGAGCATGAGGTTTATAATGATTTTGAGGGCAGAGAGCTTTTTCAGGAGTTTGTTGATAAATATGGTACTAAAATGAGAGGTGTTCCTACTTGTTTTATTGATGATAAGGTAATTGTTGGTTTCAGTAATAGTATTGGAGATTCTATTGAAGAGGAGATTAGGAGATGTTTGAAGGAGGATTGTGGTAATCCTTTAATTGAGGGCAAGGGTGATGTTGAGGAGATTGAGGGGCATTCTTCGCCCACTTCGAGGAGGGGTTTAGATAAACTTACTATTCCAATTGTTATTGCAGCCGCTGCTGTTGATGCTATTAATCCTTGTGCTTTTGCTGTTTTGATTATTCTTATGACTGCTGCTTTGTCAATTGCAGATAAAAAAAGAGCTTTGAAATTTGGATTAGCTTTTACTGTTTCAATTTATATTTCTTATTTTTTAATGGGGCTTGGTTTATTTTCTGCCTTGCAGGCAACTGGAATAAGTCATACATTTTATATTATTGTTACTGTTATTGCAGTTATTGTTGGATTATTGAATATTAAAGATTATTTTTGGTATGGTAAGGGTTTTTTGATGGAAGTTCCTGTTTCGTGGAGACCTGCAATGAAAAAATTATTAAAAAGTGTTACCTCTCCTCTTGGTGCTTTTTTAATGGGTTTTGTTATTTCGCTTTTTGAACTTCCCTGCACTGGAGGTCCTTATATTGTTATTTTAGGATTATTGGCTAAAGAAGTTACAAGAACTACAGGGATATTTTATTTGCTTCTTTATAATTTAGTTTTTGTAACTCCTTTGATTATTCTTTCAATTATTATTTATAGAGGATTATCTACAACTGAAAGGCTTGAAAGAATAAGGCAGAGTAAATTGAGATTATTGCATTTAGTTGCAGGTATTTTGATGCTATTAATTGCGAGTGTTATGATTTTTTCTTTGATTTACGGATGGGTTTGATTTTTTTAGTTTATTTTGTTTTTGAAAGAATTTATAAATAAATTTATCTTTGTTTATATGAAAATGAAAGAGGTTGATAGAAATGAGGCATATGAGAATTCCTTGAAATTGCTTTATAATTGTTCTACTCCGAATGGTTTTGTTGCATCTTCAGAGGAGAATTATAATTATAAAAGAGTTTGGGGGAGAGATAGTATGATTTGTTCTTTGGGTGCTTTGATGACTAAGGATAAGAATTTGATTAGTCAGGTTAAAAAATCTCTTTTAACTTTAATAAAATTTCAGCATAAGCAAGGACAGATTCCGAGTAATGTTGAGGTTTCAACGAAAAAAATTAGTTATGGAATGAGCACTGGAAGAATTGATGCTACACTTTGGTTTTTGATTGTTTTTTCTCAGTACATTAAAAGAACTTCTGATATTAGTTTTTTGAAAAAGTATTATGAGAATATCAAGAGGGCTTTGAGTATTTGTCATTTGTATGAATTTAATGACAGAGGATTTATTTATGTTCCAAAAGGCGGTGATTGGGCAGATGAATATATTCAGGAAGGTTATGTTCTTTATGACCAGCTTCTTTATTATAAAGCAATAGAGGAGTTTATTTATTTAAGAAAAAAGTTGAATAAAGAAATTAAGGATTATGGGAAAAGATTGGATAATTTGAAAAATAGGATTTTGGTTAATTTTTGGTTTGATAAGGGTAATAAGAATTCAAGTTATGTTTATCATAGGATTTTGTTTGAAAGGTATTCTGGAAAAAAGAAATATCAGAAAGATTATTTGCTTCCGTATTTTAATCCGTCTGGTTATGGTTTTCGTTTTGATGGTATGGGAAATTCTCTTGCACTTTTGTTTGATATTGTTGGGGATAAAAAGGAGAAAAAGATAAGAGATTATATTCAGAATAATTTTTCAAAATCAAGCAAGTATCTTCTTCCTGCTTTTTATCCCCCGATAACTTCAAAAGATATTGAGTGGGGAGAGTTGAAGTGCAGTTATTCTTCTAAATTTAAGAACAAGCCAAATCAGTATCATAATGGAGGACTTTGGCCTGTTGTTACTGGTTTTTATGTTGCTTCTTTGAAAGATAAGGAGATTGCGGGAAAATATCTTGATGGAATAAATAATGCTAATTTTCCAAATGGTGAGTTTATTTTTCCTGAATTTATAAATAGCAAAACTTTCAAGTCAGGAGGACATAAAAAAATGGCTTGGTCTGGAGTTGCTTCAATTATTGGATTTAATCATCTCAAGGGAAGGAGGGTTTTTGTATGAAATTAATTGCAACAGATTTGGACAGGACTTTGATTCCAAATGGAAATTCTAAAGAAGATAAAAATTCTATGAATATTTTTAAAAGTTTGTTAAAGAAGAATGGAATTAGTTTGATTTTTATTACAGGAAGACCTAAATATTTGGTTAAAGATGCTATTGAAAGGTATAAACTTCCTGAACCGATTTATTGTGTTTCAATGGTTGGGACTGTGATTTATGAGGTTAAGGGAGGAAGGTTTGTTGAGTTAAGGGAATGGGAGGATTATCTTGAGAGTGAGGTTAAAAATTATAATCAAAATAAGATAAAATCGCTTTTGAAAAAAGAAGGTTTTAAATTGCAATCAAAAAAATATCAGAATTCTTTTAAGTTAAGTTATTATTTTAAGGATTTTAAGAGGGCGGAGAATGTTAAGAGTTTGCTTAGGAAAAATAAGATTTTTTGCAATGTGGTTTTGAGTCATGATTGCAAGAGAAATGTTGGTTTGCTTGATGTTCTTCATCCAGGTGCTTCTAAGAAAAAAGCATTTGAATTTTTGTTAGAGAAATTGGATGTTAAAAAAAGTGAAGTTGTTTATTCAGGTGATTCTGGAAATGATTTGAGTATTTTGAAATCTGGAATCAAAGGTATTTTAGTTAAGAATGCTGAAATCGAGGTTAGGAAGAAAATAAAGAGTGGTTTGTGCAGGATTTATATTGCAAAAGGGAATTTTAAGGTTCCTGATAGAAATGTAAAATTGAATGGAAATTATGTTTCAGGAATAATTGAGGGTTGTTATCATTGGAGTATTTTTTAATTGTTATTTTGAAGGATATTTTTTAATTCTTTAGAAACTCTTTTTGGATTTTTGATTTTTTTGCTATATATTTTTCTGTAATTATCCATAAAGAATAATACTTATTACCATATAAACATGTAAAATAACCCAGCAGAAATTTGCAAGGATTATTGGTCTGTTTTTAGTGAAAACTCCCAGAAGAAGCCAAAAGAAAGATATTATTAAATATGATATCCATGTTGTTAATGAAAATCCTGCAACAATATGGGTAGTCCATATTCTGTATATTTGCGGGAGAGTCATAACAGGCCCTATTATGGCAAAGAAGTAAACAGTTCTTTTTAGAAATTTTGCAATTCTTTTTTGAACTGTATCAGGGAGTGAATCTTTTAAATAATAATTCACATATTCATAAAATATTTTTTCTATTTTGTTTTTTATTCTCATTTTATTTGTTAAATCTTTTTGATGCTAAAATATAGCCAATAAATCCAATGTTTAATGCCATTCCCAATATAGCTTCAATAGTTGCTATTAGCATATTGATTCCAGTTGGTGCAAAGTCTCCATAACCTACTGTTGTAAATGTAATTGTGCTGAAGTAGATTGTTTCTTTAAATGTTAATGCTGTGGGATTGTCTGACTCTGTAAATAAATTATTGTTTAGGGCATAGGTTCCTGAAAAGAGGAATATAATCGTTACTATAAATAAAATATAACTTAAAATAAATGAAATGACATTTTTTGAATTTGATATTCGTTTTGTAGAGGGTATGACTCCTATTGAATAAAGAGTTATGAATACTCCAATTACTATTATTGTTGTGTTGATTTTTTGTCCAATTGTGAAAAGACGTAATAGTGTGAAAATTATTAATATGCTTAAGGATATGTAATCTTCAAAACTGGTTCCTTTGTTTTTAAAAATATGGCTTATTTTTATTAGTATAAAAATTGATAAGAGGACAAGGATTGTGAAAGATGGAAAAAATTCAAAAAATTCTAATGACAAGAGTGATGCAATAAGAAGTATTGCGATTATTATAGCTAAGATAAATTCTATTGAAATTTTTTTCTTTCCTCTTTTCATTTTAATAAATAGTTATTTTAACTTAAAAATGTTTTGAGATTCATTAATTTTTTAGTATATCTCTCAATTTTTTAGAAACTCTTTTTGGATTTTTGTCTTTTGTTATTGCTCCTCCAATAGTGATTATGTCTGCATTGTATTCTTGAAGTTTTTTTAATTTTTTTTCATTAATTCCTCCTGCAAGTGCTGTTAAAACTTTTTTTTCATTGCAGAGTTTTATCATTTTTTTAAGGTTTGAGAATTTGTCTTTTTTCTGAACATCAATTGCAATATGTATGCAAATTATATGAGGAAGATTTTTTAATTTGAGTATTTCTTTTAATCTTTTTTCTCTGTCTGATTTTTTTACATCAATTAAATCCACTAATACTTTTTTGTTTTTTTGATTTGCTATTTCAACTGCTCCTTCAATTGTTTCATCTGCTGAACCTCCTAAAACACTTACAATATCTGCTCCTTCCTTGAATGCTAAATCTGCTTCAAATTTTCCAGTGTCTGCTGTTTTAATATCTGCCATAATTATCTTTTTATATTTTTGTATTTTTTTTATTATCTTTAATCCATTCTCTTTTATTAGAGGAGTTCCTAATTCAATTATGTCAATGTTTTCTGTTGTTTTGTTTATGAGGTTGAGTGCTTTTTTTTCTTGAGCAATATCAACTGCTATTTGGAGAAAACTATTTTTTGGTTTTATGAATGTTTTTTTAAGTTGTTTGTTGTATCCAACTACAATTAGATTTGGTAATTTAGTGAATAATCCTGAACACCAGTATTTTTCTAATTTGTCCTCTAAATCTTTAGTTTTTATTTTTTTTGATTTAATCCAGATTTTGTAAAATTCTCCAAAAACTCTGCTTGAATGTTTTATATAAGGTGCTTTTGGTTTTTTTACACTTTTAATCAGAATTGGATAATCTTTTATATCGTCTATGAATTTTCTTGAATCTGCTAATAGAATTGTTTTTTCTGCCTGATAATCTAATTTTTTTTCTTTTTCAAATGCATATCCTCCAAATCCCTTTAAGACATTAAAATTTTTGTCTATTTTATCTGCTCCGTCAAATGAAATATTGGGTTTGTCTTTTTTGGAGATTTTGAGTTTATATTTTTTGCATATTTTTTTTATGTTTTCATTTACTGGAATTATTTTTATTTTGAGATTTTCGAATTTTACTTTTTTTGCTAATTCTTTTATGAAAATTTTTATTGTGCTTCCTTCTCCAAGTCCAATTGTCATACCGGATTTTACAAAAAACAATGCTTCTTTTGCAACAAGTTTTTTTTCTTTTGTTTTTATCATTTTTTTCAGAGTATTTTTAGGTTACTTTTTTCCCACTGAATTCGGCTAATGCCGAAAACCCTCCCTACCTTTTACACCTTGTTCACCCTTCGCCCATTGAGTAAATTAGGTAACCTAAAAACATTTATTTTTTTATTTTTTTTACAATTGCATTTGCGCAGTCAATTTTGCCTGCTTTATTTGGAATTGTGTTTGTTGTGATTACTTTTCCTATTTTTTTTAATTTAGATAGGGCTCCTTCTGCGAAAAGTCCGTGCATTCCGATGAAATAGATGTTTCCTTTTGTGAGTTTTGATGCTTCAATTAAAGTGTGTCCTGATGAAATTATGTCGTCGATAATAACTATGTTTTTGTTTTTTGTTTTTTTCCCTTTTATTTTTACTTTTCTTGAATTGAATCTTTGTTTTTTTAGAATTTTATGTTCGGCATTTAATTTTTTTGCAACTGGAATAACCCATTGTTCGCTTTCTATATCAGGACCTACAATTACTGGATTTTTTATTTTTCTCTTTATGTAATTTGCTGTTTCATCTGCTAATGAAATTCTTACTGCATTTGGAAAAAATTCCTTAAAGCTGTGGAGTCTGTGAAGGTGAGGTTCTACAATATAGACTTTATTGAAAATTTTGCAAAGGTTTACTAAAATTCTATTTGCTACTGCTTCTCCTTTTTTGAAACTCATGTCTTGTCTTAGATATGCAAAATAAGGTGAGATTAAATTTATTTTTTTTGCACCTAAGGATTTTGCAGTATGTGCTGCGAATAAAAGTTCTATTAATTTGTCATTTATGTCCAGATTTTTATCCTTGTAGAAACTTTGAACAAAGAAAACTTTTTTGTTTTTTATTTCTGCATTTATTCGAACTTTTATTTCAGTGTCTGGAAATCTCTCTATAATTGTTTCTCCATAAGATGCTTTTAGTTTTTTTGCAATCTTTTTTCCAAGATGTTTTCCACCTGAACAAGAAATTATCACCTCTTTCATTTTTTATTTAAGTAATAAGGATATAAAAAGTTAATTGAAGGTTTGGTTTTATTGGTGGTTGATTAATTTGAATCGACGATTTAATGGATTTTAGTTTTGAGAGATATAAGAAGGATTAATAATCAGTTATCATAAAAAACATCTCTATACAAATTCCAGGTTCTTATGAATTCTGCATGAGGCCAGGCAAGAGGAAGAACTGAATAGGCTAATCCCTTGGTTTTATAGGGTTCTGATTTTCTTATGTTTTTGAGCATGATTTCTCTGTCTTTTCTCATTATTCCTGCTTTTTTGTATTCACTTACCCATTCTTCAAAATCTTCTTTTAGTGCAATGTGTTCTGGAAGCAGATTTTTGTGTGCTTTCTCTATTATCCAATTTAGATAAATCTCTGCTTTTTTCTTGTTTTTTAATTTTATGAAATGTCTTGCAATCATTAGTGTGAAATGAGGCCAGGGTCCATAACCTCCATTGTTTCTTCCAATGTATTCTTTGTATCTGCAGATTCCTCCTAACTTATCATGCCAAAGTTCCTTAATAATCTCCTTAACAGTTTTCTTCACTTTTGAATTATTATCTCCCAAAACATCAAAATCTGCTATGGCATATGTGCTTGCATCAATGTCATCTGCTACTGAACTTGATTCTGCAATTCTTATTGTTTTAACAAAACTATCCTCTCCCCAGAAATATTTTTCTATTGCTTGTTTTATTTTTTTTGTTGGAAATGTTTTTACTCTTATTTTTTTTAATTCTTCTAATGCACTTAGGCAGACAGAGTTTGACCAAATTTCATATCCTGCTTCATAAGGTGGAAATTCGTGTATGCTGTTTGGTGTGTAAAAAAGATTTTTTTCATGGAGTTTTGATTTTAAATATTTTACTGCCTTTTCAATTTTTAATTTATTGAATGCGAGAAATTCTTTGTCTTTTGTTTCTTGAATATATTTTGCAAATGCATAAATAGTTAGTCCAGTGTTGTCTATTTGTATTGGTTTGTAACTTTTGTCTTTCGCTTTTTTGTCCATTCTTTGAGGGAAACTTCCGTTTGAGTTTTGTCCTTTTAAAACAAATTGCAATGCTTTTTTTGCTTCTTTATATAATCCTGCTGAAATTAAACCTAATATGCAAATTGCATGGTCACGAGGATAAACATAAGGATACCTGCCTTTTGGAAAACTCGCCAGAATTGCTCCATTTTTTAATTGCATTTTTTTCAGAACTTCTATGCTTTTCCAATATAATTCATCTCCTTTTTTTAGAAGTTTGTTTTCATAATCCATTAATTCTATTACAATCTTGCTCCATTCATTTGGACTCTTTATTAAAAATGGTTTTTTTACTTTTTTTAACATGGGTTTATCATTGTCTGAATCTCCTAATGCAATTGTTTCAATTTTTCCATATTTGTTCTTATAAAATTCTGAGAGGATTTTTACTGCCTTTCCTTTGTTGTTATTTCCTAAGATGTGATAGTATCTTCCACCTTTTGTGTATTTTAGTTTGTGTTTTTTTATTAATTGGAAAAGTTGTTTTTCATCTTTTTTATTTTCTAATTCAAATGCTTCGTCATATTCTCTTTTTTTTGCAAGTTTTGCTTGTTTTAAATTTAGTCCTGAATTTTTACTTAATTCTTTTGCAGACATTTGTGAGAATCCTCTTAAGGGTATTTTCTTTTTTATTTTTTTTAAAGTTTGCACAAGTTTTGAATATTTTGTTCCGAGTTCTATTATCTTGTATTTTTTTTTAAGTTTGTTTTTGTTTTCTTCTGCAAAATAATTTTGAGGAATAAAAATTGCTCCTCCGTTTTCAGAGATGAATGGGTGATTATTTTTTGTTTTTTTTCTGTAAACTTCAATTTCTGCTCTTGTTTTACTGCTTACGAAAATTAGAGGTATGTTGAAATGCTTTGTTATTTCAATTCCAGGTTCTGCTTTTTTAAAACTATATTTGTCGTCTAATAATGTTCCGTCTAAATCAGTGAATATCACCTTTTTTTCCATATATGGAAATGTTTTTATAGTTTAAAATAGTTTGGTTTTTATGAGAGTTGTTTTAATTGGACCTGGTGATATTGATTATCATTATGAAAAGTTGTTGGGTTTTGAAAGGAGAGAATTTGATAAAGAGTTGGATGGGATTGCTCAGGGATTAGTTGATTTAGGATGTGAATTAGTTGTGCTTCCAGATAGGGGTGTTTCTTTTGAGATTGCTCAGAAATATCGTGAGTTAGGAGGTTCTAAGATTATTGCTTCTGTTCCTAAATCTGATAGGACTTTTGGGATTAAGCATTTGGAGAAGTATATGAATAAGATTAAATTTGATGAAGTGATTGATACAGGTGATTGGTATAAGCATGATTTGATTAAGGGGCTTTTGGGTGATGCTGTCTTGTATTTGGGTTCTAGTCCTGGAACAAATGGTGAGTTGAATTATGCTGTTTATCTTTATAAGTTGTTGAAAGGCAGAAAAGAAGGTGTTAGTGTTGCTGGTAAGTTTATTCATTCTGAGGTTAGGGCTGGTGATGATTATAAGATATTTGTTTATTCTTGTTTTTTGAAAGGCAAGAAGTTGGATTTTGAAATTGAAAATTATATTAAGAAGTTTGGAATTGATTTGGTTTATGTTTCTGATAGTGAGAAATTGAGGGAAGTTTTGAGATGATTTATTGAACTCGCACCTGACTTTGTCTAAGTGCTCTTTTGATTTTATTGTGATGAATTTAATACAATGGTTAGTTGAGTTTTTAAAGAAAGATTTTAAAATCTGCGAAGTTTATTTATTCATGGAATTAGAAAATCTTGATTGTCCTTGTTCTTATGATTGTGAGAGGCATGGAAAATGTTCTGAATGCAAGGAACACCATCATTCAAAAAGTGAGAAGACTTTTTGTGAGAAGATGGATGATAAGAAATAGTTTTATTTACTAATTCATATTTGAATTTTTTAGAATGTTTGTTTTATTTAAAGATATTTTTTCTGTAGTGTCCTAATATTTTTTCCAAAAAATATAAAAAGGGTTTTTGATTGGTTCTTTCATGGTTAAGGTAAAAAGAGGAATAAATTTTTGGGATGTTCTTGCCTGGATAGTTTTAATTGGGATATTTATTTGGTTGATTTTGAAGGTTTTTGGGATTATTAATACCCCTGTTCTAATAGAATATGCTCCTTATTTTGGTGCTGTTTATTTGGCTGGTTGGGCTATGCATAAGTTAGAGATGGTAAATGAGGATGTTAAAGATTTGAAAAAATTTAGATATGATACTATTACTGAAATTAATAAATTAAAAAGAGGTTTAAAATGAAGGTGTCTGATTTTATAGATTTGAAGTATAAACCGAAGTCGTCGGATTTGGTTTGTTTGTTTAGAGTTGAGAGTGCTGGTTTGCCTATGAAGGTGGTGGCTCCTACTATTGCATTGGAGTCAAGTGTTGGAACTTGGACAGATGTTCATGAGAAAAAATATGTTAGGCGGTTGGGTGCTAAGGTTTTTTGGATTAGAGGGAATATGGTTAAGATTGCTTATCCTAATGAATTATTTGAGAAAGGAAATGCTCCGAATATTCTTTCATCAATTGCTGGCAATATCTTTGGAATGAAGGCTGTTAAGAATCTTAGACTCGAAGATGTGAAAATTCCTCCTGAAATATTAAAATCATTTAAAGGTCCTAAGTATGGTGTTGAGGGTGTTCGGAAAATTTTGAAAGTGGGAGACAGGCCTTTGGTTGGGACAATTGTTAAACCTAAACTTGGTTTAAAGACAAAGGATCATGCTCAGACTGCTTATGATGCTTGGATGGGTGGTTGTGATGTTGTTAAGGATGATGAGAATTTGGCTAGTCAGAAATTTAATAAATTTGAGAATAGATTGGCTCGGACCTTGGAGAAAGCAAATAAGGCAGAAGAACAGACAGGTGAGAAAAAAGCTTATTTAGTTAATGTTACTGCAGAGACTTCTGAAATGATTAGGAGGGCTCAATTGGCTGAAGATTTGGGTTGTAAGTATGTTATGATAGATATTGTTACTGCTGGTTTTTCGGCTTTGCAGACATTGAGAGATGCTAATTTTAAAATGGCTATTCATGCTCATAGGGCAATGCATGCTGCTTTTACAAGAAATGGAAAACATGGAATTAGCATGATGTTTCTTGCTGATATTGCTCGTTTGATTGGTGTTGATCAATTGCATATTGGAACTGTTGTTGGAAAGTTGGAAGGTAGCTTGGATGAGGTTAGTGAGATAAATGAGGAGATGGAGAAGAAAGTTGTTAAAGGGACTAAAAGACGACTTGCTCAGAATTGGGGGAAGATTAAACCTGTTTTGTCGGTTTCTTCAGGAGGTTTGCATCCAGGGCATGTTCCTTTTTTAATGAAGCATTTAGGTCGTGATGTTGTTTTGCAGTTTGGAGGTGGAATTCATGGACATCCAAATGGGACTTTAAGAGGAGCTATTGCAGCTCGTCAGGCAGTTGATGCTGTAATGCGAGGTATTTCACTTAAGGAGTTTTCTAAAAATCATGTTGAATTGAAAGATGCTTTGGAGTTATGGGGTTAGTGAATTGTGAGATTAATAATATAAATTTTTATAAACAATTTTTTATTTAATTGTTATGGTTATGCAAGAAGGAACTGCTGAATTGGCTGAAAATTTTGGAAAGGATAGTGTAAGAATAGTGGTGGACATGGACTTAGTTACTTTCAAGGATATACGAAACAAGGAGATATGCAGGTAAACTGGTATATTCGAGCCCCATCTCCAGAAATAGGTTTTATTGATGAAGATACTAATTTGTATATGGGAAAAGCTCTTATTAGGAAAGGCAGGGTTCATTTTTATGATAGGTATCCTTGTGGTGGTAGACCTTTCAGGGTTAGTGATTTTACGGATGATGAATTTAGAAAAAGAGCTGAACTGATATCTCATAATATAGAATCTTTGCTTGAAACTTTTTCTGAAAAGTTTAAAGTTGAATAATCTTTTGAATTTATTCATTGGATGAGCATAATTTTATAAACACTTTTCATCTATTTTATTTATGAAAATATTATGTTTGCATTGTGATTATATTAAGTTTAAGGCATTGAAGAAAGCTTTGAGGAATCCTGAGGAGCTTACATCTGAATGGAAGGAGGGTGTTTTGGTTGAGGATAGTTTGGTTGTGCTTACTGCGATTGAGAAACAAGATGAGGGAAATGTTAATGTTGTTGAGGAGTTTGTTAATGAGATTGTCAGTGTTAGTGGGCAAGTAGGTTGTAAAAATATTGTGCTTTATCCCTATGCTCATTTATCTGTTTCTTTGTCTTCTCCGAATTTTGCATTGGATGTTTTGCAGAAAACAGAGAAAGAATTAAAAGGAAAGAAATTTAGTGTTTCTCGTGCACCTTTTGGATATTATAAAGAGTTTGAGTTGAAGGTTAAAGGGCATCCTCTTTCAGAGTTGAGTAGGGAGATAAAGTTTTCTGGTTCTTTGGATTCTGGAGAGATTTATGATTATAAGAAATTGTTGAATGAGATTTCTAAAGGTAAGTTGGATACTCGTAAGTTGAAAGAAAATGACCATAGGATTATTGGACAGAAGATGGATTTGTTTTCATTTTCAGAAACTGCTCCTGGAATGGTTTTTTGGCATAATAATGGTTTGATTATTTTTAATGAGTTGGTTAAATTTTGGAGAGAGGAGCATAGAAAGTCAGGTTATGAGGAGATTAAAACTCCTCAAGTTTTAGATAAGAAATTATGGCAGATTTCAGGACATTGGGAAAAGTATCGGGAGAATATTTTTTTGACTGATTATGAAGGGAGAGAGTTTGCTGTGAAGCCAATGAATTGTCCTGGAGGAATGTTGGTTTATAAAAATTCTACAAAATCTTACAGGGATTTTCCATTGAGAGTAGGAGAATTAGGAGTTGTTCATAGACAGGAATTGTCAGGAGTTTTAGGTGGTTTATTTAGAGTTATACAATTTACACAAGATGATGCTCATATTTTTTGCACAGAGAAACAGGTTGAGGGGGAGTTGGTTGGAGTTATTGATTTGATTGATAGATTTTACAAATTGTTTGGATTTGATTATTTTGTTGAACTTTCTACTCGTCCTGAAAAGAGAATTGGAAGTGATAAAATTTGGGATAAAGCAGAAAGTGTTTTAGAGAAAGTTTTGAAAAAAAAGAAAATGAAGTTTAAGGTTAATAAGGGTGATGGGGCTTTTTATGGACCGAAGATTGATTTTCATATTAAGGATTCGTTGGGAAGGACTTGGCAGATGGGAACTTTGCAGTTGGATTTTGCAATGCCTGAAAGGTTTGATTTGAGTTTTGTTGATAAAGATAATAAAATTAAAAGACCTGTGATGTTGCACAGAGTTGTTTATGGAAGTATTGAAAGATTTATTGGAATTTTGTTAGAACATTATAAAGGACATCTTCCTGTTTGGTTGTCACCTGTTCAAGTTAGAGTGATTAATTATACAGATAGAAATAATAAATCTTGTGAGGATTTTTGTAATGAGTTGAAAGAGAAAGGTTTGAGATTTGATGTTGATTTATCTCAGGAGCCATTAGGTGGAAAGATAAGACAGGCAGAGGTTGAGAAGATTCCTTATATAATTGTTATTGGTGATAAGGAAGAGAAGGCAGGAGAGGTTGCTGTTAGAGTTAAGGGCAAGGTTAAGAATTATAAAAAGGGTGAGTTTGTTGATAGAGTGGTGGAGGAGGTTGAGGGGCAGAAGGGTTTTTAGGGAAGGTGAGAGACGGAAACAATAGTTCTTATAAAATTCATCGACTTTGGAAAGCTGAATTTTTTATCATTCTGAAAAGGTTCAATTTACTGCGAGAGATTAATAGGTTTTATTTGATTATTCGCAAAATATAAAAACAAGGAATTCTTCTTTTTAGTAAGATGAAAAAATTAGTGATAAGTTTGGGCGGAAGTTTGATAATTCCTGATAAAATTAATCTGAATTTTTTAGAGGATTTTAAAAAAGTTTTGTTAGGATGTAGGGATTATAGGTTTGTGGGAGTGTGCGGGGGTGGGATGACTGCAAGGAATTATATTTATGGTTTGGATAATCTTCGGTTAAAAAAGAAAGATTTGTTACAATCTTATTTAGGAATCTCGTGCACCCGTTTAAATGCTCGTTTTATGACTTATTTTTTTGGGAGTGATGCAAATAAAGGAATGCCTAAAGATATGAAAGATGTTGAGGATTATCTTCGTAGGAAGAGAATTGTTTTTTGCGGTGCTTTGAGATATTCTTCTAATCAGACCTCTGATTCAACTGCTGTAAAACTTGCGAATTATTTTAATTGTGATTTTGTGAATTTGTCTAATGTTAAGGGTTTGTATGATAAAGATCCTAAGAAGTATAAAAGTGCGAAATTTATTCCTAAAATTTCGCATAAGGATTTGTGGAAAATGGTTAAAGGCAGGAATTTTAAACATGGGCAGAATTTTATTTTAGATTCTAATGCTGTTAAATTGATGAAGAAGTATAAGGTAAGGACTTATATTTTGGGTGGTGATGTTGATAATTTTAAAAGGTTTTTGAAAGGCGAGCATTTTGTTGGAAGTGTTGTAGGATAGTTTTATAAAAATTGATTTATGAATATTTAGTTTATTTTATCGTGTGATATCACATAAAAAATCTCATTATCTGTCTCAAACTTTTTAAAGGATAGGTTGTTTTTTTTAAGATGATTTTCAAAACCTGTTCTTTGTTTTAATTGAAATGGTTTTCTTGAGAGTGATTTTGTTGCAAAACTCACTACGATAAAAGGTGATTTTGTTATGAGTTTTTGGAGGATGTTTTTTTTAGTGTTTTTTTCTAAAAGGTCGTAGAGTTTGAACATTAAAATAATATCTGATTTTTTTATTTTTTTTAGATTGTTTAAATCTGTGATTTCTGCTGTTCCTTTTAGATTCATTATATTGAGATATTTTTTAATTATTTTTTGGTCTTGTTTATTTATGTCGTGTGCATAATAGGTTAGAGTTTTTAGATTCATAAAAGGAAAACTAAAGATATTTAATCCTGCTCCTAAATCTGTTATTGTTTTTGGTTTTCCTGTGATTGAGAAAATTTTTTTGTAGATTTCTTTGTAGTTTTTTAATCTTTCTTTTGTTGAAAGTGTTGTTTCTAAGAGTTTTGTTGTGCTGTTTTTTGGTTCTTTTAGGTATTTTTCAATTTTATTTTTTTTGTTTGTTTGATAGCTTGAATAAGTCCTGTGAAGTTTAGCTCTTATGTTTTTTATTATTTGTTTTTGTTTTTGATTAGGATGAAATTTTAGGTAAGAATTGATTTCTTTTTTAATTATGTCGTCGGAGATTGAAGAGTATTTTTTATGGGATTTAATTTTTTCTAAAAGTTCTTTTTTCTCTGATTTTGGATTTATCATAAATAATTAAGAATAGAAAAGTTTATAAATGCATTTTTTTATGATATACTATTAAAAATTTATATAGATAAAATGGCTGGAGAAAAACCAACAATGAATATAGTATTTGTAGGTCATGTTGACCATGGTAAAAGTACTTGTGTAGGTCAGCTTATGTTTGTTAGTGGAATCATACCTGAACAGGAAATGAAGAAACTGAAGGAAGAAGCTGAAAAACAAGGAAAACCTGGTTTTGAATTTGCTTATATTATGGACCATATTAAAGAAGAAAGAGAAAGAGGAGTTACTATTGATTTAGCTTATAAGAAAATTATTACACCTAAAAGACAGATTACAATAATTGATGCACCTGGACACAAGGATTTTGTTAAAAATATGATTACTGGTGCTTCACAAGCTGATGCTGCTTTTTTGACAATTGCTGCTAAAGAAGGTGTTCAACCACAGACAAAAGAGCACTTATGGTTGTTAAGAACCATGGGTGTTACTGATATTGCAGTAGTTGTGAATAAAATGGATACTGTTGAATATAAAGAAGAAGCTTTTAATAAGGTTAAGGAAGATGTTTCTAATCTTTTGAAAACTGTAGGAATTAATCCTGAAAAAGTTACTTTTTTAGCTGTTTCAGGGCTTAAAGGAGATAATATTAAGGAGAAATCTCAGAATATGTCTTGGTATAAAGGACCTACTTTGTTTGAGCAATTGGATTTATTTCCAGAACCTCAAAAACCTGTTGATTTGCCAATGAGAATGCCTGTTCAGGATGTTTATGAAATTACAGGTATTGGAACTGTTCCTGTTGGTAAAATTGAAACTGGTATTATGAAAATAGGACAAAAAGTTATTGTTCTTCCAGCTCGTTCTGGTAGAGGGGTTGAAGGAGAAGTTAAGAGTATTGAAATGCATCATGAACAATATCAAGAAGCAGAACCAGGATATAATGTTGGTATAAATATTAGAGGTATTGGTAAGAAAGATATTGCAAGAGGAGATGTTATTGCAGATGCTGGTAAACCTCCAACAATTGCTGAAGAATTTACTGCTCAAGTTGCGATTATAAATCATCCAACTGTTGTTGCTAAAGGTTATACACCTGTTTTCCATGTTCATACTGCTCAAGTTCCTTGTCAGTTAATAGAGATTGTTCACAAGATTGATCCAACAAGTGGACAACCAATGGAAGGTCAAGTTGATTTCTTAAAGAATGGAGATGTTGCTATTTGCAAGTTCAAGCCAATGGGTAATTTGGTAATTGAAAAAGCAGGAGAAAATCCACATATGGCAAGATTTGCTATTCGAGATGCTGGTGCAACTGTTGCTGCTGGTGTATGTCAGGATTTGGTTGAGAAGAAGCTGGGTTAAGAGTTGTTGTAGAGGGTGAGGAGAGATAATATGATTGATGACATAAATAGAATTTTTTGAAGATTGGTTCTCAGGAGATGAAATAGATTTTAGTGAGGAGGTAGAATATTATCTTGAGAAATTTTTGTATTATTCTGTAAATCAAGATGAAAGAAGTAAAAGGAATCTGATAATAGTTTTAAGGAACATCAAAGGTTAATATATTTTGATGAATTAATGAAATTTATGATTAGATGCCAGGAAGATATTGATGGGATGTGTTTAGGACATTAATCGACATATTCTCATTATATATAAACCTTCCTAAATCTTTTTAAAAGAAAATTTTTTGTGTGGATTTTTATGAGTTTATAAATCTTTAGAAATGTTTTAAAAAGAAAGTTTATTATGTTTTTATTTAAAATGGAGGTGAATAAATTGGAGTGACCGATTCATGGGGAGCCGTTGTTTCCCAATGATTATGACAAGACGATTGGATATTGCAAAAGATGCAAGGTCTGGTATGAGTTTGAAGATTTGCAGAAAGAGAAAGAAGAGTGATGTTTATTTTATTTCACATAAGTTTATTAATATTGTTTTCTTTTAATTTTATTGAAATTATTTATTATGGGATTTTAAGATGCCACACCAATGTACAAAATGCGGAGAAATGTATCCTGATGCATCTGAAGAGTTGTTAAAGGGTTGTAAATGTGGGAGCAGGTTTTTTTATTATATTAGGCAGGATAAATATGATTCATTACGGGAAGAGTATAAGAAAAAGATTGTTGAATTGGAAAAGGCAGATAAAGAGCAGATTGAAAAAGATATTCGTGAGTTGACTGGTTTAGATAAAAAACCTGATAAGCCAGTTGTTTTAGATTTGGAGAGTGTGAGAGTTTTGGAGCCGGGTAAATTTGAAATTGATTTGATTAATTTGTTTGCGAAATCAAGACCTTTGATTTACAAATTAGAGGAAGGAAAGTATGTTATTGATTTGGAGAATTCTTTTAAGAAAGGAGAGATTTATGAGAGGGATTATTTTGAAGAAGAGGAGAATTCAGAAGAGGGTGATTTTGAAAAAACTTAAATTTGAACAAACTTAAAAACCCTAATTGCTTTTGTTAGTATTATAAATTTATTGAGGTTAATATGACATATATAAAAAAATTAGGTATGAAAGGGTTTAAGAGTTTTGCAAGAGAGACTCCAATTTATTTTGACAGGCATGTTGTTTGCATTGTTGGTCCTAATGGTTCTGGAAAGTCGAATGTTCTTGATGCACTTTGTTTTGTTTTAGGAAGATTGTCGATAAAGTCGATTCGAGCTTCAAAAGCTTCGCATTTAATTTTTTCAGGAAACAAACATTATAAACCTGCGAATCAGGCATATGTTGAAATTGTTTTTGATAATTCTGATAAAACTTTTGCATTGGATAATGATGAAATTGCGATTCGGAGAATTGTTAAAAAAAATGGACAGGGAGTTTATAAAATAAATGGACAGGTAAAAACAAGGCAGGAGGTTTTGGAGTTGTTGGGGCAGGCAGGAATTGACCCTTATGGTTTTAATATTGTTTTGCAAGGTGAGATTGAAAAATTTGTTAAGATGCCTGCTGAAGAAAGAAGAAAAGTTATTGAAGAAGTTTCTGGAATTTCTATTTATGAAATGAGAAAAGAAAAGTCTATGAAAGAATTGGATAAAACAAATGAAAAACTTAAACAAATAAATTCAGTTTTGAGAGAGAGGGCGAATTATATTAGAAATCTTGAGAAGGAGAGAGAGCAGGCATTAAGATATAAAAAACTTCAGGGTTCTATTAAGAGATATAAGGCATCA
Organism: Candidatus Woesearchaeota archaeon; assembly: GCA_964448605.1. GTDB lineage: Archaea > Nanobdellota > Nanobdellia > Pacearchaeales > GW2011-AR1 > ARS1285. The sequence continues at coordinate 26,948 of CAYUZV010000001.1, forward strand.
ATTATTCAGAGAAATATTTTAGACAGGGAAAAAGAGCTTAAGGAAATTTTGAAAAATATGGAGGGCAAGAATTCTGATGTGAATAAAAAAGATGAGATTATTATTAAATTCAGGAGAGATATTGGGAATTTGAATAAAAGTGTGGAAGATATTTCCAAAGAGGTTCAGCAGAAATCTGGTTTTGAGCAGGATTCTCTTTTGAATGAAATTTCTGAAATAAAACAAGACATTGCTGGATTAGGTGCGAGGAAAGAGAATTATGAGAATAATCTTGTTGAATTAGATAGAAGGAAAGAGAGGTTGAATGTTGATATAAAAAATCTTAATGAGGAGATTGATAGAATGAGTAAGGAGAAGGGTAGAAATGTTAAAAGGGAATTGGAGGTTAAGAAAAATAAACTTGATGAGTTGGAAGAGACGAAAAGGCAGTATTATCTTATAAGGTCAAATTTGTCTTCTGTGAATAATCAGATTTCAGATAAGATGAGGCAGATTGCAAAATTAAATAATGAGAGTGATTTTATTTTGAATTCAATTGAGAATCTTGAAGATGAAATTAAAATAAGGGATGGTTTGGAGGAGCATGAAAAGAAAATTGAGAATTTGAATAAGAAGTTAAAGGTTAGTGAGAAAAAGATTGAAGAGATGGAGGAGAGTTTGATGGTTAAGGAAAGAGAGTGTGCTATTAATGGAAGATTGATTGAGGATTCTGAAAAAATTAAGAGCCAGATTTCTGAACTTGATGTTTGTCCTTTGTGCAAGACAAAAGTTACTAAAGAGCATATTAAAGATGTTATTAGAAAAGTTGATGGAGATATTTCTGGTGCTCGGGAAGTTATTGAGAATAATGAAAAAGAAATTAAAAAGATGAATTTTGAAATTGAGAAATTGAAGGAATTTATTGAGAAGGGAAATGAGGAAGTTAAAATTCGAGAGATTTGTATTGTGAAGATAAGAAATATTCGTGAGAAAAAAGATAGTTTGAGGAGAAATAATGAAGAGATGAAGGCGATTAAGAGCGAGTTGAAGGTTCTTGAAGATAAAAAGAGAATGTATGAGAATAAAGTTTCTTCAATAAAAATAAGTGAAGAGATGTATGAAAATTTGAAGTTGGAAGTTAGCGAACTGCAGAGGAGTGAGGAAAAAAATCTTGGAATTGAGATTGCGACAAAACAGAGAGAGGTTGACAGGGCTCGTTTAGCAATAAAGCAAATTGTTCGGGACAGAGAAGAGTTAGTTGAAGAATTGAAAGATATAAATGAAAGTTTAGAGGAAAAGGAAAGTGTTGTTGAGGAAAAAGAAGAGCAGGCAGAGATTTTAAAGAAAAAGTATCAGAAAATGTTTGAAGAGAAAAATAAATTGCAGGACAGGGTTAGGAGTATTGAAAGTGATTTGATGAAAGTTCAGAATGAAAAGAGATTGCTTGAAAATGATATTAATAATTTGAAGATTTCTTGTGCACAGATTAATGCTAAGATTGATTCTTTGAAAGAGGAGATTGAGGAATTTGGGAAATTTGAATTTTTGAATTTGAATATTGATAAACTGAAAGAGAAATTGAGAAATGCAGAGGTTATTTTGGAAAGGATTGGAAGTGTTAATATGAAGGCCTTGGAAGTTTATGAAGGTGTTAAAGAAGAGTATGATAAAATTCGGGCGAAGGTTGAACAACTTGATAAAGAGAAAGAGGAGATTTTGAAAGTTATTGAACAGATTGACAGGAAAAAGAGGAGGACTTTTATGAGGACTCTGAAAGGTGTTAATGAATTGTTTTCAAGGAATTTTTCTCAATTAAGTGATAAGGGAGTTGTTAATCTTGAGGTTCAGGATAAAAAAGAGATTTTTAATGCAGGGCTTGATATTGTGATTAAAGTTGGTGCTGGAAAATATTTTGATATTACTTCATTGTCAGGAGGTGAGCAGACTCTTGTTGCTTTGTCTTTGATTTTTGCAATTCAGGAACATCGTCCTTATAGTTTTTATGTTTTTGATGAAATTGATGCTGCTTTGGATAAAAGGAATAGTCAGAGATTAGCTTATCTTTTGAAAAAGCATATGAAAGAAGGGCAGTATTTGATTATAACTCATAATGATTCTATTATTTCAGAATCTTCTAATGTTCTTTATGGAGTTAGTATGCAGGAAGGTATTTCTAAGGTTTTGAGTTTGGAGGTTTGAGAGGGGTTTTAGAGTATCTCTGATGAGTTTTTACTATTTTGCAATTCATGGCTCACCATCCTGCTCGTTATTTTTTTACTTTTCGCAAAATGGTTCGTTTCTCACTGAATTCGTCTATTGACAAAACTCAAGTTCTGACTTTGTTATTTTTAAGATTTAGTCAAAATTCTCGTCCATCCTCAATAAAATTAGGAATTACAAAGTTTATTTATAAATATCGGAGATACTCGTTTTAACTGAAATGTTTATAAGTGCACAATGTGTCTATTTTGTATACAAAATGACTGAATTAATATCTACAAGGGCTCCTAAGGAAGTAATAGAAGAAGTTGATAGATTTGCTAAAGAAAAAGGGTTGGGAAGGACAGTCTTAGTGAAAATTTTACTTACAAAGGGTCTTGAAAAATTCAAGATTGAATATGCTATTGAAAAATACAGAAAGGGAGAAGTATCTCTTTGGAAAGGAGCTGATTTAGCAGGAGTTTCTTTATGGGTTTTTATGGATGAGGTTAAAAATAAAAAAATATCTCATTACACATTAGAAGATGCTAAGGAAGATATAAAACAGGTTTTTGGTAAATGATATCAGTATGTAATTCGAGTCCATTAATTTATTTAGTAAAACTGAATAAACTAAATTTGCTTAAAAAAATTTATGAGAAAGTTTTTATTCCTGAAGAGGTTTTTGAGGAAGTTGTTTTAGAAGGAAAAAGATTGAATCAAAAAGAAGTTTTATTAATTGAAAAAGAAATAGGAGAAGGTTTTATTGTTGTTAAAAAATCTGGAAGAGTTAAGAAACTAAGGGATTTGTCTCATTTGCATAAGGGTGAGATTTGTGCTATTTCTCTTTGTCTGAATTTTAATGAAAAAAATATTTTAATTGATGATAAAGAGGCTTATAAGATATGTCAACTTCTTGATTTGAATCCTGTTCGGACGAGTGCTATTTTTATTAGATTTTTTAAGGAAAAATTAATAGGTTTTGAAGAATATAAAAAATTGCTTATAGATTTGAGTAATGAAGGATATTATATTGATATTGAGACTTTTAATTATCTTTTGAATGAAGCGAGTAGATATGAGAAGGTTTAAAATACCTGGTTTCTTAGAGAGGTTATGAAAAAGAGTGTATTATTGAGTATATTTGTAATATTAATGAGTTTGAATTTTGTATTTGCTGGTTTTGAAGTTGGTGAGCCGTCGCATGAGATTGAGGGTTCTTATGTTTTTGGTCAGTATTTGGAGGGGTGGGTGAATATTAGTTTGAATGGAGAGTCAGGTAATTCGCTTTTGACTGCTTTTGATTCTGAAATAACTTTGTATGATTTTTTGAAAAATAGTGATGAGAATTATACTTGTAATCCTTTTAATTGCAAGAATGATTATATTGGAGAAGATTCAAATGATTATAAGGGTGTGAAAATTGAACCTTATGAAAAGAGTTTGGTGGGTATTGAGTTAAAGGGTGTTATTGATAGAATTGATGAGTTGAGTTTCAAGGTTGTTCCAGATACATTGGAGTCTTGTTTAAATCCTTTGAAAATAGATTTGCTTGATGATGGTGAGGTGGAATGGGATGATGCAGATGTTTTGAATGATAGTTTTTGTGATTCTGTTAATCCTGATGGTTGTTTTAATTTAGAAGATTCTGAAGATGAAAGTTCTATTTTAGAGGGAGAGATTTATTGTCAGGAGATAAGGTTGGATGTTGCAAAAGGATTTAAAATTGGTGCTGAATTGATTGGAGAAGGTAGTGCTGAAGTTAGCATGTCTGTTTCAACTGAAGAAGATTATGAAAAGTGTTCTGTAATTGGGAATGGTGAGATTGGATGTGTTGTTGAATTTGATAGTGAGGTTAAGGATTCTGAAAAAGCTGAAGTTTGTATGGAGGTTGAAGATTTAGTTGGTGAATTGAGTATAAGATACGAGGATGTTAATCCTTGTGGTTATGTTGGAAGTTATTCGCATGATTTTCAGATTTTTGCTAAACCTCTGAAGTATGCTCCTTTAAAAGAATTTTTCTTTAATGAAACTTCATTAGGAATTGATTTAACAGATTATGTTGAGGATTATGTTTTGATGAATTATGAGGGAGATTGTGGTGAGGGCTGTTTTATTCCTATTTCTTTTTCAGGAATTTCACAAAATGTTATTTTAAGTGATTTGAAACTTTTTTACAAATCAGAAGGAATTACTATGAATGGTGAATATTTTTATGATATTGAAATGAAGAATTTTACAATTGATTCAGATTTTATTAAACTTGATTTAGAGCATGGTGAGTTTGAAGTTACTTCAAGTGATTTGGTTTTTGAGTTAGGAAGTTCAAAGATTTTTGAAGAAGATTTGATTTTTAGCGAGGGTTCTGGAATCTTTGATATTATTCCTTCTGAAGTTCCTGCTTTGGTTCCTGTAACTTTTGTTGCTGTTACTAATGGTTCAGTAAATAATACTTTTGAGTGGGATTTTGGAGAGGGTACTAAAAAAATAACTCTTTCTAATAAAGTAGTGCATACTTATCCAAAAACAGGAGATTATACAATTAATCTTGATGTTGGAGGTTCAAGCAAATCTGTTGAAATAAAAGTTGTTTCTCCAAAGGGTTCTATTGTAAAAAAAATTGGTGAGTTGAGAGATAATATCGAGGATATTGAGGGAAAGATTGATGAATTTGATTCATGGATAAAACACGATTTGGTTCAAAGATTGAATTTTGAAGAGATTAAGGGTGATATTGATGAACAGGAGTTAGAGTATAATGTTGAGATTAGTGAGGACAAGGCAGTTGAGATTATGACTGCTCTTTATGATTTGAAAGTTCCTGAGGATTTAAGGACAAGTGTTATTATAAATAATGTTGATTTTTTGCAAGATGATGAAAGAATTGATTTTGCTGTTTTGTCAGAAATAGGTGCAGGTGATATGAATCGGGATTATGTTAATTCAATAAATAGATGGGTTGATAATAATCTTGAAATGAAAGTTGAGTCTAAGACCTATTCTCTTGTTTATAATTCTGAAGAGAGTGATTTTGTTTCCCATATTAAGGTTTCTTTGATTCCTAAAAATGATTTGAAAGATGTTTATGTAGTTTTGGATGGGAATTCTGATAAAATTACTTCTAAGAAAGTTTTTCAGGGTAAAGGGAATAATTTGTTTAAGGAGTTAGATTTAGAAGAGAGTTTTGAATTTGAGTTTATTTATCCTGGAAGAGTTGATTTGGGCAGTATTCCTGTTTATGTTGTTCCTGATTCAAGTCAGTTGAGTGTTATTGATGTTGATGTTTGCAATAATAATGGTGTTTGCGAGGAGGGTGAGACAAATAAGAATTGTCCTAATGACTGCAAGAAATGGTTTAGTACTTTTGTTATTTTAGGAGTGCTTTTTTTTATTGCTCTTATTGTTTATATTATTTTGCAGGAATGGTATAAAAGGAATTATGAGAAGCATTTGTTTAAGAATAAGAATCAGTTGTTTAATCTTGTTAATTTTATGAATATTTCTTTAAAGCATGGTTCTAAGAAAAATACTATTTTTGATAAGTTGAAGGGAGTTGGTTGGACAAAAGAGCAAATGAATTATGCTTGGAGAAAATTGCATGGCAAGAGAACTGGAATGTGGGAGATTCCTTTGTTTAAATGGTTTGAGAATAGAGAAGTTAAAAAGGAATTGGCTCAGAGGAATGTAAATCATAAAAACTCTAATAAAGGTTTGAAAAATATCAAGGGTTCTGGATTTAAAGGAAGACATATTAATACTAAATAGATTTTTTATAATGAAAAAGAACAATATTCTTTATAAACTTAAAAATATTTGTTTTATATGGTTTTTAAAGTATTGACAAATTTTACAAAGAGGATGTTTAATTCGCTTTTTAGTCAGAGGAAAGAGATTTCATTAGGTTTTTATGGTCCTCCAAATGGGGGTAAAACTACTTTAGCTAATCGTATTTGTAAGGATTGGACTGGTGAGGAGATTGGTAAAGTTAGTAAAATGGCACATGAGACAAGGAAAGTTCAGTTTAAGGAAGAAGTTGAAATTAAGTATAAGGAAAAATCTCTGAAATTTAAACTTGTGGATACTCCTGGAATTGCTACGAAAATTGATTATGAGGATTTTATGAAGTTTAAGATGAAGAAAAAGCAGGCACAGAAAAGGGCTAAGGAGGCGACACAAGGAATTGTTGAATCAATTAAATGGCTTGATGATATGGATGCTGTTATTGTTGTTGTAGATGCTACTGAGAATCCTTATTCGCAAGTTAATATTACCATGGTTGGCAATTTGGTTGCTCGGAAGATTCCTGTGCTTGTTGTTGCAAATAAGATAGATTTAAGAAAGGCGGATATTAAAAAAATTGAATCTGCTTTTCCTGATTATGATGTGATTGGAATTTCAGCTAAATATGGAAAAAACATGGACGAGTTTTATGAGTCTGTATTTAAGTTAGCTAAAAAAGTTTAATGGATAACATTTAAATATATATAATTGATTATAGGTATAAAAGAGATGAAAATGGGAAAGAATAAGTTTAGAAAAGGATTGACATTGCACTTTGTGCCTTTTTCAGAAATATCCGGGCTTGATAGTGTGGATAGGATAAAGAAACTTTTGAGAATTGTTTTAGATAATAAATTGATTGTTCTTCAGGGTCGTTTGAGAGCAGAAGAGGAAACTCGTTTGATTGAAGATACTATGGTTATGATTGATAATATTAAGGGATTCAAAGGTGTTGAACTTGCTGTGATAACTCCTGACCAGGCTGAAGAGAGTTTTTTTAGTAAGTTTAAAAGTGGGCTTGCGAATATGTTAACTGGACAGCAAAATGCTTTGACGATTATAGGACCTGCAACAATTGTTAAAGAAATGAAAAGAGACCCTTCTAAGCTTGAAGTTATGATGAGGTGAATATTATTTAGATTTTAAAGCAGATGCTATACTTGCAATTAGTGATGAAAGCAGTCCAAATGCACTTATTAAAAGACCCGTAACATCGAGAACCTCTAATTGTAATAATACTACTGCGAAATAAATGAAAATCATGAAATTAATTATTTGAGAAAAAATTGTTAAAGCATCTGCTGTTTTCATTTTAAGAATAGTTCTCTTATTATCCCATAAGATAAGAGTGTGAGGGCAATAAAACCCATTATCCATGCAATATATTGAAATATTTCAATTGTTCTTTTTTTCATGTTATTATCAGGATTTTTTAATTTATAAGTTTTTATCCTCGAATATCTAATTCATTATTGATTATTATAAATGTTTGAGAAGCAAAATAAGTTTCAGGTCCTATTGAAATTTTTGGATAAGATTTGATTTCTTTTTTTGGCAATCCTTCGTGGTCTCCTATGAGGAAAACTTTGTTTTTTAGGTTTTTTAGATTTCTTATATTTTCTCCTTTTTTATCTAAAACTAAAATTTCTTTTTCTTGGAAGAGTTCTTTTAGTAGTTTGTTTAAAGATTTTTTTTCAATAAAGCAACCTGGAAAAACTTCTGTGTTTTTGTCTTTTTTGTATTTGTAGAGCATTCTTTTTATTAATCCTCCTATGTCTTTTTTGCTGATTGTTTCTTTGTTTAATTTTTCTGTGATTAGGGTTAGGTGCATTGGAGGATTTGGAGGTCCGTTGAAAATTAAATGGAGTTTTATGTCTTTTCTGAGTTTGTTAGATAGAAATAGAGTTTGAATTATTACATTACAAACTATATCCATTCTTCCTGCTTTCATGAGATTTCTCTCTGGAAAGTTTCCAGATGTTCTTGCTTTTGATGAAAAGTAGATGAATTCTCTTATCATATAAATTGAAGGATGTAAATCTTTATAAATAATTTTGTTTTTATTTTGGATGGTTGAAAAAAAATATGATATAATGGAATTTATGCCTGATTATTTTCATTATAGGGATAATGGGTTGGGTGAATTAGCTCTCATGGCTGCTGTTTCAATAAATTCTTATGGAAGAGATACTTCTACAGATATTCGTCCTGTTATTAGGTTGGGAAGAATCATGCAGGTTTCAACTCAATCTGATGAGGATTGTCCTTATGAATCTGGAGGTATTCCTCTTAAAGATGATATTAATTTGGGTTGTTTTATGTATGATGTTTTTAGTTCATTAGGTAAAAGATATGAAACTGCTGATGAAATCATTGAGGAAACAAAAAAGATATCATTATCTTTGTTAGATTTTCAAAGGAGTGATAGGAATCAAAGAAAAGATTTAATTGATTTTTGCACTAATCTATCTCAAAAGGCTGAATCCTGGTGGCATTGGGAAAATCCAAATGGTTTCAGAAAATATATTGCTTGAGTAATCTTTATAAATAATTTTGTTTTTGTTTTGGATGGTTGAAAATAATTTAGATATTTATCCAGAGAGATTTGATTTGGAAGATGGAAGGTTTTCTTTTCTTTTTGCTTCAGTAGGTTGTAGTATTGAGGGTTATTTGAATGGGCAAGATGTTGATTATAAAGATTTGGAAAGGGCAGGAAATATTTTAAAAGATTTTGGAGAGAGTGATTCAGAAAGTTTTTATTTGGAATTTTTATCAAATATTATTGAGGAGTGCGAAGATTCTGAAATTAATTATAGGCATGTGAGAGATTATGTTTTTGGAAGAGGTTTAGATTTTTTAAAATTTGATAGATTAGAAGATGATTCTAAGGAACGTTTAAGGGATTTTTCAATTGTTTTATCAAGAAAAGCAAGAGAATATAGAAATTATTATTTTAAAGGCGTTAGTTTGTGATTATTTTGGGATATTTTGTTGAAAGAGGTTTGATTATGTTTTGGAGTATGTCTTCTTTTAAGTCAGGAGATTTAATATTTTTTAATTTGTTTTTTATAAATTTCCAAGTTTTGATATCAAATTCTTTTTTGTAAAGTTTTAGGGTTTGTATTGCAAGTGTTTTTTCAAGTTCTTTTGAAGAATTCCAGAGTTTGTTGAAAATTTTGTAGAATTCTTCTAAAGAATGTTCCTCGTATAATATTTTTGAAAGTGTTTTTAATTCTGGAAGTTTTGTTTTGTAGAATTTATGATTTGTTTTAATGTAATCTTTTATATCTTTTTCAATCTCTTTATTATTCAATTTCTGCAATGATTTCATCTTATTTTGCTATTGGATCTTGGTCAACCACTTTTTTATCTTTGGAAATATGCTTTTTTTCCTTAGCTTCTTTGTCTGCCTTTTTTTCTGATTCTTCTTCTGATGATTCTATTGCTTCTTTTTCAGTTTTTTCTTCAGCAGGTTTTATTTTCTCTTCTATTGCCTTTCTTTCATCTGCTTTTTCTTTTACTTTCTTTTTTATTTTTTCAGATTTTTTTTCATCTCTTGTTTTTTTGAATTTTAAAGGGTCTGGAAGTTTTGCAAGTTCTACATTCACTATTCCGTCTGAAGATTTTTTTGCTTTTACTTCAATTTTTGCAGGCGGTTTTTTCATACCTTTATATCGTATTTCATTGTTTAAATTTATGTCAAGTTTTACTTTTTTTAAATCTCTATCATAAATCTTCATATGTTTTGCAATAAATTTTTTTAATGCTTTAACTGCTTTTGTTGCTCTTTTATATTCAGGAACTTTTAACCATTCTTTTCTAAGTGGAACTATATAAGTTCTTTCAGATTCTATTTTTGGAGTTTCTGGTTTAGTTGCCATTTTATCCTAATTGTTTTTTTCTTTGTCTTCTTGGTTTAATTTTTAATTTTGTTCTTCTCCAGTTTCTTCTATTTGATGTGATTGATGAAGGATGCATTCTTTTTCCTGGTCCGAATTTTTTTAGAATTGTCCAGACAGGAGCCCATCTGGTTCTTTTATTTGCTTTGCTTAATTTTATTTTCTTTTGATATCTTCTTTTTATTGGCATTTTATTATTCTTTCCTGTGTTTTAGTATTCTTCCTCCCTTCTTTGATATTTTTAGTGCTTCTTTCTTCTCTTGAACCTATTTCTCCCTGAACAATATGAAAATATAGGTTTGTTCCAGTAACAAATCCGTAATAACCTTCTTCTTTTTTTCTGTTCATACATAAGCATCCCATTTTATTTAACTCCCTCTAAAAGTTCTTTTCCTTTATCAGTAAGTTTTCTGCCTGCTCTTTTTCCTGACTCTTTTGATTTTTCTAAAACTCCAGCATTTTCTGCTTGTTGGATAATTGTTCTTATTATTTTTCCACTTGCTTTTTTAAATCTTTCAGGTTTATATCCTCTGTTTTTTTTGCTCCCATATCTTGTTCTTAATCTGTTAACTCCAACTACATTATTTAGATAAATCTGTCTTAGAATACTTGATGCTCTTTTGTGCCAGAAATTTTTTTCTTGAGGAGGTCTTTTTTTACTTGTTCCTGTTTTAACAAAAAAACTCCATTCAGGTTGTTCAAATTCAGGCATACTTTTCAGTATTTCTGCTAATTTTTGATTATATTCTCCTGCTTGTAATTCATATACTGGATTCATTTTAATTAGGCATTCCTTTCGGAATTAGATAAGTTTTTAACTTAAACCTGAGTATAGGTTAGAAAGAAGGTTTATAAATGTTGTTGTTGAGGTGAAATTTGTTTTTAAATTAATGATGTTGTAAATTATATCTATTTCTCAGCACTCTGTTCTTTCTTTTGTCTCTCTAAAAAATTTCTTATAAATTCTTTGTTTTTTTCATAATCAATTACCTTTTTTATTTCATAAACCTCTCCTTCACCAATCTCTTTTTTATCTGCTTTTATTTCAGAGATTCCTTTTTTGTAAGATTCTTTTGTTACTAAGATTTGTTTATCAGATGCATCTGCTAATCTCTTTGCAGTGCTTATAAAATTGCCTAATGCTGTAAATTTTAATTTTTTATTTTCTATTTTGCTTACAATATCTCCTGAATTTATTCCAATCCCAAATTCAAACTTGTCATTGAATTTTTTATTGTGTTCTTTTAAGAAAAGTGCTATTTTTTCAGCACATTTTGCTGCGACTCCTTCATTTTTGTTTGATTTTGTCATTACAGGACTGAAAATCATATATAAATAATCTCCTTGTTCATAAATCGCTCCTTTGTTTTTGTAAACACATTCAACTGCTTTTTCCAAACTTTTTTTAGAATTATCATTTATTTTATTTTTTATTTTTAAAACAATTGCTACTGCCTTGTTTTTATCTCCTTTTGCAACTAATCCTTGTTCTGCTTGATTTGGTGCTTTTAGAGTTTCTTTTGTTTTTACAGATGTTTTGTTTTTTTTCTTTTTAAAAAAAGGATATGCAAATGATTTTTTCTTAAATATATTTCTGAATAGGAATAGTGTTCCTGCTCCAAGAATAAGAATGAAAAAAATCCAGACAATTGGTGTTTTTAGTGCCATTGAACCTGTTTCTTTAATGTCTCTTACACTAACTGCATTTCCAGTTAAAACAACTCCTCCTTGGTTTAGTTCGTTTTCTCCATCACTTATTCTTATATTATATTCTTCTCCTGAACCTGTTAATTTGAATTCTTTGCTGTTTCCTAATTCAAGTTCAACTTTTTTTACAAAAGGTTTGCCATTTAATTCTATTTGAATGTCTTTTTGGTAAGGTATGTTTCCAATGTTTTTGACAATTAAGCTATTGTTAATTAATTCAAAAGAAGCTATTTCTTTTTCATTTATGTAGAATTTTTTTATATTGTTTACATCTTTGCTTGATGCTTCTATTTCATAATATCCTGATGTTTGATTGAATGGTATTTTGAAAAATACTGTTTCGTCTGATTGGACTATTTTTTCAAATATTCTTTCAGATTGTGAGTTTCTTATAATTACAGAAATTTCGTCTGGAATTAGGTTTCCAGTTTGGTCTAAAAGTATTGGTTTGAATTGGAGTTCTTCTCCAGGGTTAATGTTTTGATTATTTAATGCGATGTCTGCTTCTGTTAGTATCTGAAAGATTTCCAGATTTGCCATTGCTATTCCCTCGCTTGCTCTTGTTCCTGAAACTTGCTCGTAAACAAGTGCATCTATTCGATATTCTCCTGCCGGAGATTCATAAGGAATTTGAATATCTACTGAAAAAAAACCTTCGTCTACTTTTCCATAAAATTTTCCAGCTTCAATATCAGGAGTTATTGAATTTGTTGTTTCTTCTGTTTGATTTGTTTGATTGTTTTCTTCCTGGATTTCAGGTTCTTCTGTGATTGTTTCTAGAATAGTTAAAAGAGGAATTGTTACTTCAACATTTCCATTTGCTGGAGCTCCATTTATTTTTTTTGCATTTCCTGAGATTGTTAGAGTTTCTCCAGGATTTGCATAAAATGATTCTGTGTCTAAATAAACTTCTAATGCATTTGAGATTTTGAATTTTCGGCTTTCTTGTGATTCTTGGTCATACTCTGTGTAGAGGTGACATTCTCCGTTTGCTTCATTTATTGTATGAAAATTTAAAGGTAATTTAATTTCGACTATTCCCTCTTCTGAAGGGAGTAGATTAAAACTTATTACATTAGTGCCAGTGCATATTAAATCAGTTTTAATTAAGTGTCCTTCTTTTATTAAGTCTACATTTACTTCAACATCAATTCTATCACCGAGATTGTAAGTTGGCTGAATATTATCATAGTAAATTCCTGCCTGTATAAACTGGATTACTAAGGACAAGATTATAATTATTAACAAACTTCTCTTTTTCATAGTTAATTAAAATAAGAGGTATATTTAAAGGTTGCGAAGTTATTTATCAGAATCAATTAATGCAATTATTCCACCAATTAGTGCAAGAATTCCAATAAGTGAGCTTATTGATAAAACACCTACAACTATAGCAATTATTGCACCTGTTCTGACTGTTTTGGGATTTTTCATTTTTTCAGATGCATTCCAAAGCAATAATCCTATTGCAAAGATTATTAGAGAGATTAGTAAAATTATAAATATTAAATTAAAAGGCAGTCCTTGGTATAGGGACAATCCTATGATTAATATTATTCCTAATAATAGGATTATTCCTGCAGTTATGAGATTTATGATTGCTGCGATTTTTGTTAATAGAGCACCTGTTTTGCTTTTCATAATTGTGTAGGGAGAATAAAGTTTATAAAATTAAGGTTTCACTAAATTTTCTAATTCTCCTCTTATTTCTTCTAAAGATGTTTCTTGATTTATTTCATTTAAAATATGATTTATTGCTAAGGTGTATCCATAATAGCATGCTCGGGTGTATGCTCCTGTTCCAGTCATTACCTTTGTTCCTTTTTCATTTGGTTTTGTTTCTTGTTTTATTTTTCTTTTATAGAAATCTATTTGGTTGGTGAAAATCATTTTTAATAAACCTCCTTTCAGATATTTTTAGAGAATTCAGAAACAGGTTATAAATCTTAGAGAACATTTTATTCAGAGAGATTAATTAAGATTAATCTATAATAGAAGTAAAGCTAGTAAATTTAGTTTTTTTAGAACTTGGTTTTTACTAAGCATTATTTTTTTAGGCGAAGAGAGTTTTTAAGTTTGTTGGTTTTGAAATTGTATGGTTTCACATTTGACATTTGTTGAACTGTTTCGCAAAAATATCTGTATCTGGTAAATATTATTCGTTTCGTTAGGAACTCTTATGAAAGGGCTTGGTTGGACTTATCTTTTAGATAACTGATATAATCAGTTTTATTGATTTGGTGTTCCTGACATTCGGCTTCCGCCTCCTGGAATTTCTCCACCTAATTCCATTGGCAGTGTATGGAATCCTGCTCCGTATGTTTGGTGATGTATTGATGGATTTATTGTTCCGTGTCCTCCATAATATGGTCCGAAAGATGCCATTGCCTGATTCCAGAAAGGACCTGCCATTCCAGAGTATATTGGTGAACCTCCACTTTCTAATGTATAAATAAATGGGCTTGTTTGGAAATGCTGGAAAAAATTTCCACCTTCAAAAATCCTTTTACCCTTGAATCCACCTTTTTTTAATTCTTCTAAAATATCTTTCATTGGAAGATTTCCCATTCCAGGGGGGAGGTCTGTGTGTGTTGAACCAAAATTGTCATTGTAGTGGAGGTGTTTTACAAATGGTGCAATTTCCTTTGTCTCTTTTGTAATTTGTTCAGGACCAAAACCTTGTTTTCTCATCATAGAAATGTGAGAGGTGTCCCATGTGGCTCCAATTAATCTTTTTGCTGCTGCTTCTGCTTCTTTTTTTGATTTACCTTGCTTGATTAATTTGTCTTGGAAATTTTTTCTTGTTTTTTGGATTAATTCTTTTAATTCTTTTCCTGATGAAAGAGCATATCCGTAAAGTGGATTTTCAACACTCAGTATTGGTGCTTTTTCTCCGTATTTTTCATAAGCATGAAGTGCAGTATTTGCCAGAGTTTCACTTGATTTTTCATTTGTGAATTTTTCTATTGGGACGAATTGTTGGGGAATTGGTATACTTCCAAAACCTTCCAGAGTTTCATCAAATAATTGAGATTGTTTTAAAATAATTTCAGGTTTTCTTTTTCTGTATTCTTGAGGGTTATTATATTGTAAATTAAACTCTTCTTCAGAATTTTTATTCCATTTCCTTTGTATTACCTTTAAATAGTCTCTTACTTTTACTACTTTTCCAGTCTTAGGGTCTTTTATACCTTCTCCTGTTTGAGGGTTTCTTAATAAAGGGTCATCTAATTCACTAAATCTTGCAGCTTTTTCAAAGGTATTCTGCAAACTCATTTGAACATTTTCTAAAAATCTTTCTGCTCTGTCTAATTCTTTTAATGCAGGTTGATAATATTCTTGTTCTTCTGTTGTTATTTTTTCACCCTTTGATACTTTTTCTAAATAAGGGATTAATTGAGGTTGGACTCTTCGTATTATTTCATCTGCCTCTTTTTTATAAAAATCAATTTCCCGAATATTATTCCTCCATTGGCTTGTATTTACCATTTTTAATCTTCTTTCTGGGTCAAATATTTGTCCTTTTGCTTTTTTTCCTTCTAAATTTGTTTCTTCTGGGAAATAAGTGTAATCTCTTTCTAATGCAGTTGGTTTTCCTGTTTGTTGGTCAATTACAACTAATCTTCCTATTTCAGGACCTTTTCCTTTTTTTTGTTCTGGAATTAATTCTGTTCCAGGAAGTTCGTGAGATGCATGGACTGTTACAGGCATGTTTCCTTTTGGACTTAGCTCTTGTGCTCTTGCTATTATTGTTTTAAATTGTTCTTCTGCTGATTCTCTATTTTGCTCTGACCATCCTTGCTGTGTGATTCCAGAAGGTTCAATTAGAGGTGCATGAAGTGTTGATTCTGCTCCTGTTAATTCATTTAATCTTTTAATTTCATTTAAATGTCCTTTGGGCATCATTTCAAAAACTTCAGGGTTGATTACAGAAACTTCAGTTGTTTTCATTCCTTGATTAAGTAGTTTAGAAACTTCTTTTAATTGATTAGAGGTTTGAATTGAAGTTGTTCCTCCCATTTCTCCAACTGGAACTCTGTAACCCATAAAGTTATAACTAGGGTCAAGAAGATAAGTTGTGCCTGGATAAATAGATTCATATGATACCATCTTTTTATTAAAAGGTTTGGATTGTTTATATATTTTTGGGAGTAGATTATAGAAATATTTAAACATCTCTTAATCTGAAATCCTTTTCTTTTTGTTCAAATGGAAGAGGTCCTGAATCTTGTTGAAATCCTGGTGTGTAGTTTTGGTTTTGATTGTTCATTCCTGGATAATTTGTTGCTGAAGCTCTCATATCAACATCTCTTTGAAATCCAGGTGCTCCTCGATTTATTGCACTTATTCCTGTATTTTGAGGAGAGGTTTCATATTCTGTATTGTTGTTTTCTTCATAAGGATTGTTTGTTTCCTGATAAGTATTCTGAATTCCTGTGTAAGGGTTTAAATTGTTTTCTTCTTGTTCATCATTTCTTCTTATTCTTACATTTCTTAATCCTTGTTCTAAATCTGTAATTGGTTCTGTGTCCAGAGTGTGTTGGGGATTTTCAGTTCTTCTGAATGGAGTGAATGTTGTAGTTTCATCTATGATGTTTTCTAGTTCTTCGTCAAGGTCTTCATCTTCAGATTCCTCTTCAAAATCTTCATCCTCTTGTGATTCTTCTTCTTCCATGATTAATTAAAGATATACAAATATAAATAATTATCGTCCACCCATTCCCAGATGAACTTTTCCAAATGTTGAAGGTGATTCTTTTGAGCCTTTTTCTCCACCTGTTCTTACTGATGCCATTCCCATTGATTTCTTGAAAATATCATAAACTGTGAATCCAGCATCCATTGAATCAGCTTCAGCATAATTTCTCAAAAATTGTTCATAATAATTATCTGGTTTGATTCCTTTTTCTTTTATTATTTTTAATTTTTCTTTTTCTTTATCTTCTTCTGATTTTTTTGGTTTTTTTTCAGAAGTAAATGCAAAAAGGGCTGAAAATGGATTTGTATCATCTTTGTTTTTTAATTTTTCTTCTTCTTTATCTTCTTCTAAAAATTCCTTTATGTCATCAGATAATTGTGCAAGAGAGTCGTCTGTCACTCCTTTTACAAGTTTCAGTGAATCTTCTAAATCTGACTCGTTTAATTTATCTTTTAGTAACATTATTTCTTCATGGTTTAAGCAATATGATTTGAAGGATATGTCTGCTCGTCCTCCAAAAACATAATGTTGTCCTGCTTTTTGAGGTATTCCTCTAAATGTGAATGTTACAAAAAGAACCTGAAAATATTCTCTTAATGCTTTTTTTTCTTCTAGTTTTAGGAATTTTTCTGGAAGGTCTTCATTGATAACTGCTCCTTGTATGTTGAATTTTTTTGTTCCCATTAAAGTTAATTCTAAAAGTATTGTATTGAATGCAGTTACTAATGCTGCATCTTTTTGAAGTCCTTCGTCTTCTGAAAGTTGTTCTGCTGCTCTTAAATATGGCTTTGCCCATTTTGAGTAGAGTTTTAAAGAGTCTACTTCACTTTTTAAGTATCTTTTTTCAATTTCATATCTTTTTCTTAATTCTTGTTCACTTCTTTTTTTCCATTCAAAAAATTCCTGGAGTCTTGGTTTTAGTATTCTTTTTACTCTATCATTTAAATCCATACCATCTACTGCTTTTACTGATTTTGCTGATAAAAATGCATCTCTTAGGGTTACAAAACTTAGTTCTCCTGCTGTGAGTGCATTTATGCTTCCTTGTCCTCTTTGGACATCAACTTTATCCATCCATATTTGTTTTAATGCTAATAGTCCTGCTTCTGCTTTTTGAGGGTCTTTTGATTTTGCAGTTTCATAATGGCTTAATCTTATTTTGAATTCTTTTAAGTCGTAAATAATATTCATTGTTCCTTTTAGAACATTATTTACATTTCCTAAAATTCTTGCTGCTTCTTGTTGCATCTGAGTTGCTTTTCCTCTTAGTTCTGAAAAATGCCCACTTCCAGGTGATGAAGCAAAATTGTCTGTGATTTTTTCAACTTTTTTAAAACTATTATTCATAAAATCAAGAATCCAGAAATAAACTGGTTCTAATGTTTCAGATGCTGAATCAAAAGTTAGTTTATGCTCTATTGCAGGATTGCCTTTTTTATATCTTGGACTTATTTTACTAATGATTTTTCCTATTTCCATTTTCACCTTTTTATGTTATAGATAAGAAGAAGATATTTATAAGGTTTTGTTTAGAGGCATCTGAATGTTTGTTTTAATTTTTTTGATGCTCTTCTTATTAATTCTATGTCTGATTTTCCTGCTTCAAGCATGTATGTTAGTTCTTCTAAACTTTCTGATTGAGGCATAAAAGACATTGAGGGAAGTTCGACTAAATGAATTAGTTTTCCCAGATTTTTGTAAGTTTCATCTTCTATTAAATAGGCTCTTTCATTTTCAGGCTCTGATATTTCAATTGTTTCTTTTTGCCATTCCTGTTGTTCTTGGGAAATACCCTCTGTTATTTGCATTGGTGTCCAGAGTGTTTTAGTTGCATGTTCAGGAGTTTTTATTTCACAGTATTTGAAACGACCTGTTTTTAAATTGTTAGAAATGCAAAATCCAATATATGATGGACTGAATTGAACATATGGAAAATCATCAAATTTTATAAAAGTAGGTTGTGTATGAACATGAGTTGCATATTTTAATTTTACATCATCAGATTTTGGATAAACCATTCCTAATACATCTCCTGTTACAACTTCAACAGGAGTGTGAATTCTTTTTCCTATTTCTAATAGGAATAAATCTCTGTTGTCTGTTTTTTTGTTCATTTCTTTTTCACCAAATCCATCATTGATTTTCTTTCAAATTTTAGGATATTGCCTGTTTCTGAATCAATTAAAATATGAAGAATTATTAGTCCTTCTAACATGCAGGTTAGATTCCAGACTTGTTTTTCTTGGTGAGTTTGTAGGACTGCGATTATTTTGTTAATTTTTGCTGAAATTCCATTGTCAAGTGCTTTTATTCCAACTAATCCTTTTAGGTCCTGGAGTTCGGTTTTTACTTCTGGTTTTATTGGATTCAGAGGTTTTGTTGAATCAAGAATTTTATCTTCTTTTATAATTACTTCATTATTTTTATTTAAATCAAATGTGAAGATTTTATCTTCTACTTTGTAATCTAAGTTTTTTTTAATATCATTACTTAAAAAATCAATTATAAAAAATCCTGCACATAATTCTGCATTTGGATGTTTTTCTCTGAAGTTTTTGAATGTTTGCGATTCTGTTATTTTTTGGTATGTTTGTGTGAATGACATATTAGAATAAAAAAATTGTTGTTTATAAGATTAATTATTCTAAAACTTTATAAATTTCCTTTATCTTTCAATCAATGGTAAAAGAGATAATAAAAGCAAAAAGTTTCGCAGTAGTAGGTGCTTCTGATGATGGGAGGAAGGTTGGACATATTGTTTTTAAAAATTTGTTTGATAAAAGGGTTAAAGTTTATCCTGTGAATAATAAGGGCGGGGAAGTTTTAGGAGAGAAATGTTTTAAGAATCTTAGAGAGATTAATGAAAAAGTTGATTGTGTGATTGTTGCTATTCCTTCTAAATTTGTTTTGGAAGTTTTAAAAGAAGCAGGAGAAAATAAAATAAAAAATATTGTGATTATTAGTGCTGGTTTTTCTGAATCAGGTGATGGTGAGTTGAGTGAAGAGGTTGAGAAAGTTGCTAAAAAGTATGATTTGAAGATTGTTGGTCCAAATACTCTGGGTTTTATTAATCCTTATACAAATGTTAATGCGAGTTTTTTTGATGGAAGGATTGTTAAAGGAGATGTAGCTTTTTTGAGTCAGTCAGGTGCAATTGGAGTTGGTGTTTTGGATAAGGGTGTTGGGTTATCTGGTTTTGTTTCATTGGGAAATTCTTTGATAAATGATGTTAGTGATTTTATTGAGTATTATGGTAAAGATGAGAATACTAAAAAGATTGCTGTTTATTTGGAGTCTTTGGGTGTTGGTTGTGGTAAAAGATTTATTGATGTTTGTAAAAAATGTGAGAAACCAATTTATATTTTGAAGGCAGGTAAGAGTTCTGAAGGGCAGAAGGCAGCGAGTTCTCATACTGCTGCACTTGCTTCTGAAAAAGGAATTTATGAAGGTGTTTTTAAGCAGTGTGGAATCAAGGAAGTTGATTCTATTTCAGAGTTGTTTGGTTTTAATTTTGAAAGAGTTGAGGGAGACTTTAAGGTTAAGGGCAATCGGAGTTTGATTATTACAAATGCAGGAGGTTTGGGTGTTTTGGTTTCTGATTATTGTTCTGAAAATGGAATTGAGATTTCTGATTTGCCTTCTGATATTAAGGTTGAGCTTGGGAAAGTTTTACCTCGTGCATGGAGTAAAGGAAATCCTATTGATGTTTTAGGTGATGCACAGGCAGATAGGTTTGAAAAAAGTTTTGAGATTTTGGAAAAAGGTGATTTTTTTGATTTTTATATTGTTCTTTTAACTCCTCAATATATGACAGAACCTGAAAAAACTGCTGAAATTTTATTAGATTTGAAAAAGCCAGTTGTTGCTTGTTTTTTAGGTGGTGAGAAAGTTGTTAGTGCTTTTGGGGTTTTGAAGGGCAAGATTCCTGTTTTTAAGGAGCCGAAGGAGATGTGTGAGTGGGTTGGGAGAAAAATCATTCTCTAAAAAGATATTCTCCACTTTGCTCATAAAAAATTTCTCCTTTAAACTGCTCTCCTTCCTGATATAATGGAGATTGATAGGCTTGATTTAAAACTGATGCTACTTCGTCAGCAGTTTGTTTATTTGTTGAGTTAGGATAAGTTGCTTCCATAACATACTTAGTCCCGCTTTCCTTACCGATATCAATTATTTGGACAAGTCTAGCAAATCTTGAAAAATTTTCATCTAAATCTATTTCATCTTTTATTGCACGAATAACTGAAGAATATTCGCTATTAAATGAGTTCCCTTCAGAAGCAGATTTTGCTATACTCATCAAACTTTCATCAGGGTTTTCTGTTAAAGAAAGCTCTAATTCAGAAGGAGTCTTAACAGCAGTTCTAATATTGGGTAATTCTGCCTCAATTTGTTCATAATTAGCACTACAATCAAAAAATGCATATGCCTTACCTATCTTTGCAGATTTTCTTGCATCATAGTCTTTTTTGCTAGGATGAACTACATTGCCTTGTCTATCAACAAAAGACATATCTCTTGGAAATTCTTTTTTATTTGTCATATTTTATATACGCATAACTACTATTTAAACCTTTCCTTTTGTAACTACTTGATAATTAAAACATTTATCCACTCCTTGCATCAACAATAATCGCCTTGTCTTTTGTAAGAATTACAGGATTTAAATCTAATTCATTAAAATTTAATTTAGATATTTTGTATGCAAGTTCTGTGAATTTGGTTAGGGGTTGAGTTTTGTTTTTTATTTGATTGTAGTTTTTGAGTTGTTCTATTGCTTGTTTTATTTCTTCTTTGTTTATTGGAATCGCTCTGAATTCAACATCTTTTTTTTCTTCAATACTTGAACCTCCAAAACCTATCATTAACATTTTTCCAAAAACTTTATTTTCTTTTATTCCAATAACCATTTCTGTCCCTTTAATTTCTTTCTGAATTATTATATTTGTTTTTGGAAATTTTTCTTTTAATTTTTTTAGATTTTTTGTTGCTTCTTTTTGATTGTTTATTTTTATTACCCCTCCTGATTTTAATTTGTGTTTTCCTGAATCTATTTTCATGTAATAAGGAGTTGGAATTTTGCTTAGGTCTTTTTCTGATTTTATTAATAGAGTTTTAGCTAAAGGTAGATTTTTTAGTTTGTTGAATGTTTGAAGTAGTGTTTCCATTTTTTATTAAAGTATTTTTATTATATAAATATTTATAAGTTTAGATATTTTAATATTTAATGGAAGAGAGATATTTTATGCCTTTAATTAGGAGAGAGGGTAATGAGGATTTTGAATCTGTTTGGAGTTATTGTGTTAGAGTGGATTTGCCTTGGATGTATGGTGCAAGTTCTGAAGATGCTGTTGAATGTGCAAAAGATATTATTGATGTTCTTTCTTCTAAGAGCAATGATGATTTTAACATAGGAGATGTGATTGAATATGGTTCAAAAGATGTGACACATTTGGTTAAGGATGGATTTTTTGAAGGTAGGAGATTGGTTACATATGGAGAGGTTGATAAAGAAATGATTGAAATGGGTTTTGTTTTAAGGGATTAATTCACTTCAAAATTTTATTAAAATATCTTAAACATTTTCTTTGGTTAGTCCAGGTTAAAAGTTTAAGTGCTGTTTTATAATCAACCCATTTATAATTTGAATGTTCTTTTTTGTCTATTTTTATTTTTTCTGTTTTTATTTCTGCTGAATAAAGTATGTATGACTGGTGAGTTATGTTTGGTCTGTCTGTTAATTTTTTGTCGTATTTGTATTTTCCTTTTAGTTTGGAATTTTTTATGTTGATTGGTTTTTGCCCTGTTTCTTCTTTTACTTCTCTTTTTAATGCTTTAAGTATAGATTCGTTTTTTTCAATTCCTCCTTTTAGTAATTCCCAGCCCTTCCAATGAAGTTTTCTTTTTAGTAAAAGATATTTTATTTTATTTTTTTCTTTTCTGTATATTATACAAAAAAAACCTTTTCTTGTTTTCATGGTTGAAAATAGTTGTAGAGGATTATAAAGTTAATTGTTGAAGGGAATTACGCAAAGATTTAATAATCTAAGAGTTTAATATTTAAGATGGGAAAAAGGTTTCGGAGATTTATTTTTACATTGCTTTTGTTAGTTGGACTGATTATTTGTCTGTTGAATTACAATTTTTTGTCTAGTTTTGCAGAGAATTATTTGGAGACACAGATTGAGAATCTTGGTTATCTTGGAGTTATTTTTTCGGTTTTTGTTTTAGAGTTGATTCCTCAACCTTTTTTAAGTGCTTTGATTCCTTTTACAACAGGACTTTTGTTTAATCTTAATGCATATTATCTTCTTTTTATGGTGATTGTTACTTCAATAGTCGCGAATTATCTTGCTTATTTTCTTGGTTTTAGATATGGAGATTCAATTGCTAATTTTTTTGTAAGTGAAAAAAATTATGAGAAAACTACAAAGTGGTTTGATAAATATGGAAAAATTTCAATTACGATTTTGGCTTTGACACCTCTTCCTTATTTTCCGATTATGGGGGGTATTTTTAAAATGACTTTTAAGGAATTTACTACTTATGCGATTGTTCCAAGAATGTTTCATTTCATTATTTTTTCATCATTAATAATCTGGATATTGTAAAAATATAAAAAGGAAGGAAAATATAAAATAAAATGAGATTAACAAAAAGACAAGGATATTTTTGATAGTTGTAATTTTATTAGTTGGT
This sequence comes from Candidatus Woesearchaeota archaeon, assembly GCA_964448605.1. Classification (GTDB taxonomy): domain Archaea; phylum Nanobdellota; class Nanobdellia; order Pacearchaeales; family GW2011-AR1; genus ARS1285. The sequence continues at coordinate 49,907 of CAYUZV010000001.1, forward strand.
TTGCTTATTTTTTTGTTGATAAATATGAGTTTGTTTTATAATAAAATTGATGTTTTTAAGGATGCTGAAAAGTGTTGCGAGTCTTTGGAAGAAGGTGAGGAATGTAGTTTTTATTTAGATGATAAATCAATAGAGGGTTTTTGTGAGAGAGGTAAGAAAGATGTTTTGATTTGTAAACCTCTGGAACCTTCTCCCAATCTGGAGAGATTTTTTAGAAAGTAGATTTTTAGTTTATCTTGTTATGGAGATGGAAAACTTAGAGAAGAATATGTATTTAGGATAGAGATTTTGGTGATAGAATGAAGGGGCCAAGTGGTTTTTGAAAGGGTGAGTATCCTTGTAATTTTAAATAATTTTTTTTGTTTTGGAAATGGATTTGAAGTCTATTTTTAAGAGGAGTAAGATTTAAATAAGGGTGTTTTTTTTGGAAGTTTATGGCATCTCCAAGTTCTAATGGGAAAAGTAAAGTTGATTTTCTTTTGCATAGTTCTGGACCTCTTCCTAAGGATTATTTTAGGGAATTGGGCGATTATCTTAGGAGAGATGGTTTTAGATTGAAATTTTTTGATGGGAATTGTGATTCTGCAATTGAAAAGATTGAAAAATATAAGCCTAAAGCTGTTTATCTTAATGGGATTATTCATCAGGCATGTGAAATTGAATATTGTAATAGAGGAGTTTTTGGTGTTGAGAAGGCAAGTTGGAATTCAAGAAAACCAAGTAGGAAAAATTATGAATTAATAGATTCAGTATGGCAGAATAAATTAAAGTTTCCTGAAGTTGTAAAAGATGCTGCAAATACCTTGGATGTTGTTGATTTTTTACTTGAAAGAGATGCATTGGTTTTTTATAGTGATATGTGGAAAGGTAGACATTCTCCAATACCTCATTTGTCAACTTTAATTGGAAGAAGAAAGAGAGCTTTTTGCATTCCTTATAGAGATATTATGTTTTCTCCAGAAGAACTTTATTATTTTTTTACAGATAATTTAGAAGTTTTTGAATCTGGTTAAATATTAAACATAGAGAAATCTCTCATTTTTAAGTGAGGGTGAGGAATTTCTCTAGCATCACAAAACCCTAAACAAACCCCTGCCTTTTGGTTGGGGTTGAAACTGAAGGTTTTGTGATATTTAGATTTTATTTTAGCTTAGAAAAAGTATGGATAAAATGCTCTGATTCCTAATGTTAGTGCAATTAATCTAATTATGAATGGTTATTTTTTCTTTTTGTTCTTTTTTTGAGAATTCTTATTCATCTTTTTGCTTGTATTTTTTCAATTGATGAACTCATTGCAATTAGATATTTCAAAAAGATTTAAAAGTATTTTGTTTTTGTTATAAGTGAGGTGAAAATGAAAAAGAGGAAGTTTTATCATCCCAGAGGGAAATTGCTTTGGGATATTTGGTTTTTGAGAGATAAGAATGGATTTGATATGTTTCATCTTCAGAACAATATGAGTATTGCGAAGAAGGAAAAGAATCGTATAAATGGTGTTTCAGTTGGACATGCTTTTTCAAAAAATTTGATTAAATGGAAAGAGTTTCCTAGTGCATTAGAGCCAGGTGAAAAGGGTGAGTGGGATGATTTGTCAATTTGGACTGGAAGTGCAATAAAGAAAGGTAAAAAATGTTATATGTTTTATACTGGAAGAGGGAGTCGAAGGAAAGAGGAATGGGTGCAGAGAATAGGGTTGGCGATTTCAAAAAATAAAAAAGATTGGGAAAAATATTCTGGAAATCCTGTTTTAAAAGCAGATGGAAAATATTATTCAACTTCTAAGATGAAAAATCGATTAAGGAAAATTCCTGCATTTAGAGACCCTTATGTTTTTAAGGATCCTAAATCTAAAAAGTTTTACATGATATTTTTTGCTCGTAAGAGAGGTTTTAAATCTGTTTATAATGCTTGTATTGGTATTGCAGAGTCAGAGAATTTGATTAATTGGAAGTTAAAAAAACCAATTTTGTCTCCTGGAAGATATGATGAAATGGAATGTCCTCAAATGGTTGTTCATAAAGGTAAATATTATGTTTTCTTTTTGGTTCCTTGGGAAATTTGTTATGAGCCTCGTTGGGGAGAAGAGAATGGAGCTTTTCCTGGATTGCATTGTTATGTTGCAAATTCTCTTTTTGGAGAATATAAACCTGTTAATGTTAATGGAGTTGTCATAAGTAATGGAAGATATATTTATGGAACAAGATTGCTTAAAAATAAAAGAGATGTTTATACTGCAATTGGATGGTATAATCTTGATAATGAAAGTAATTTTATTGGGAAACTTTCTCATCCTTATGAAATTGTCATTAAAGGAATGAGTGTTAAAAAGAGAGAGATTGAGTTAACAAAAAGTTTTTAAATGAAATTTTATTATATTTAAAAAAGGTGTAAAATGATTCAGTATATAATAGCTTTTTTAGTGATGTTAAATCCTTTTGCAATGTTTCTTTATCTTCGTCCTGTTATGAAAGAATTGGATGATAAAACTTTTTATAAAGTTTTGTGGAAAGCGAGTTTTATTTCTTTTATAATTTTTGCTTTGTTTTTATTTTCTGGAAATTTTCTTTTTGAAAATGTATTTCATATTAATTTTGAATCATTTAGAGTTTTTGGGGGGATAATTATTTTTTCATTTTCTTATTTGTTTATTGTTGGTGGTAGAAAAGCATTGGTTCAGTTGAAAGAGGATTTGGATGATTTAGCTTCAGAGATTGCTCTGCCTTTTATGATTGGGGCTGGAACAATTTCTTTGACACTTTTAATGGCTTATGAAATTAGTATGATGGCTGCTTTTTTGGGAATTATTTTAATTTTGTCTTTGAATTTTTTGACTATTGGTTTTTTGAAATTTTTCAAGGATCATATAAGGTCTAAAAATTTCCAGATTGCTTTTGATAAAAATATGGAATTGTTATTAAGATTGAATGGTTTTTTTCTTGGTGCTATTGGTATTAATATGATTGTTACTGGATTGAATAATTTGGGTGTTTTTTAGTTTAGAAGCGAAAGGATATATTTTTTGCATCTAAATTTTGAAAGTATTCTTTGATAAATATTTTTTAATAGCAAGGTTTATATGCTTTGAATTTAGAATTATTTAGGGGGAAATTCAAATGCCAAGAAATAGAGTTACAAGAAAGGTTAAGGCTCGGAGTAAGCAGGCTCAGAGACGGAAGTCTAAATTGAGAAAGTTAAAGAAGTGATTTATAAAGTTTTTAAAATGAGTAGTTTTTTTGATGGTAGAGTTGCAAAAATTTTGTAGTTAATAGAAAATAATAATCAATACAATGAGGCAAGATATTTTGGTAAATTTTCATTTTGAGCGAGTAATTTTTGTGTAATAGTTTCTTGCCGAGCAGGTCTAGTTCCAACTGCTGTTTTAACATCGCCAGTGATAACTTTACCCTCAGCAACATAAGTAACTCTTTGATTGACTAATTCACTTCCAATATATGCACGAAAATCAATTGGAATTGTCTTACCCCTATCAGTTAGTATTTCTAATTTAGTAGTAATTCTTGTATCTTTTAAAGAATGTCCAGAAGGACCTGTTGTAGAGTTATGATATGTTTCATAGGATATTATTCTTTTTAATAAACCTGTTACACTAAATTTCTCAGGTATTTCTTGTTCAGTCATCTCAATATAATTTAAACAGAATTTTTAAAGATTTATATACTTTGTAATATTATTAAAATTCAGTAAGCTCTACAAAATATAGACCTTCTTGCTAAGATAGGTTACAGAAATGTAACACTTAGTAGATTTTATTTCAACATCTTCTTTAAATCAGGTAATTGTTCTTCAATAAATTCTATTATTTCTTTTTTGTATTTTGTATTCAAAGATATCCCAGTATAATTTGGTTTCTTTTTGATTAATAGCCAACCCATCTTATTTAACTCTTTTATTATTTTATCTAGATTTTGAAATCTTCTGAAATGTTCTAATCTATCATATTTTGCTCCCCAGTTCTTTTTTGAAAATGCTAGTTTAAACATTAATTTCGCTTTCTCTTTTTCCATTATTTTGGCAAGTTTTGATATTATTTAAATATTTCTCATCTTGATAGTTTAAATGTTTAAAAGAGAAATATTTAAATAGTTTAAATAATTTGAATATCCATAAAAGTTTGAATTGAGTGAAATAAGATGGAAAAAAGCCAATCTGCATTTTTAGAATATTTTGGAGATACTCCTAAATTGAGATTTTTAGATTTCTTAATTGGAAATCATTTTTTTGATTTCAATATGACTGATATGGCTAGAGAGGCAAATATTAGTTATAATTCTCTTATAAGTTTTTTTGATGAGTTTTTAGAAAAAGGAATAATTATTAAGACAAGAAGAGTTGGAAAGTCTGATATGTATAAATTGAATTTAGATAATTCTATTTCAAAGAGATTTTTACAATTTGCTTGGTTTTTGACTAAGCAGGATTTGGATGTTGGGAGTGATGATGATTCTTCTTTAGTTGATAATAGAGAAGTTGTTAGAGTTTAATGATTTTAAAAATTAAAATACCCCTTCGGCAAGTCAAACCTGCCGATAAAGGATTTGAACCTTGGGGAACCAGCAACATGGCATTGGTTTATTTTTACCAGTTTATACCCTTAGCACATGGCTATTTAATTTTTTTACAGGGTGATGAGATTAAAAATCTCGATTCATATTATGTTTAATATATAAACTATGATTAAGTCTGTATTGTTGGTGAGATTTTGCTAATTTCTTCTATTGATTTTAATGCTTCTTCTATTGCTTTAATCTGCTCGTTAAAAACAGCTTCTTTATCTTTTAATTGCTCCTGTGCATTTTCATATTCTTGAGAAGTTCTTTCTATTTCTATTTCTAATTTCCTTTGCTCTCTTTTAATATCTTCTTGAATATCTTTTTTCCAGTTTTCTAAATCTTTTTTAAGTTTTTCAACATTCTGCTCTTTAGCAGTAACATTCTCCTTAAGTTTAGATTTACTACTCATTATTTCTAGTTTTCTGGTTGTTAATCTTTCAACTATACTATATCTTGATTGACTTTCTGCCATCTTAGATTTAGAGAAAATACCTTTTTAAAATTTTATGTTTTTGGGTTAGAGGTATTTTAATGTCACAGGAATTTTAGAATAGTGATACTCTACAATTGGCAAAATAGAATTATTGAAAGTTGTTGAAATAGGTAACCTTATAAATTATTAAATATCTTTATATTTCGCTTCGCATACAGAGATTGAAAATCTCTGTCTTCTTGGTTCTTACGACCTTTGGATAAAGGTATTGCCGAGCAATTTGCAATTGACAATTTATGAGAATAACAATTGTAAATTGGGAGTAGAGCAAAAGCAATTTTACTAAAAACTCAATAATAAGAAATTGCTTTTGGGAGCAGGATTGTTAAAATAGTAAGATAAAAATGGGCACTATGTTAAAAACAGATAATTATTTAAGGATTAGATTACTAATATTTTAGAAAATGGAAAAACAAATAATGGATTTTAGTGTGTTTATAGAACAAGATGGAGATGGAATTTATGTAGCAAAGGTCCCTGAAATTGAAGGTTGTTATACTCAAGGTAAAACTTTAGAAGAAGTTATGGAGAGAATAGTAAAGAAGAGTACGAAGAATTGAGGGAAAGGTTTAAAACTACATTATTTTTATCATATTCGTATGCCAACATCGCATCCAGAGAATCTTTGATTCTCTGCCTCATTCAAATTCATAGAATTTGAATATAATGGTATTGCACCAGATTGCTAAGATGGTTGAACAAAATAGGGCAATTAGTAAAAATGAAAAAACAAAATAAAAAACTGACTCATATTAATTTTTTGCTTTATTTTGGAATCCCTCTACTTTTATTAGGAATATTACTTTCAATAACTCATTTTTATCTGGGTAGTTGGATTAATCTAATACCTTCATCTTCTGCACCTATTATTGCTTCGTTAGTTATGATTATTGGTGGTTTAATTTTAGTTATTGGATGGTTAAAACACTTTTTAAAAGGAACAAAATATATTTAAGATAAGAATAGTAAGCTTTAAATCTCCTTAATTTCTTTTATTTTTATGCCCACTTCGTATAATGGTATTGCACTTGGTTGCTAAGAAGGACTACAAAGTGTTACACTGGTTAGAAATTAGTTATAAAATAATAACGAAAAAATCATAATCACTAACACAAAACTTTAAATCATCAAAAGGACACAGAAATATATGCCGCAGTCGCATAATGGTATTGCACCAGATTGCTAATCTGGACCCTTCGGGGTGCGTAGGTTCGATTCCTGCCTGCGGCGTTTTTATTTTAAATTCATTAACTTTAAATAATCTATATATTTTTGAATTTAATAAAAAGATGAAACTTAATATTTTAATTGGTGGAAAAGCAGGACAAGGAATTAATAAGATATCAGAGATTATTTCAAATGTTTTTACTAAAAATGGATATTTTGTTTTTAATTATCGGGATTATCCTTCGTTGATTCGGGGAGGACATAATTTTAATGTTCTTACGATTTCTGATTCAGAGGTTTTTTCAAATGAGTCTAAATTTGATGCTGTGATTGCTATGGATGAGAATAGTGTTAAGGTTCACGAAGGTGAGTTGAAAAAGGAGGGTGTTGTTTTTAAGGGAGATGATTATAAGGATTTGGGAAGAGATTTGAATATTGCTCTTGCTTCTGCTTATCTTAAGAGTATTGGTATTTCTAAGGAAGTTGTGGTTGAAGAAGTTAAATCTCATTTTGAACATGAGGGTGCTAGAAATGCTGTTGAGGAAGGTTATTCATTTGAGGGAGATATTGATGATTGTGGTTTTTGTAAGAGGGATGGTGATATTGTGAAAATGACTGGAAGTGTGGGGATTTCTGAAGGTGCAATTAATTCAGGTATTGATGTTTATCTTGCTTATCCAATGACTCCTGCAACAGGAGTTTTGCATGATTTAGCGAGTAAGCAGGAGAAACATGGTTTTTTGGTTTTTCAACCTGAAAATGAGATTGCTGTTGCAAATGCTTCTTTGGGTTGCAGTTTTGCTGGTGCTAAAACAATGGTTGGGAGTTCAGGAGGAGGTTATGATTTGATGACAGAGGCATTGAGTATGCAGGGGATGGCTGAAATTCCTTTAGTTGTTTATCTTGCTTCAAGACCCGGACCTGGTACAGGTGTTCCAACTTATTCATTACAAGATGATTTAGATGTTGCTTTAAGGGGAGGGCATGGAGAATTTCCAAGAGTAGTGATTGCTCCTGGAGACCCTGTTGAATGTATTGAAAATACTAATGAGGCATTTTATTTATCTGAGAAATTTGGAGTTTTGAGTATTGTTTTAAGTGATAAACATCTGGCTGAAAGTGAATTTAGTTCTGATAGAGATTTAAAAAAATCTTTGAAGGTTGAGGTTAAAAGAAAAGTTCCAGGTGAGGGAATTGTTAAGTCAAGCAGTTATGAACACGATAAGAATTGGAACACTATTGAAGATGCTGAAACTGCTAAGGAATTTGCTGATAAGAGGGTTGCTCGTTATGGTTTGATTAAGGATGAGTGTAAGAAGTTTGATATGATTAAAATTCATGGGAAAACGGATAGTAAGAATTTGGTGATTGGTTGGGGTTCTACTAAAGGAGCTATTTTAGATGCTATTCGGGGAGAGGATTTTAAATTTTTGCAGGTTTTATATTTGAAACCTTTGAGCGATGAGATAAGGAAAGAGATAGAGAGTGCTAATAAGATAATTTTGGTTGAACAAAATGTTACAGGGCAGTTGGGCAGGTTGATTAGAGAGAAAACTGGAATTAAGATTGATAAAAGGATTTTGAGATATGATACTCGTCCTTTTAATAGTGATGAGTTAAAGGTGGAGTTATTGAAAATTTAACAGATGATTTTAAAAACCGAAGGTTTTGGAGTATTTTGGGAAGCTATACTATTCTGAAATTTTTATTTGATTGGTAACTTAAATCTATATTGTATTTAGCATTAGAGAATACTTTTATTTCTAAAAATAAAAAATTTCATCGCTCATTTTATATCTATATAATTTGTAAAATACTTTTTTCATAAACTACAAGGGATTTTTAAAATTCCCAATCTCATTTTGTTGTTTATGTTTATTAGTCAAATGTAATTGCTCACCCCTAACTGAATCGTCTCTTTTCTCAGAGCAAACTCCGGAGTATAAGATTCATTCGGAGCAATTAATAAAATAAAAATTTAATTAGTTAAAACTATTTCTTTTCTTTTCAAAACATTCTTTACAATAAACTGGTCTGCCTTCTGTGGGTTTGAATGGAACTTCGCATTCTTTTTTGCATTCATCACAAGTTGCTTTGTGCATTTCTCTTGGTCCAAAATTTCTATTAAAGCCACGATTGGAATTATCTCTTTGTCTATTGTTTCTTTGATTGTCAAAATTTTTCATATTTTTTCCTCCTGATTATTTATTTGAATTATCGTAGAATTATAAATTCTAAGATTATTAAACAAAATTAAAGGCATTTTTAAATGTTTGTGATAGGAAGATTTATCCAATCAGTGATTAACCCGAACCTTTTTAAACCCCTTTTTTTTAGATATTTTAGAATGGTAGATAAAGAAAATAAAGATTCTGAATCAACTCTTGATGCACGACAATATCAGAGTCCTGATTTGAAAAATGTTCCTCAAAATATTAAGGGTCCGACTCTTGAAGAGCAAAAGGAAATGGACAGGGTTAGGGCTAAGCTTGAGGTTTTGAAGAAGTGGATTTGTTCAAAAATTAAGGGTGTTAATGCAATTGGAATTATTCCTCCACAGGCTGCTGAAAAGTTTGACGAGGAAAATGAGTTGAATGAAGAGGAGAAATCTAAGAAACCGATGCATCTTGTTGTTGTTCTTGAAAATGAAAAGGAGAAAGAATTTAATCAGATTAGAGGAGAGATAATTAAGAAGATTGCAGAAGAGAAGCAGAACATTTGGTTGAATTTGTTTATTGAGAAAGATATTTGGGAGATTTGTCTTGACAGCAAGTATGATATTTCAGAAGCAATTGGAATGTCTTATCCTTTGTTTGACAAGGGAATTTTAGGTGCTTTGAGAGTTGCACAGATTCATAAGTCATTAGTTTTAAAGAAATTTGAGAAATATGTTTATAGTTATGTTATTGGGGGGAGTATTGTGAGAGGTGAGGCAATCAAAACAAGTGATGTTGATGCTTATATTATAATTGATGATACTGATGTTAAAAGAATGCCTCGTCTTGAGTTAAAGGAGAAGTTAAGGAATATTATTTATTCTTATATTATGCAGGCAGGTGAGTTGGCTGGTGTTAAAAATAAGTTGAGTGTGCAGGTTTATTTGTTGACTGAATTTTGGGAAGGTGTAAAAGATACTAATCCTATTTTTTATACTTTTTTGAGAGATGGTATTCCTCTTTATGATAGGGGAGGATTTTTGCCATGGAAGTTGTTATTAAGAATGGGAAAGATTAAACCAAGTCCAGAGGCAATTGATATGTTTATGAATTCAGGTGATAAAACAAGAGATATGGTTAAAAGAAGGTCTATTGATATTATGATTGATATTTTTTATGGTGTTTCAATGCCGAGTCAGGGGCTTTTGATGTTGTATGGTGTTCCACCTACAAATGTTAAAGAGACTGTTGCTGAAATGAAAAGGATTTTTGTTGATAAGGAAAAATTATTGGAGAAAAAGTATATTGATATTTTAGAAGAGATTATGATAAAGTATTACAAAGGTTATGAGCATGGGAAGGTTAAAGAGTTGAGTGGTGCTGAAATTGATAAACTTTTGAAAAATTTTGATGAGTATCAAAAAAGATTGAAGCAGTTGAAAGAACAGATTGAGAAGAGAATGATGGAAAAGAATTTTAAGAAGATTTACGAGGATATTTTTAAGATTTTGAAAAATATGTTTGGTTCTAAGAGCGATAGTGCTTTGATTAATGAGTATGAAAGTGAGATTGTGAATAAGGCAAAAGGAAATCCAAAGTATTTGCATACTCTGAATCAGTTAGTTGATATGAAGAAGAAATACAAGGACAAGAAGATTCCGAGTCGTTATGATTTTGAGAGATTGAAAAGAGATGCTATTTATATGACTCAGGAGTTGATAGAGTATGCTCAAAGAAAGGATATGGGGCTTTTGCAAAAGACAAAGGTTGTTGTGACATTTAAAGGCGGACATAAGGAATTGTTTTTGACTAAACCTGCCTTTTTAGTTGATGATAAAGAAGTTAAAAAGATTGAAGGTGGGGAGATTATGAATAGTGATATGAATGAGATGAATGAAGTTTTAAGTAAGTATAAAGGTAGTCGTGTGGTTTTAGATGGTGAAATTATGAATGCTTTAAAAAAAGAGTTTGGAGAGTTTGGAGTTAGTTTGTAAAACTTTATAATCTTGTTTAGATTGTTATTTTATGCTGAAAAAATATATGAGTTTAGGTATTTTGGGGTTGAGTTTTTTTAGTGGTGATTGTCTTGATAAGGATTATTCTCGGGTTGTTCCGAAGAGTAGGGGAGTTAGTGAGAATTATGTTATTTTGAGAGAGGGTTCTGTTTTGAGGGGTGTTGATGTTAGTGTTTCTCGTGGGGAGGGTATTTTTGAAATAGAAGGATGTTATATTAAAGGAGAGTATTCTTTTCTTTCTAATTCTGTTTATATTGAGGAGATTGAGAGAAGATGATTTTCGCAAAGCTTTAAAAACCTAATTTTTCTTTAATTTTCAAGATGAAAGGCAAGGTTGTTCAGTTTAGAAGAGGAAAGAAAAGAATACATGAAAGGCACTTTTTGTTAGATGTAGGTGCGAAGAGTCGGGAAGAGGCTTCTCAATTAGTTGGGAAAGAAGTTTCGTGGAAAAGTTCTGGTGATAAAGTGATTAATGGAAAAATAAGTTCTGCTCATGGGAATAAAGGGCTTGTTAGGGCGATTTTTGAAAAAGGTTTGCCTGGGCAGGCGAGAAATGAGGAGGTGGAAGTGAAATGAGTGTTGAATATCCAAGTCAAAATAAAACATTGAGAAATAATTTAGAAAGGTTTTATGTTATAGGTGAAATGAGAGATGATATATTTGGAAAAGAAGATTCAGAAGCTGTGAGTATTGTGTTTGAATCAATGAGGAAAGGAAGTTATTTTACTTATGAAGATTATGTAAATGTAAATTAATAATTAAATTTAGGAAAAGATAAAATGGCAAGCAAACGAAAAGCATCGGCATATTCAAAGAGAAAACCTATTAGTAATACTCGTAGAAGTAAAAAACAACAAAAGAGTTATATTAAGACGATTCCACCTCAAAAGATTGTTAAATTCAATATGGGGAATTACAAGGATTTTGAGGCTGGGAAATACAAGATAAAAGTTACGATTTTTGCTGAAGAGAATATTCAGATTCGGGATTTTGCACTTGAGGCTGTTCGTCAGTCATTAAATAAAGATTTCACTAAATTATTGCCTAAAAACTTTTTTTTAAGATGCAATGTTTATCCTCATAATATTTTGAGGAACAATAAGATTTTTTCAGGAGGTAGCAAGGGTGAAAGAATTCAGACAGGAATGAGAAATAGTTTTGGAAGTCCTGAAGGCAGGGCTGCGGTGATTAAAAAAGGAAATCCTATCTTCACTGCTTATTTTAATGGTGAGGAACATTTGCCTAAGGTTCGATTAGCTTTTAAGAAAGTTACTCCTAAACTTGCTTGTAAGACTAAGGTAATTGTTGAGAAGATGAAGTAAAAATGGAAAATATACCTCATGAAAAAAGTTATCGATTGAGAGTTCTTGAAAAAAGATTAGATGAAGCAAATTCTGAATTAGAATGGGCTGAAAGATGGGCTTATGATAGCAGTGTTAGATTAGATATAAGATTGGGTGTTAGATTTTTGCTTCTTCCTCTTTGTAAGGCGAGTAGTTGTCTTAGTTCATTTTTACATAAATTTGAAAGTTATATTGATAGGTGTGAGGGCGAAGAGTATTTGAAGGATGTTTTAAGGGATTAGATTCCATTATTCAAACTCTCCGAGACCTATTTTGATTAGTATTCTTTTGATTTCATTGATTGTTTGTTGTTGGCGTTTCTTATCTGACATTCTTATAAATCTTATAAGAAGTTCTGTTAATTTTGAATTATCCATTATCTTTAATTTGTGCCCATCTGTAATGAAATAGAATCTGAAATTTTTGTATTTTATTTCTTTAATTACAATTCCTCCAACATTTCCTAATAGTTTTCCTTTTTTTGGATTGTCTTTTAAAGAATACATTTGTTTGAATATTAATTTAGATTTTTGTTTGAATTTTTTATAAATCTCTTGTTTTAAAGTTTCTGCTATTTTTACTTCTGCCATTTTTGCTCTGCCTCTTTTATGGCTTCTTCAATTGGAACGAATCCTTCATCAGACATTAGAAATTCTTTTAATTGTTCTTTTAAGGCCAAGGAGTAAATTCTCTTTATGATGTCTTCGTAGCTTTCTCCCTTAAGTCCGAATGAACTTATTTTATCTTTTGTTTCTTTGCTTAATTGAATTGTTGTTATTTCCATTCTATAGATTCTATAGTTGCTATGGTTTATAAATTTTTTCTTTGATGATTTTAATATTTTCAAACCCCATAAACTTTAAATATTGTTATCTGTTTTTGTTTAAATGGAATTTAAAAAAGGGATGAATTCATTTATAGATGATGCTATTAAAAATCTGAATGAGAGTGCAGAAAATTCAGATGATTTAGATGAATCAAGGGATATTAGTGTTGATGAGTTTTTTAATGATAAAAAGGCAGAACTTTCAGGTTATGCAAAAACTTCGCCACAACCTGATTTGGTAAAATGGTTTTCAGAAGTTAATAACAAAGATGTTCAGACAGTAGGAGGGAAAGGTGCTTCCCTTGGTGAGATGTATAATTCTAAGTTTCCAGTTCCACCTGGTTTTGTTATAACTGCACAAGCTTTTGATTTTTTTATAACTAAAAGTGGGATTAAGGATGATATAAAGAAAATTATGGAAAGCATTGATTTGGAAGATACAGGGGATTTGCATGAGGCATCTAAAAAAATTCGGAGTTTAATTGAGAGCAAGGAGATTCCTGAAGAGCTTGAAAAAGAGATTTTGGAATCTTATAATATTTTGAGCAGTGAGGATATTGATGAGATTGGTGTTTCACAGGATGCTTTGAATATTTTGAAAAATTCGCAGGAGCCAGTTTTTGTTTCAGTTAGAAGTTCTGCAACAACTGAAGATTTAGCTGATGCAAGTTTTGCAGGACAGCAGGAAAGTTTTTTGAATGTAAAAGGAAATTCTCAATTGATTGAAAAGGTTCGAAAATGTTTTTCTTCTCTTTATACTCCTCGTGCAATTTATTATAGAGGGAGCAAAGGATTTAAGGAAAGTGAAGCACTTTTAGCTGTTGTTGTTCAAAAGATGATTGATTCTGAAAAGTCAGGTGTTGTTTTTTCAAGAGACCCTGTTAATCTTGATGATAAGGTTGCTATTGAAGCTGTTTTTGGTTTAGGTGAGGGAATTGTGGGAGGTAAAATTAAACCAGACCATTATATTGTTTCAAGAGATTTAGAAATAAAAGATATGAAAGTTTTTGATAAGAAGATTGCTATTGTTCGGACAGGGAGTGGTGAGAATGGAATTGTAAAACTTAGTCCTGAAAAAAGTAAGACTCAGGTTTTGAGTCGTGGTGAATTGAAGGAGATTGCAGATTATGCAGTCAGATTAGAAGAGCATTATAAAAAACCGCAGGATATTGAATTTGCAGTTGAAAATGGTGAGGTTTATATTTTGCAATCAAGACCAATTACAACTCTGAATAAAGAGAGTAAAAAAAGTGAGATTAAAGGCAATGTTATTTTGCAGGGACAGAGTGCGAGTTCAGGTGTTGGTTCTGGTGTTGTTAAAATAATTGAATCAATGGATGATTTGCCTAAGGTGAAAAAAGGTGATGTTTTGGTTACTGAAATGACCAATCCTGATATGGTTGTGGCTATGCAAAAATCTTCAGCAATTGTTACAAATGAAGGAGGCATGACTTCGCATGCTGCTATTGTTAGTCGTGAAATGGGCATACCTTGTGTTGTTGGAACTGATAATGCGACAGAAGTTTTGAAGGAAGGTATGAGAATAACTGTTGAAGGTTCATCTGGAAAGATTTTTGAAGGGCAGGTTGCTGAATCAAAATCTGTTGAAATTAAAAAAGCTGTTTCAACTGAAAAAATAAAAATAAAAGTTATTGTTGATTTGCCTGAATTTTCTGACAGAGCTGCTGAATCAGGTGTTGAAGCAATTGGACTGACTCGTCTTGAAGGAATTATCGCAAGTATGAAAAAACACCCTTTGAAGTATGAGAAAGAAAAAAAATTAGATGATTATACAAAAGTTTTAGAAGAAGGTATTGCTAAGATTATTAAAAATTTTAAATCAATGTGGGTTCGTGCTTCGGATATTCGGACTGATGAATATAGTTCATTAGAAGGTGCTCCTGAAAAAGAGATTAATCCTATGCTTGGTTTTCATGGTATTAGGTTTAGTTTAAAACATCCTGAAATTTTGAAAGCAGAATTACAGGCAATTAGAAATATTGCTGATAAGTTTCCAGAGAAGAAAATAGGGATTATGTTTCCACAGGTTATTTCAATTGAGGAAGTTAAAGATGTTAAAAAAATCTTTGATGAATTCAGAACAGAGAATATGGAATTTGGTGCTATGATTGAGACACCTGCAAGTGTTCAGATAATTGATGATATTTGCAAGGAGGTTGATTTTATTTCTTTTGGAACTAATGATTTGACTCAGTTTACATTAGGAGTTGATAGGAATAATGAAGATGTTCAGTATTTGTATAATGAGATGCATCCTGCAATTTTTTCACAGATTAAAAAAGTTCTTGATGCTTGTAGGGAGAATGATGTTGAGTCAAGTATTTGCGGGCAGGCAGGTTCTAAAAAAGAAATGGCTGAATTTTTGTTTAAAGAAGGTATTAAAAGTATTTCTGTTAATGCTGATGCTGCTCATGATATTTCGATTTTGATTAGTGAATTAGAAGGGAATTGGAAAAAAGGAGAGGATGAAAGATTGGAGAATGAGAGGAAGGTTAAGGAAGAAGAATTTGA
Source organism: Candidatus Woesearchaeota archaeon (assembly GCA_964448605.1). Classification (GTDB taxonomy): domain Archaea; phylum Nanobdellota; class Nanobdellia; order Pacearchaeales; family GW2011-AR1; genus ARS1285. Next base: position 65,010 of record CAYUZV010000001.1, read on the forward strand.
AAAAGAGAGATTAGAAAAAGAAAGGGTTGAAAGAGAGGAGCAGGAAAGACAGGAGAGAGAAAGAATTGAAAAAGAAAATATAGAAGGAGAAGAAAGAGAGAGACAGGAAAAAGAGAGATTAGAAGCAATTGAGAGAGAAAGGCTGGAGAATGAAAAAAAAGGAGAGATGGAAAAATTTGAAGAAGAAAGGAAAAAGTTTGAAAAAGAGAAATTAGCATTTGATGAAGAAAAAAAGAAATTTGAAGAGGAGAAGTTAGAAAGGGAGAAATTGAAGAGTGAGGAGATTGAAAAAGAAGAGCAGGAAAATGAAGTAAGTGAAGAGGAAAAATTGAAAGCACTTGAAAAAGAAAAAGAGGAAAGTGAAAGATTGGAGAGGAAGAAAGAGGAGGCAATTGAAAGAGAGAAATCTGAAAGTGGTGAGAGTTCCGGAGAATCTGTTGAAGAAGTTTCTGAATCTTTTGATTCTATAAAAGATTTAAAAAAGAAATTATGGAAATTAAAAAAACAAAGAAAATGGAAGGAGTTTAAGGAATTGAAAAAAAAGTTGAAGAAAATGGATAATTGGAATAAAAAAGCAGAGCTTACTCCTATGAATGTGGAAGGGCAGAAGGTTGAACCTGTTAAAAAAGATGTTGTTGTGCATAATGAAGTTGCTTCTAAAGAAGTTGTTGAAAAAAGGCCTGGAGTTGAGGAAAGTGTGGAGCCTGAAGTTCCTCGTCCAGATAATTCTTTTAATGTTGAAAAGAATATTCATAAAGTTGATGATGATAAAAGAATTGATAAGGAAAGTGAGGAAATTCATCAGAGAGTTGAGAGGGAGAATGATGCTGAAGTGAAGGCAATGGATGAAGGTATTGAAGTTAGTAAAGAAGATTATGCTGATGTTCCTATTGAGGAGAGAACTAAGGAGATTGGTGGAGAAGAATCTGAAAAAAATGAGCAAGAAGATTCTGTTGATGAGAAAAAAGTGGAAGAGAATGTAGGAGTTTATAAGCCTGATTTAGAAGAAAAGAAAGAGAAATTTAATTATAATTTTAGTGATTGGGAGGATTAGTTTGGAATATCTAAATTGGAAGATTGTCTTTATTTGTGTAGATTCTTTTTCCAAAACTCATGATTTCAAATTTTTTTAGAACATTTGGAAATTTTTCTTTTATGTCTTCAATTTCCTGTTGCAGTTCTCTTATTGAGGGATAGATGAAATTTAGTTCATAATCCCATACACCTGACATTCTCATGAGTATTTTTATGTTTTTGTTCTGACTTAAATATTCTTCAAATTCTTTTTCTTTTTTTAGGTTTTTAACTTGTATGAATAGGATGAAAGGAGTGTGATTGAATTTTGCAGTATCAAGAGTCATAAAATATCCCATTATTACTTTGTTTTTTTCAAGTTCTTTTAATCTTGTTGCAATTGTTTTTAGAGATAGTCTGGTTTTATCACTAATTGTTACAATGTTCATTCTTGGATGATGTGCAATTATTTTGAGTATTTTTTTATCAGCTTTATTTAGTTTTATTTTTTCACTTGTATTTTCAATTGAATATATTTCTTTTACTGGTTTTTCATGAATAAAATTATATCTGAAATAGAAACTTCTGCATATTATTTGAGTGTGTTTTTGATTTATTTTACTGGAGAATCTTTCATTGAATTTGCTAAACTGTTCTATGAAATCCTGAAGATTTTTTATTAAAAAACAAACTCCTAAATCATAAGGTCCGTAAAATCTCGCAGCCCAAATAACATTTTTTGATTTTTTTAATTCTTTGATGATTGCTTTTTCAGTTTCTTCATTGTAAAAATCAAATGAATAATAAACTCTTATTTCTGTGAATCCAAGTCTTTTATTATTTATTCCTACAAGATTATGCAACATATATTTTTTTAATTTTTCAAATCTTAATGAAACTGAATTTTTTGAAAGTTTTACTTTTTTTCCTATTTTAGAAAAATTTTGTCTGAAATTTATGTCAAGTTCTCTTAAAATTTCGTAATCTTTTGTATCTAATTTTAAGGAACTCTGATTTTCCATTTTTAATAAAGAGTTTTCTTTTTAAAAAACCTTTCTGTTTTTCTTAGGATTTTTATGTAAATTATTTAAATTATTTACTTTAATGTCATTTGTATTTAAATTATTGTATGATAATATTATAAAAATGTTTTAAATTTTACTTTTTATTATGACAGATGGGTAATAATTTTATAATAACTTCAGGTTTGTTTTAATTTTTTATGTTGTTCTTTTTTATATTTTATTTTCTTGTTTATTTTATGAAAAATAATTTAGAATCAATAGGATGTTTTAATGTTCCTGCAAGAATTGAAGGTGGAGAAAGGAAATGTCCAAAGTGTAATGAAAGCACCCTTAGAGAAATTGACTGGGTTGAAAGTGCAGGGGGCAGTGGTGATAATGTTACAACTTTTTATAGCTGTCGTAAATGTGACTATAGAGAAAAGGGAGAAACTTTTTTTACAAATGATTATTAATGTATTTTTTTATTTGATTCTATTAAATTGTCCTAAATTTTTTGGTTTTGGTTTTATATATTTTTTTGATTTAATTAATTTATGAGTTTAAGAAATAATGAAAGTTTGGAAATGATTGATAGTTTTGAGTCAGGTATTAGAATGGAAGGAAGTTATCAGGAAAGATGCAGGAAGTGTGGAGAGTTAGTTGTTGTTAAAAAATATTTGGAAAAAGGAGGTGGTTCAGATAATCTTGTTGGAGAGTATTCTTGCAGAGAGTGTGGTTTTTATCACAGAGAGGAACATATGAATACTGATTTTTGGTAAAATGGTTTTGAGTTTGTCAAGGGAAAATTTAACAAAACTTTATCGTCCTGTTCATGGTTTGGAAGATATTTTTGAAGTTGTAAAAAAATGCGAGGATGTTATGGGTAATGGACCGAGTTATGTTACAATTGATCCCCGGGATTTTGAAGTTAATGTTTATTCAGATAAAAGGAGATTGAGACCTTATGATATTTCTGAACAAAAAAAGAAAGATGAATCTGAGAGTAATGTTAGAAAAGATATTCTTGAAAAAGGAGAGTGTGTGATTTGCAAGGGTTTTTTTGATTCAGGAAATCCAACAACAACTCCGGTAATTAGTTATGATAATTTTTCTGATGAGAGTTATTCTTTTACAAATATTAATAAATTTCCTGTTGCAGTTCCTGAAAAAATTCCTATTCATGGCAGGATTCCTGAAATATTTTTTAGATTTAATGATGATATAAATAGTCAGTTTGGAGTTCATTTGTTATCATGGGCAACTAATTTTCATAGAGATGTTCATCAGATGAGTTCTGAAGAGCATGTAAATTGTCTTGAAAATATTTTGAAGACTCAAGAACTATTGTTTTCTGGAAATGGGAATGTTCGTTTTTATTCTCAATTAATTAAGAATACGGGAGGGATTGCTGGATGTAGTCTTGAACATGGACATTATCAAATGGTTTTTTCAAATATTCCTTCTGGAAAAAATATTTCAGATTTTAAATTTAGAATTGATAATGGAATTAGTTTTGCAGAACATGTAAGAAAAGAGAATCCTTCGGATTTGGAAATTGAAGGGAATTATGGTTCAGTTAGGTTAGTTGTTCCTTATGTAACTGAAAAACCTTTTGAATTAATGATATTTCCGAAAAATAGTGGAATAAGTAATTTTAGGGATATTTCTGATGAGAGGACTTTTTCTGGTTTGTCTCAGGCGATTATAGATTGTGCAAGGGTTTTTTATTATTTTGCAGATTTTTCAAATAAACCTTTTGGTTATAATATTGAATTTCATGAGGGTTTGACAAAAGATGATGAAATGTATGTTGAACTTATTCCAAGCACTCAAATAACTGCCGGGCTTGAACTTTTGGGTTATAATGTTTGTCAGCAGACACCTGAAAGCTCTTCAAAATTATTTAATGAAATTTTGAAAGAATTGCCTGAAAATCCTGAGGAGTATTCTATTGTTCCTTAAGGTTTTTGTCCTAACTTTTAAGTAATTACAAATAGAAAGATTTATAAAGGTTTGAGGGTTGTATAGTGTAAGAGAAAATGGCGCAGATATTACCTGAACCAAATGTAATTGATATATTAGGAAAATATTCTGATACAAAGAGAGATTTTTTAAGAGCAGCTAGTGCTGTAGTAACTTTAGAAGAATTAGCTAATGGAAAAGATTGGTCAAATCCTGAAGATAGGCAGAGTTTGGGAAAAATGATTTATCCTGAAAATCCTGGTCTTTTTGAAGGAAGGGCTGTTGATGTTTTTAGAAATGATGTTTCAGTTCTTAGTTCTGTTGTTCCTGCTCAATTAAGTGCTTATATGTCAAATGGCGATAATAGGGATGATATATTTGGAGAGTTAGTTGATGAAGATGTAATTTTTGAACTTCCTATGGAATTGCCTTTTGTTGAGACAGGAGATGAAAAAAAGGATAGATTGGGAATAAGTGCTGTTAAATATAAACAGGTTTCAAGAGTTTTGGAAATGAGAGAAGAAGAAAGACAAAGATATGTTTTAAATAGGCTTCAAAAAAGTAAAATTCCTGAAGCTTGGTTGTATGGTTTTAATCCTAGTAATTCTAATGATATTTATATGACTTTAAATTCTTATAGGTTATCTGATGGAGCTACTTACAAAAGAAATGTTTTTTCTGCCGGAGCTAATGGTGTTATAGATTATGCTAAGAGAGTTTTAGAAGTTATTAAAGGTGAGAATAAAGATAGAGAATTGGTTCTTTTTGATAGAGGTTTAGCTAAAACAGCTTTAGGTCAGTTTGGTTATACTCAAAGAAAGGAAGAAGCTGAAAAATCTAAAGAGAATAAGTCAGATTAAACAATCTCCTTAATTAATTTCATAGTTACATTAAAGAATTCTTCTGCTTTGTCTTGCCACATGTCAATTACATTTCCTGAAATGTCTTTGATTTCTCCGTGCATGATTTTTTTGTGGAGTTCGTAGATTTCTTTGAAGTCTTTTACATATTTTGATTTTAAAAGATTTTTATTTACAAAATGTTCATTTAGAAATGCTGTTAAATGTTCATATGAAGGAGGAGTTACATTAACTGCCATAAGAAGTGCTTGTGCAGAATCTACCATTGCCCAGAAGCTTCCTTCAATTGCAGATATTTCTGACTGCTTGCTTCTTATAATGTGGAATGGAACTCTGTTTAAGCAGGCATGGATTGATTCAGGTGTTGGTTTTATTTTTCCATCTTGTAAAAGTAATTTCAAAGGATTAAAAAAACCTCCAAAGTCAATTAGGACTTCTCCGTATCTTAAAACATTAATTACAGTCGGGTCTCCGTTTGTTAAATCCTGCCACCATGTTGTGAGTTTTATTGTGTTTATGTGCAAATCTCTTTTGTATGGGTTTGATTTCATTATTTTTCCTAATTCATCTCTATACCATGCAATAAGTTTTTCATCAAATTTTATAGAGGCATCATCTATGATAATTATTATGTCAATATCAGAACCAGTTACCATTGTTTGTTTTGTTGCTGAACCAAAAAGGACGATTGACTTCACCATTTTGTCAAATTTTGTGTAAACTTTTTGAGCAAAATCCATTGCAATATCTCTTTCTGATTTTATGTGCAGGGTTGGATGTTTAGTAGATTTTGTTTTAGTTACTTCTTTTTTTTCAGATTTTTTCTTTTTCATGTTCGCCTCTTTATTATATATAAAATAATTTAGTATTTAAAATGTTTGTGTTTTTGTGTTTTGTTTATTCGCATCCAGACTTCATCACAGATGCTTGTATTATTAAGAGGTAACTTATAATTCGATAGATGATTTTTTAGGGTTGAGTTTGTTAGATTTGATTGGTGTAAATTTAATCTTTTCAAATCAACATCTTTAAATATAGAGGGTTATAATTATATTTATGAAAAATGTTGTGAATCCGTGGGAAGTTAAGGGAAGTGTGAATTATGAAAAGTTGATGAAGGAGTTTGGAATTTCTGCTATGAAGAAACTGCCGAATGTTTTTGATAAGGAGCTTCTTTTTAGAAGGAGAATTATTTTTGCTCATAGAGATATTCAAAGGATTTTAGAGGCAATTAAAAATAAGAAAAAGTTTGTGATGATGACTGGTTTGATGCCTACTGGGAAGTTTCATTTAGGGCATGCGATTTTGGCTAAGCAGTTTGTTTTTTATCAGAATTTGGGTGCTAAGATTTATATTGCTGTTGCTGATTTAGAGGCATATAATGCTCGTGGGCAATCTTTGGAAGATTCGCGGAAGATTGCGATTGAAGAATATATTACAAATTATATTGCTCTTGGTTTGAAGCCTGAGAATTGTGAAATTTATTTTCAGAGTGAAAGGTCTAAAGATGGAAAGAAAGCGAATGCTTATTATAGATTGCAGAATCTATTGGCTCGCCATGTGACTTTTTCAGAATTTAAAGCTGTTTATGGAGATATTAGTTCTGGAAAAATGTTAGCTTCATTGTTGCAGGCATCGGATATGTTGCATCCTCAACTTTCTGAATTTGAAGGAGAGTGTCCTGTTTTAGTTCCTGTTGGAATTGACCAAGACCCTCATTTAAGACTGGCAAGAGATATTTCAAAAAGATTTAAAGTTTATAATTTTACTCAACTTTCGTCTACTTATCATCTTTTTGCACCTGGTTTAAAGGGTGATAAGATGTCTGCATCTGATGCTAATTCATATATTGCTTTAACTGATGATGAAAAAACTGTTAAAAATAAAATAAACAAATATGCTTTTTCAGGAGGACAACCTACATTAGAAGAACACAAGAAAAAAGGCGGTAATCCGAATATTGATGTTTCATTTCAGTATTTGAAAATGTTTTTAGAAGAAGATGATTCTAAGTTAGAGGATATTTATGAGAAATATAAGAAAGGTGAGATGTCTACTGGTGAATTGAAGAAATATACTATTGAGAAATTGAATGAATTTTTGAAGGAGCATAGGGCTAATCGGGAGAAGGCTAAAGGTGCTGTTGAGAGAGTTGTTGAGTGATTTTTTTAGATGATTTGGAATGTGAAAATAATTGTATGATTTTTACCAATAAAAACATTTATTAACTTATATTTTTTTAATATTTTAATGCAAAACAATTATGCAATTAGGGGTGAATTAATTAATTTACAGGTAGGTAGAAGATGGTTGCAAGGAACGACCCAGAGTCAGAAATCACAATTGAAGAGTTTAATGAAATCATTAATAATTCTCATAGATTAGTTGTTGTTGATTTTTATGCTGAGTGGTGCATGCCCTGCCTGATGTTGTCTCCGATTATTGAAGAATTAGCTGAAAAATTAAAAGAAATAAAATTTGTTAAGATAAATATTGATGAGAATAAGGAACTTGCTAATAAGCATGGTATTTCAAGCATTCCTTGTTTGATTATTTTTAAGGATGGTGTTGAGGTTGACAGGATTATTGGGGCGCAGACTGGAGAGGAGATTGAGGAAAAATTAAGAAGGTTTTTGTGATTAATTTTTATTATCTTTTAGAATAACAATTATTATAAAGTTTTATTGAGGATTTTTTTATGGTTAGAAAGAAAAAAACTGCAATGAAGTCTACTCGGGAATCTTTTGATAATGAAAAATTATTGAGAGAGATTGCAAATTCAAGAATTATGTATTTTGAAAGTCTTGGAGATTATTGTGATAGACCTTCGTGGAATGAGATATTTATGATGAGTGCTTATGAGGCTGCAACTCGTTCAAGTTGTTTGACTATGAAAACAGGTGCTGTAGTTGTTAAGGATAGGAGAGTAATCGCCTCTGGTTATAATGGTGCTCCTCCTGGAATTGAAAATTGTCTTTTGAGAGGTTGTAGAAAAGATGGTTTAGGTGTTAAAATTAAAGGTACTGGAAACTGCAGAGGTGCTCATGCTGAAAGAAATGCAATGGATCAGATTGCGCGGGAGAGTTTAAAAGGAACATCCCTTTATACTGTTTTTTATCCTTGTTCAGATTGTGCAAAAGAGATTGTTGGTAATGGTGTAGATGAGGTTTATTATTCTATAATGTATGAGGAACCCTCTATACTTACGAGAGAATTATTTCAAGAGGCAGGAGTTAAAATAAAAGAATTGGATCCTGATATTCCTGGACAGTTTATTAGATTGATGAGGATTTATCATCAGAGGAAGCTTGATTAAGATTTATCTGCCATGAAAACTTCATTTGTTGAAAGATAATCTCTAAACATCCCTCTGAATTCTTGGTAGTTCATTCCTAAAACTTCTGATGCTTTTATTAAAATATCTTCTTTGCCTAATACTCTTGCAAGTTTGTCTACATTCGGTTCTTCATCCCATGATTTTGGCCAGCTATCCCATTCTTCAGGATAAGAAAATGTTTCCAAATCATATCCTAATTTTTTTAATTGAGATTCTGGAAGATTTATTCCATGTCCTTTTTCTTCTGCATCTGTTTGGGCTGCGATTAATCTTTTTAATCCAGGTATACCCTCTACTCCTGAAAGATTTGCATTATTAATATAATCATCTAAACTTGAGCTTAGATTTTCTAAGGAGGTGTTTTTCATTCTTTCAACTTGTTTGTCTAAATTATCTCTATCAACATACATTCCATAAAGATGTAATGAACTGCTTCTGTCAATATATGCTCCTATTTTAATTGGTATTCCTAACATATCTGAAACTTTGTCTGCAAATAGTTTGTGTAGTCCCATTGGACCTGTTTGTCCTAAATCATTTTCATTCCATGCTTTTAGTAAATCTCTGCTTCTCCAATCTGTTATATAATTTAAAACATGTTCTCCATTTTCATTTATTAGAAATCTTAAGTGTCCTCTTTGAAGACAGGGAGGGTCTGGTTGTTCTGGAATTATGTCTTCACCAGGTCTCCAAATTGTAAATTGATATTGTCTGCTTGTTAGATTTCCTCTTTCTTCAAAATGTTTTTTTATTCTATGAAAAACAAAAGGCAATTGGTCAACAAATCTCTCATTGTAAGTGTAACCCCATCTGTCTGGATGCTCTTCTGATTTTTTCCAGTGATTGTGAATTCCATGAGTTACTTCTAACATGTATTGAACAATTCCTCTCGCATCATCATAGATTCCTCCTTGAAAAATATGAGGTGCATCCATTGGGTTTTCTACTCTTATACTCATATCTGCATCATAACCTAAGGACATTCCAAGTCTTTGTTTTGGAGTTTCAATTCTTGCACCTTTATCATAACAAGTAATAATTGATTGCTGGGTTGCATCTGCAAGATTTTCTGCATGAATAGATTCTAATGGAAGTTTTCCATCCCCTCTTAATTCGTTTTTATAATTCACCATTTTTATTTTTTAAAAGAGTTTTTCTATTTATAAATATGATTAGTATTCAAAAGATGTTTTAACACCTTGAATAACCGCAAGAACATTTTTGACAGCTTTCTTCATATTTCAAAGGTCCTCCACAATCAGGACAAAGATTTCCACTGTGTTTTTTTTCTTTTGTTTTTTTATTTTTATTATTTTCTTTTTTTTGTAATGAAGGAGATTGATAGCTTTCTTTTTCAAGAATTTTTTCTCTTGCTTTAGCAATAGCATCTGGTAATGATTTTATTTTTTGAGGTCCTATTCCTGTTTGAGATTCTCCTCCAATTCCAATTAACTGAGCATTCACAAGTTCAGGTGGAACTCCAATTTTATCAAGCATTGAAAGCAATCTCGCTGTTCCTTCTGCAAGGGCTGCAAAATCTTCTCCAGATTTTCCAATATTCACAAAAGTTTCATAAGGTCTTCTTTTCCCACTTCTATTTTCTTCAAAATTATGAGTAACAAATGCGTTATGGTCATAAGGAGTTTTTACTTTTACAGTTCTTCCAACAACATCGCCAGGTCTTGGTTCTTTTAATCTTTCAACTATTAATTCTTCTAATTTATCCCTTGTCCTTCTTCCATTTTTTTCTCCAGTTTCTAATACCTGAACATCTAAACTACTATCTCTATAAGCAGTTATTCCTTTATTTCCCCTATCATATGATTCAACATAAGCATTTAAAAAATCATCTACTGTTGCTTCTTGTTTAAAATTAATTGTTTTACTTATAGCATTGTCTACATATTTTTGAAATCTTGATTGCATTTCTATATGAGTATCATAATCCATATCCATTGCTGTTTTAAACACATTTCTTATTTTTTCAGGGATTTCTTCTATCCCTTGACAACTTCCTTTATTATTCTTTACTTTTTCAAGAATTTTTTTGCAATCTAATCCTGCCTCTTCTATTGCTTCTACAAAATAAGGATTTAACATTAAAACACTATCTCCTCCTCTCATCTGTTTATTATAAGTTAATGCAAAAAAGGGTTCAATTCCTGAATTTACTCCTGCAACCATTGATATTGAACCTGTAGGAGCAATAGTTGTTCTTGCAGCATTTCTAAACCTTTGTTGAGAGTTATCAGAATCATAAATACTATTTTCAAATGAAGGGAATACTCCTTTTTCATTTCCTAACCTTAATGATTCATCATTAGCAGTTTTCTGGATAAATTGCATAACTTCTTCTGCTAATCCATATGCTTGTTCTGATTCATAAGATGTTTTCATTTGCACAAGCATATCTGCCCACCCCATTACTCCCAATCCAATTCTTCTATGATTTTTTACATTTTCTTCAATTTCAGGTATTGGTCCTTCATTGAGGTCATTTACATTATCTAAAAATCTTACACCTGTTCTTGTTATCTTTTCAAGTTTTCCATAATCTATTTTCCCATCAGCAACAACCTTGCCCAAATTGATACTTCCTAAATCACAACCTCCATAAGGAGGCAATGGTTGCTCACCACAAGGATTGGTTGCAATTATTTTTCCTTCTTTTTTAACACTATTATCTCTTTCTAATCTATCCACAAAAATTAATCCAGGATCTCCTGTTTTCCATGCATAATCTGCAATTAATTCAAATATTTTTTTAGAATCAATTTTAACTCTTCCTTCTTCATCTATCCTTCCAACAAGCTCCCTTTTTTGAACTATCGGTCTTTTATTTTCTTTATCATAATCTCCGTATTTAAGAGTTTTTATTGTTTCTCCCCAACTTGTGGTTAATTCTTCTAAATCAGGATAAACATTATAAACATCATTTCCTGAAACCTGGAGTGAAGGAGGTATCGATTCTTTTCCCACATCTGAACCTGCTTTCATATTAGAACAATTTTTTTGAACTTTTTCCAAATCCTCAATAGTTATTTCTCTCCCATTATATTTCAAAGCATATTCTCTCCCATTTTTATACGAATCCATGAAATCATCTGTAACACCTATTGAGATATTAAAATTAGTTAAAGTATCAGTAACATCTTTTGCTCTTATAAACTCAAAAATATCAGGATGGTCTATATTAAGTATACCCATGTTTGCACCTCTCCTATTTCCAGAATTTATATTTCTTGTTTCATAATCATAATTCCCCATAAATGAAACTGGTCCTGATGCAATTCCTTTTTTAACCTCCCATCCCCGAGGTCTTAATTCAGAAAAATTATATCCAGTGCCTCCTCCATTTTTATGGATTTTTGCTGCTTTTTGCAACATTCCAAATATTTCTCCTAAATCATCCTCAATAGGAAGGACATAACAATTAAGTAATGATTTAATCTCTGTTCCTGCATTTGATAAAACCCTTCCTCCTGGAAGAAACTCCAAATTAGCCATTGCTTCATAAAAATCTCTTGTTTGAAGAGCTATTTGTTCAGGGGTTTTTCTATATTTTTCCTCTGCTCCTGCAACAAATTTTGCTACATCATATAATCTTTCTGCAGGAGGTTGATTAGGATTATTAAATACATATTTTTTATTAAAAATAGCAGTTCCAGATTCCCCTAATCTTTCCTCTAAATCGGTTGAGTCTACATAACCAGGTATTGCAACTTCCATCTTAAACCCCCTTTAACTCCTTTTTAAAATCAGTGACATCTTTGAAATCCTTGTAAACAGATGCAAATCTTATATATGCAACTTTATCCAATTTTTTCAATTTATTCATAACCATTTCACCTATCATTTTTGATTTAACCTCTTTGCCTTTTTTTCTTAATTTTTCTGAAATATCTTCAGTTATCTTATCTATTTTTTCAATAGAAATTGGTCTTTTTTCACATGCTCTTATCAAGCCCTGCCTTAATTTTTCATAGGAAAATTTTTCCCTTCGATTGTCTTTTTTTACCACAATTATTTCCTTTCTTTCAGGTTTCTCATATGTTGTAAATCTCTTTCTACACTTGACACACTCTCGTCTTCTTCTTGTACCTTCTGGAGATTCTCTTTTGTCTGTGACACGAGTTTCTCCCTTGCAATATAGACATTTCATTTTTGATGTCTCTTAAGAAATACAATATGTTGTATTTCCTCTTTTTTCTAACACTATAAATTGTAGTATGTTAAATTTGAAGAATGGATTCTTTATAAATATTTCTGTGACAAAAACTATAAGTTTGTCTACAAGATGTTGTAGAATGTTGTTTTTTAAAATATATTTTCGAGGATAATAATTTCAGGTATACAATTTTTTAGGACATTGAAAATTCCTCATACCAAAATTACCTAAATGTTTTTAAACAATCTTGTTTAATTAAGAAATGGTTGAAAAAGTTGGTATTAAAGTTAAGAAGTTAAATGTTGATGCAAGAGTTCCTTGTTATGCACATCCTGGAGATGCTGGAATGGATTTGTTTTCTGTTGAGGATTGTGTTATTAAACCTGGTGAGAGGAGATTGGTTTCCACTGGTTTGTCAATTGAACTTCCAGAAAGTTATGTTTCTTTGATTTGGGATAAATCCGGAGTTGCATCAAGAGGTATAAAGACAATGGGAGGAGTTATTGAACATACTTATAGGGGAGAGTATAAGATTATTTTATTGAATACTTCTAATGAAAATTATTTTATTAAAAAAGGAGATAAGATTGCACAGATGTTGATTCAGCCGATTTGCACTGCTGAGGTAGTTGTTGTTGATTCGCTTTCAGGGACTGTTCGGGGAGATGGTGCTTTTGGCAGTACTGGAGTTTAGTATAATTTATAAACTTTCTAATTGTTTGGTTTTTATGTTATTATATAAAATTATTTTAATGCCTGTAATAGGATTTATAATTGGCTATCTTACGAATTATATTGCTATTAAAATGCTTTTTCATCCCCGTAGTAGAGTTTTAGGTATTCAGGGGGTGATTCCTCGGAGGAAAAGTGTTTTGGCTAAGCAAATTGGTGAAGTGACTCCAGAGATTATGCCTCCTTATCTTAAAAAAGTTGAGAATATTCCTCATTTAGGTCCTTTGATTGTTCAGGCATTTAAATCTGCTGTTGAAAAGCAGATTAATTCTTTAGATGATTCTGAATTAGAAAAAATAGTTTTTAGAGTTGTTAAAAAAGAGATGAGATTTGTGGTTTGGGTTGGTGGAATTTTAGGATTTTTAATTGGTTGTATTCAGGTTTTGGTTTTATTGGTTTGATTCTGCCTCAAGAATTCTTTGAATAGCTAAAATATATGCTGATTCTCTAAGAGTTAGTTCTTGGTGTTTTTGATTATGTTCCCATACTTTGTTAAATGAATCTTCCATTATTTTTTGAAATTCTTGTTTTAGGGTTTCTTCATTTGGGATTGTGTTGTTTTTGTTTTCTCGATGTTCAAAATAACTTACAACAACTCCTCCTGCATTTGCTAAAATGTCTGGAATAATTTTAATATTTTTTTGTTTTAGAATTTTATCTGCTTCTGAAGTTATGGGACCATTTGCAAGTTCTAAAATGTATTTTGCTTTTATATTTTCTGCATTATCTAAGGTTATCTGATTTTCCAGAGCTGCTAAAATTAAAACATCAGTTTCCATCTCCAACAACTCCTTGTTTGAGATTTTTTCTGTCTGGTAATTTTGGACTGATTGGTTTTGTTTTTTTAATGTGATTAATTCGTTAATTTTTAGTCCTTCTTGATTTAGTATTCCTCCTTTTGAGTCACTTACTGCTATTATTTTAAAGTTTTCATTAAATAGCATTTTTGCAATGTTCATTCCTGCATTTCCAAAACCTTGGATTACGATTGTTATGTTTTTTTTGTTTTGGGTTTTTTCTAAAAGTTTTTTTAAAATAATAAATCCTCCTGCTGATGTTGAGTCTTCTCTTAATTTTAGTCCTCCGAGTTCTAAGGGTTTTCCAGTAATCATTGCAGGTTCAGGATGTTGTTTTATTTTTTCAAATTCATCTAACATCCAGGCCATTATTTGAGGATTTGTGTAAACATCTGGTGCTGGAATGTCTTTGTCTTGTCCTAAGTATTCGTGAAATGCTCTTATGTATTTTCTGCTTAATTCTTCAATTTCATTTTGAGATAGTTCTCTTGGGTTTACCTTTACCCCTCCTTTTGCACCTCCTAATGGCAACTCCATTAGAGAAGTTTTTAAACTCATCCAAAAACTTAAGGATTTTACTTCATCTTCTGAAACTTCTGGATGAAATCTTATTCCTCCTTTTCCAGGGCCTAAGGAATTATTATGAATGATTCTCCATGCAGGATAGGTTTTGTTGTTTATTTGTAATTCTGCTTGTTTGATTTGTTTGTGTTGTAGAAGTTTTTCTATTTGTTCTGGATTCAAATTTAAGTATTTAGTAATTTTTTCTAATCTATTTTTAATATCTTGACAAGTCATTTTAATTAGTGCAGACCCAAAGGTTTGCTCATCAAACCTCAAAAAGCTACCTCAAAACTTCCTCGGTTTTGCTACCCTCTAAGCATCAGAACTTATGTTTAGGGCTGCTCCAGTCAAGGCCTGACCCGATTCGCACAAGCATGATCAAAAAGGACAAAACTTCAATGTCAGTATTAAGACTTCTTGACATCTGAATCACTTGCCTTCTTGCAGCTTGTCTAAGGCTCACTTACAAACAGCGGAGAGCCAACCCGCTAGCCTGGTCTGCATAAATTATATGAAGATTATGTTTATAAAGTTTTTGAATTTCATGAATATTAATTTAATTTTTTGGGAAAATTTAAAAACTTTATTTATCTTTTAATTAATGAAAAAAATTAGTTTATTGGGATTTATTTTAATATTTATAGGATTGATTATCTTTATTTTCAATTCCTCCCTTACCGGAGCAGTCATAGGGATTTCTTCTCTAAATAATTTTTTTAATTTTTTTTCAATAATAATTTTTATTATTGGAATAGGTTTGATTTTAAGAGGAGGTATTGAAGAGAGGTTAATTATCTCTAAGGTGAAAGAAGACCCTTTAATTTTGAGAATTGCAAGAGATATTGGAGGAAAGGATTCTATTAGCAGAGATGTAAATCATTTGATTTCTGAATTAAACAAGGGAAATACAAATCCTGGAATTGGAACAAAAACAATTTCAAGAGGATTGTATGAATTAAGAGGAAGAAATGGTGGCAGAGTTTATTATAGAAATCGTGGTAAGGAAGGATATGAAATTTTAGGTTATTCAGATAAAGGTTCTCAAAGGAAAGTAATAAATCGTTTAAAAGAATTATATGTTTAAGATTTAAAGAAATCCTGAAAATCTTCTCTTTCAATTAAATCCTGGAGAGTTCTTTTTATTGTTTCTTCCTTTAAATCCCTTAGAACAATCATTCCTTTTGCACAAAAATAACATCCTTCTTGGTTTTCTCCTGTTTCCTGATAATATTTTAATCTTCCATCAATAAATTCAGTTGTTGTAACAGAACCTCTATATTTTTTTCCAGCTATTTCAACCTCAACATCTAAAAAATCATTTTCTTTATTAATTTCTTCTTCATAAGGATTTACGATTTCATATCTAAATTTTTTTTGTACCATGTTTTTAGAGTTATTAAGTAGTTTTTAAGTCTTTCTGTTTATTAATTTTTTCATAAAGTCTTGTTCTTCAACAAGCTTTATGTTTTTTGTCGAGAGGAAGTTATTCAGAGTAAAATAAAACTGCACTATTTTATAGTGCAGTCAGATGCTTTGTATCTGCATTTCACTCTGACTCACCACTCAAAAAATCTAAGATTTTTTGGGACATTGAAAATCATGGATTTTCAAGTAAACCAATGCAAACCTGCACATAAATGTGCAGGTTCAAAACCGAAGGTTTTGGTGATTTCTGGATAAAACAATAATTTTTACCTTCCAAAAACCTTAAAAACCCCTATTTCTCTATGTTTTTGAGTGAGGAAGTCAACTGTCGGAGTTCAGCTGTTGAGTCAGCAAGTGTTGATAAATGAACATTGAATTCTGAGGAAAGTCTGCCCATCTCTCGTGAGAGACTCGGTGTTATTCCGAGAGTTATCTGTGAAAACAGACGGTCGTGAGGTCGAGCTCTGTTAAAGAAACGGCACAGCCTTACTGGAGTTATGAACTCTTGGAGGAAACTTTGAAAGTAAGGATTTGATGAAACGAGCAACTTAACTGATGCAAGAGCAGGTTGTATTAACAATCACACTCGCTAAGTAGAATGTTGGCATGTTCTGTTCGTGGAAACACGAAGAACAACAGAAGGTGGCTTATTCCTCGCTCAAAAACATTTTTATATCCCATCTCACTTGTTTTTCCATGAAAAAACCTTATAAAAAACCCCAACCAGGAGATGAAATTGAAATCACCATCAGCAATAAAAAACAAAAAGGAATCCTTCTTGAAAGTTATGACAAAGGAATACTTTTGTTAAAACTGAATTCAGGTTATAATATTGGTTTTAAGAAAGAAGATATTTCTGAAATTAAAGTTTTGAGTAAGAAAAAAGAAAGTGATAAAATTGAAAAAGTGAAGTTGAAAGGGAATAAACCTGTGATTGATTTTTATTTGACAGGTGGAACGATTAGTTCTAAATTGGATTCTTCTACTGGAGGTGTTAAGTGGTTGATTGAGAGTGAGGAGTTGTTTAGAATTTATCCTGAGATTTTTGAGATTGCAGATATTCGGGTTCATAGTCCTTTTATGAAATCTTCAGAGAATATGGATTATAGGGATTGGATTAGATTGAGCAAGGCGATTGGGAAATCATTAAACAATTCACATGTAAAGGGAGTGATTGTTAGTCATGGAACTGATTTTTTGCATTATACTGCTTCTGCATTAGGATTTATGCTTGGAAAATTAAACAAACCAGTTGTTTTAACCTATTCTCAAAGAAGTTCAGACAGAGGAAGTTCAGATTCAAGATTAAATTTAATCTGTTCTGCTCATATGGCTTTAAGTGATTTTGCTGAAGTTATGTTAGTTGGACATGCTAATTTAAATGATAATTTTTGCTATGCTTTGCAAGGAAATAAGTGCAGAAAAATGCATACTTCAAGAAGAGATGCTTTTAGGTCTGTAAATTGTGAACCAATTGCTAAGGTTTTTTCTGATGGAAGAGTTGAGATTTTGAGAGAGAAATTTAATAAAAGAAGTAAAAGAGAAGTTAAGGTTGATGCTGTTTTTGATGATAAGATTGCTGTTGTGAAGTTTTATCCTGGGCAAGACCCTCGTATTTTGGATTATTATAGGAAAAAAAGATTCAAAGCAGTTATAATTGAAATGTCTGGTTTAGGACATGTTATTTCAGAAGGCAAAGACAATTGGATTCCGAAAATAAAAGAAACAATTGAAAAAGGAACTTATGTTTATGCTGTTGCTCAAACTATTTATGGTAGGTTGGATTCTTATGTTTATTCACCAGGTCGTAGGTTGCAGGAAATTGGTGTTGTTTTTTTAAGTGATATGCTTTCTGAAACTGCATTTGTTAAATTGGGATGGGTGCTTGGACATAAAAATTGGAGAGGTTCAGTAATTACTCGTGCGAAGATGTTGGAGAATGTGAATGGAGAGTTTAATGAGAGACTTGGTAGAAATTTTGTTAATGATTAGTTACCTATATTTTTTTAAATCCTTTTGAATTATTTCTTAAATGAAAACATTAGTAACAGGAGGAGCAGGATTTATCGGAAGCCATTTAGTTGATGAGCTTCTTAAAAGAGGAGATGAAGTTATTGTGATTGATAATCTTGATTCTGGTAAGTTTAGGAATCTTCAGACACATTCTAATTTGAGGTTTTATCATGAGGATATTTGTTCTTCTGAAATTGAGAGATTGTTTAGAGGTGTTGATGTTGTTTTTCATTTAGCTGCGATTCCTCGTGTTCAGTTTTCAATTAAATATCCTAAGACAACTAATCGGGCAAATGTTTATGGGACATTGAATATTTTGGAAGCGTGTCGTAAGAATTGTGTTAAGAGGTTTGTTTATTCTGCAAGTAGTTCTGCTTATGGTGACCAGGATAGATTGCCTTTGGTTGAGACAATGAATCCAAATCCAATGTCTCCTTATGCTTTGCAGAAATTGGTTGGAGAGTATTATTGTAAACTTTATAATTTGATGCATGGAATGGAGACATTTAGTTTGAGATATTTTAATGTTTTTGGTCCTCGACAGGACCCTTCAGGAGGTTATGCTTGTTTGATTCCTCGTTCGATTCAGTTGGTTTTAAATGGAAAAAGTCCCCAGATAAATGGGGATGGTTCTCAAACACGAGATTTTACATATGTTAAGGATGTTGTAAATGCGAATATTGTTGCTTCCAAGTGTTCAAATCCTCGTGCTTTTGGGAGTGTTTTTAATATTGGTGCTGGAAAAAATAGAAGTGTAAATGAAGTTGTTTCTGTTATTATTGGGGATAGTGGAATTAAATCTGTTTATAATCCTCCTGTAATTGAGCCAAAAGATACTTTAGCTGATGTTTCAATGGCTCAGGAGGTTTTGGGATGGAGTCCTAAATGGGAATTTGAGAGAGCTTTGGAAGAGACAAAAGAATGGTTTAAGGAAAATGGTAAGGTTGGATGATGATTTTGTGTATTCTATTGAAATGAGTTATGTTGATGAATTTTGCGAGGTTAATGGGTGGAATTTTTGAGAATTGGAGAGACTTATGAAAGAGGTTTTTCCGAAAGATTGTATTTTTTTGATGATAATTTAGGAGGTTATACTATTGAAGGAATCTATAGAGGTTTGTATGGGTTATAGATAATTTTAAAAAGCTTTTAAATTCATATTTTTATGGCAATATTTGATTATGATTTTAGACCTTATGAAGAGAAGAGAATCGGACATATTCAAAGGCATTTTGATTCAGATAGGTGGGGCTCTTTTTTTAGTGTTGATTTTTTTAATGATGCAAAAGATGTTGCAGATTATGCTTACAAATATCTCAGGGCTTTTCCAGATATTTATAAAGGAGAAAAGATAGAGATTCAGGTAAATGTGGGTGAAGTAGTAGGATTTAATGGTGTTGTTTGTTTAGATGATTTGCCTAAGGATTGTGATTTGAAGTATGTTAATGGAAATAGGTCAGGTTGTTCTTATCCTGTTATTGGTAATGTTGAAAGAATGCCTACAAATAAAATGGTTATTGTTGCAGGTCCGTTGAGAAAAAGAAAGGGATTAGAGAGTGGATTACATGGTTTTTATACTATTTTTCCTGGAATCTGGGCACCTCCTCTTCCTGCATCTGAAAGTAGGATAAGAAAAAGATTTTCAGGGAATGAATTGAAAAAGGCAAGAGAAAAAAATAAAATTAGTGCTGAATTTTGGAAAAATCATGCATTGATTAGAGATGATTATTGAATTTCAACTCAATTGCCTAAATCGTTATTTTCAGAAAAAGATACTCGACTTAAACAATTTCAACTCAATTGCCTAAATCGTTATTTTCAGAAAAAGATACTCGACTTAAA
>CAYUZV010000001.1:84827-129724 GCA_964448605.1 Candidatus Woesearchaeota archaeon
CAATTTCGCCAAACCCTATTAATCTCCAGTGTCCGTGAATGTTTCGAGCTAATCCAACTGAATTTCCTTTTATTGGAACAATTGGAATGTTAAGTTTTAGTTCAATAGTGTTTTTATCTAATTTTTCTATTCTTCCAACACTTGTTGTTGTGTTTACTGAAATCATTATCATTTCACTCATTTTTAGGTTTTCTATTTTGCTTGTTTTTTCTTCTCCTAAAATTTCTGGAAAAAGTTCGTATTTTATTTTTATTTTTTCATTCATGTCTGGAAGTTTTCCAGGTTTTGAGGCAATGTTTCCTGAAAGAAAATCTGATTTTGTGAATATGTTATCTAATTCTGTTTCAAAAGAAAGTGAACCTCCAGGCATTGCTTTATCTATTTTGGTTGTTCCTCTGTATATTGATTTTATTTTAGTTTTTAAAATATGATATGAGATTTGATTTGCATGTTTTTCAGTTACTCCTGGTTTTATTTCAATTTCATCTCCGAGTTTTAGAATTCCTTTTTTTAATACTCCTGCAATAACTCCACCCTTTACTTTTTCAATTTCAATTCCTGGACGATTTATATCAAAGCTTCTTGCAATTAAAAATTCTGGTTCAGATTTCAAATCTCTTTCAGGCAGTTTTATATTTAATAAAAATTCTTTTATTTTTTCTGTGTTTATTTTGTGTTGTGCTGAAACTGGAATTATCTGAGAGTTTTCAGCAATTGTTCCTTTTAGGAAATTTTTTATTTCTTTGAAATTTTTTAGTGCATTTTCTTTGCTGACTAAATCGATTTTGTTTTGGATAATTAGAATGTTTTTTATGTTTTTTGCCTGAAGTGCTATTAGATGTTCTTTTGTTTGTGGCTTAATTCCTTCGTTTGCTGCTATGACTAAAATTGCAGCATCAATTAAAGCTGCTCCAGAAAGCATTGTTGCCATTAGCATTTCGTGTCCCGGACAATCTACAAAACTTACATATCTTTTTTTATTATTTTTCTCTATAATCGTATCAGCATATCCAAGTTTGATTGTGATTCCTCGTTTTAATTCTTCAGAATGTGTGTCTGCAAACTTTCCAGTAAGTCTGCTTAAAAGAGTTGTTTTTCCATGGTCAATATGTCCTACCATACCAACATTAATCATTTCAATTTCTTTATTGTGCATAATTCTTGGATTTGCATTATTCTGAAGATTTTTTTCTTTGGAAAAAATTTTCTTATCCATATTTATCTAAAAAACAAAGGGTTTTTAAATGGTTGGTTTATGTTTTCTTATGGCAAAAATCCAAAATAGAACAAATATTGAAACTTTGAATAGAATGATAGAGGAAAGGAGAGAAGGGCTTTCAGATGAAATTAGTTTGGCTCTTTCTGATGTTAGTGGGAATTATCAACCAAGTAGAGATATGATTGAATATCAAAAATTGATTAGTTTAAGGGATGGAGGCCTTGAAGAATTAAGGCAGAAATTAGGATATAACGAACTTCCTGTTTATGATAAAGATACACTTTTGGAATTAGCAAAACCTGAAGAAGAAAGAAGAGGTATTTGGGTTTATGTTTGTGATAGAGATGTGATTGAATAGTTAGTTATCTAATTTTACAGGAGGAACATCATAAAGAGGGACAATTACATCATTATAAAATTTAAGAAAATTTCTTCTTCCAAGTGGATATCTATTGACAAAAGTTTCATCAATTATATCATGCTCTCCTTGAAATAAAAGCCATGCTAAAACATCAGATTCATGCGTTTGTTTTAAAATATCTTGTTTTTCTAATTTTGTTTTTGATGTATCCATAATTAACCATGTAATATAATCTTCCATCCAAGGACATACTGTAGTTAATTGAGGATTTGATTTTCCTCCAATAATGAATTGTAATGAATGGAAAGTTTCTTCTAAGCATCCTTGAATATGCCATTGATACATTAATCTTTCAAGAGGGTCATTTAAATTCAATTCTCTTAAAATTACACTGCCATCTTCAAGTTTAACTCTTATTTTAGGTTCATTTGGAAAAAAGATTATATCTGAGAGAGGGTCATAAAAATATTTTGAATATGCTTTTTCACTTTCAAATAATACTGGGACTCTTATATTTTTAAGATAGTGAATTTCAATTGAATATAAATCCCAAAGTTCTTCTATTTGTAAATTTCGTGGAAGGTCTCTTATTGTTTCTATATTTGCTTCGTCAAATACTATTTTCCCACTTATCATTACTCTTTTTCCAGTTGTTTTCCAATGTCCTTCTAAACTATCTCCACTCATTCCGAATAATCTTCTTAAATTTCCCATATAAATTTTAGGAGTTTTACTAATGCTTATTTCTCTTGTTCTTCCAGGAATATAAACTGAATCTCCATAGATTGTTTTATCTAAATCTAACCATCCTTTTCTATATGTTTTTATTTCCTGGGAACTTGGATGATACTCCATAACTTCAGTAGAATCATGATAAGAGGATTTAAAGAATAAATCAAAATAATAATTATCTCCGATATTTCTATTATTAGCATTAAGAATTGCCTTTAGGTATGCTAATTCATAAAGGTTTTGTTCTCTTTTTAATTCATATTCAGGAGATAATTTATATCTTTCCCCTTTCCAATCTGCATATATGCTGGAGTCAGATATATCAGTTAGTCTTCCAGGGAAGTAATCACTTGCAGGATATGATGTTCCTTGTGAAATAACATAAACATATTGTTCTCCTCTTTCTCCTTTGTAAAGTGCATGATATTCTGTTAAAACATCTATTGGATAATATTTTGCATCATAATCTGCTTTATTAAATACACCTGTTCCTTCTTTTTTAGAAACTTTTAATAGCAATCTTTTTTGTTTATCTAAAAATTCAGTTTTTAAATCTGAATTTAATCTATATTTTTGCGGTGCATCTTGTCCTAATTTTTCTAGTGTTAGAACACCTTCTAAATTATTTATAAAAACTCCTCCTGCATCATCATAAATTTGTTCAATATTTAAATAATAAACCAGTGTTTCTTTGTTTGGGTCTCTGAAATATCTTACAATTCCAATACTTCCTCTTCCTTTTGGTTCTGCAATTGCAGAAAAAATTTCATTAGTTAAAGGATTATAACAAACTTCAACAAGACTACTAAGTTCTCCAGTGTTAAGTCTTTGAACTGATTTTGCACTTCCTATATCCCAGTGAATATCTTTTTCAGATGCTAATTCTTTTCTTAAAATATCTAAAGGGTCTAATCCTAATTTTACCCAAGAATTTTCAGCAACAATAACCTCGCTTTTACCTCCTCCATATTTCATGCTTACTTTTCTTGGGAGTGGGTTTTTTCTTAATAAAGGCATGAATTTACTATCAAAAGCAGATTCTCCAAAATCAGAACTGATAAATTCAAAATCTTCATGAGTATAGTCATATTTTCCAATAAATGTTTCTTCTCTATTTTTATTTAATTTTTTTAATCTCATAAAAAAACCATCTTCTAAATATATTTCAATTCCTGCACCTACTCTTTCAACATTGCTTGGGTCATATAATATTGGAATCATTCTTTCACCTGGTTCTGCATCTAAATCAATTCTTGTTAATTCAACAAATTGTCTTTCAATTGGATAAGCTTTTTTTACACCATTTGAATATTTTTCTATCCAAAAAAGAGCCATGCCTTCATCAGTTTCTTTATATCCTATTCTTAAATCTGCATCTTCTCCTCTTAGATTAATTCTTTGAGGTTTAATTTTGTGAATCAAACCTCCATCATCATCAAATACCTCTAAAATAATATTTTCTCCATTTTCCCAAATCTCGTCTATTTCTGATTTAGTTAGTTTTTTCATTTCATCTACTGTAAAAACATTTTTATTCATTTGTCCAGCAAGTGCATCTTCACTAACATCTCTTAATCTAAGATTAGGAACATCTGGTTCAACAGTTTTTTTTACAAAATTAATTCCTTTGTATTCATTTTCATTAGTGACTAATATTGCTCTCCAAGTATCTTCTCCTTCTCTTACAATTCTTGCTCCAATAATTTTTCCATTCGGGTCTTCAATCATTTCATTTCCTTTAAGATATCTATAACCTTTTTCAATTAATTCTCCTCCTGTTCCCTCAATTTCATGTCCTGTTGAACCTATTTTTCTTGGTTTCATTAAACTATTTATTTTTTCAGGAGAATCTACTGCCTTTACCCATCCGTTAAATCTATTGTGGGAATTAACAACTCTTGCTGTCTTTTTTCTGTCACAATAAATACTTATTTTATTTTTAAATCCATTTTCATCAACAAAGCTCATTCTTATTTCATCAAGATTGATAACTTCACCACCATTAACCTTTGTTCTTTTTCTTAATATTTCTTCAATAAAATAACCTTTTTCAAGATATTCTTTTGCTTTAGCTCTTAATTTTCGTGAAATAACCAAGTCATTGCTTAGTTCAATTTCATCTAATAAATTTAGTTGTTTTTGTTTAATAGCATTGAGATTTGGGTCTGTATAGGTAATTCTTCTAATTAATGAATTAGGATTTGTTTCATAAATTAATAACCTTTGACTTCTTCCAAAATAAATGTCAAAATCGTGTCCATTCCAGATTCTTCTATTGCCTTGCGAATCTATGAATTCTGTTCCGTGGGATGGATGTTGAGATGGATTATAAATTCCTCGATTGTAATTTTCAGGAAGTGGGTCAATACTTTTGAAAACACTTAAATCTGAATCAACATATGCATATTTCCAGGTAGTGCCCCCTCTTCCCATTATTCCTTTGTAAAAAACTCTTGCATCTCCTCCATCAATACAACCTTCTTCAGGAACATGAAAAATGATATCGTGAACGGAAACATCATTTGTTCGTGGATTATAATTTAAAACTTTTCCTTTTTTTAAATTAACAAGTGTAGATGATAATTGTATATCAGGTTTATCTGTTCTGCCTTCTCTAAGTGTTCCTGAAGATTCATAACCATATTTATAAGTTCGAGGATTATTATCTGTGTAAGTATTCATATACATTGGTTTTCCATTTTCATCTCTAAAAACAACAATTGTTTCTCTATGAGAATCAGAAACAAATTCAGCATCTGTGATTCTTATATTAAGAGTGTCTTTGGTTGTTCCTGTATTATATGCTACTTTTCCTGTTTCAGAGTTATACCAACCAGAACCAAAAAAATCTCTAGCATTTATGGGATTTTCAATAGGGACAATTCTTCCAGGACTATAAATTTTATATTTTCCATTATGATTTAAAATAATAACTCTCGAAGAATATTCTTGCATATCATTTCCTTTTCCGTTTCTAACAGTTAGAGTATCACTTATGAATTCTATAAATGATTCCTTGGGATTTTCAGGATTATATTTTTCAAATCTTATTAATTTACCTGAATCTTTATCAAACTTAACAATCTCTTCAGTTCTAAAATCCCAAAACCAAGCATCATTTTTTAATTCAGATTGAAAGGGTGCATTGTATCTGGTTCTAACTTTTTCAATATCTACTTTTTTAAAAACAACTTCATTTCCTTCTCTCTGAACTCTAACAATAAGATTTTTTTTATCTTTATCATAGAACTCCACATCTCCTCCTATTTTTACAAATTTTCTTTTTTGTTTATTATAGAAAATAGCTCTTTTAACTCCTGTTTCAAGATTTTGGAAAATAACTATTTTATCTTCAACATAAAGTAATTTCCAATCTCCTCCTTCACTAAACATATCTATTGCAAGTTTTCTAATTTCTCCAATTCCTCCCCAATGGATTTTTTTTAAATAAAGTAATTCGAGTGTTATATCAATATTGCCTGGGTTTTTTAATATTCTTCTTTCACCTGTTTCAGAGTTTTTTAAATAGATAATATTGTTTTCAATATCATAACCTTCTAATATAAATCCTTTTTCAAGTAATTTTTCTTCAATTATAATACTTTCTCCTGTAAGAATATCTTCACCTTTATTATGCACCAAAACATCTTCTGCAAAATAATTCTCAAAACCTGAAACATGCATATTAAAAACAGGTGTTGATTTCTGAATTTTTTTAATTGATTTTATTTCTATCCATTCAGTTCCATTGAATAATTTGTCTCCTTTTTGAAGGTTTTTGACTTTTATCCATTCTTCTGCATTTACAATACCAATCAAAAGTAAACTCAAAACTACAATTAATAAAGCGAACATACTCTTTTTCATAATTAGAATAGGAAAAAAGAGCTTATAAAGTTTTTTAAGATGATTAAGAGAATTTCTTCTTGAAATTTTTTGTTATTTTAGGGTGGTTACAATAGAAAGTTTTTTAAACTCTAATTGTAAGGAAATTTTAATATGGAAAGACAAAAAACTCATTTAGAATTTCTGGAAAATTTAGTTGGAACTCATCGAGTTGTTGGATTGAGTTTTTTATATGGACAGAATAGAATGCATGAATTTTTAAGTTCTGCAATTCCTAATCTAAAGAAAAAGGGACTTGAATATGCATTGTTTCCAATACCTTCTACATTGCAAGGAGCAGTAGAGAGTTATGGTGGATTTTCTAAAGAATTAATTGAAGATTCAATTGATGGATTTGCATATGAAGATGAAAATTCAGAGTATCTAAATATTATTAGAGTTGCTCAAAATGAAGGTGTGCAGGTGATTGCAGGTTTTCATCCTTGTTCTGAAAGAGTTGAAGAGCAGGAAGAACTTGATAAATATTTTGCAAATAGAATTCCTGAAAAGGGTAAGTGTCTTGTTTATCATGGTGAACTTGCATTAAGAAAAGATATTCCTGATTCTGTGAGGGGACTTGTTCCTGAAATGTATTCTGTTTTAACTGTTGCTAATCCTTCTGAGGGTGTTGATGAATTTGCTGATGTTGAAATAGTTGAGTTTCTTAAGAATTTTTATAAATTTAATTCTAATTTTCCAGTTCAATTTGGTGTTGATTTATCTGATAAGAAGAATTCTTTTGTAAGAGAGTTTGATTCTTATCTTGAGAGAAAAAATTGTTTTTCAAGAGGCGAATGGTATGATGGGCTGGTGGTTTATTAGGGTGCAGAAGGGTCAATTGTCTGCACTAAACTTCTTTGCAATTCTCTTCCCCTCATATGCGCTCTATTTAAAATTAATCTTGAAATAGTATCATCTACAGACCTGAAAAGAGGATGTATTTTAACAGCACCAACCCTTTTTCCTCTTTCAATTATTCCTCTTAATTCCACAAAATGACTAAAAAATTGAACTTCTCTTTCCATTCCATAAAAAGGAATATTTCCTCTTCCATTAAATTTATTTCTTAATTTATAATAATTATATCTATGAGTAAGTTCTATTATACTAATAAAATCTTCATAAGTCATTTTTATATTTAATGGTGAACCTGTATTTCCAAATAAGTATCTTCTAAGTTCAGAGTTAAATATATCTTCTTCATAATAAAAAGTATTTCTTAATACAGCTATTTTATGTCTTAAATCTTGTCCTTTATTAATTTTTTCAATAAAATCAATTCCATATATTGAAGGATGGTCTGGATATTTATCTGGAAGATTTCCTATTGAAGGGTCTCTATAAACAGCACCTTTTTCCACAGCACCTTTTCTTACAGGAACAAATCGAATTCCTTCATTTTTCATTTTTTGTATTGCATCTCTTGTATTAGTTATTGCAGTTTCATAATTAATTTCTCTTTCACGAATAAAATCCTCCCATCGAGATTGTCTTTCATACCTGCTTAAACCTCTCATTTTTAACTGTTGTAGTGTAAGAGGTGCAGTTGTTCCTTCATAATATGCTACAGCTTTTTTTAGATGTTGATTAACTTCTAATCTTGCAGTTTCTTCTGCTAATGCTTCTACTTCATCTTGTATTATCACTCTTGCAGGAGCAGTTGGATTCTCAATTCTTGGTAAATCAGGATATCTTGCATAATCATCTGCTGAAAGATGTTCAATTTTCACATCTTTTCCTAATTTAAATTTTGCTTTTTGTCTGCCCTGAAGATAAATAAGTGCCTCTCCTGTTTTTTCATCAATATGATGAACAATTCCAATATGACTATTTCCTCTATGAGTTACCTTTACATATTCATTATAACCTGGAACTATTACGTGTTCTCCTGTTTCTGATAATGCATTCAAATTTTCTCTTGTTAAAACCTCTGATTCTGATTTTAATGCAGGTTCAAGTCCCACTTCTTTTGCTTCTTTTGGAGCAAGTTTTCTATTTTTTAATTCATTTAATTTTGATTTTATTTTTTTTGCTTTTAAAATATCTTTTCCTCTTATTTTTATATAATTTGGAGGAAGATGATGAGTAGAGTATACTTTAAATTGAACTTCTTTAGGCACTCCTTCAACAAGTATTTTTTGCATAAATTCCTTATCATTAATTATTCTTAAATTTGGATTTCCATTTGTAATTTCTCTTTCAACTGCTTTCATTATTTCATCTAAATTTGCACTGGATTTTGCTTCTATTCCTACTACTTTTTTGTTTTGTTTAACAAGAAGATCATAAGATTTTGGTTTTGCAGGACCTGTTAAGATGCCTCTAAGAGTTCCACCTCCAATTGCTAAAATATAGGCAGCATCTCTATTTCCTGTTACCATATATGCTACTTCTTCAAAAACTGCAAATTCAATCATTCCTTGCCCTAATCTTAATCCTGCTGTTCCTATTTCCATTCCTTTATTTGTTACAAATCTTATTCCTTGTCTTGTGAATTGATTTAAAAATCCTTTTTTTGCACTTTCTTTTAAAGCAGTATTTACTACAACATTACTTGTTCCTTTAGTAAATGGATATTCAATGCTCATTGTAAGTGCTGCTCTTAATGTAGTTTTTCTTGAAATAATTCCTGCTATTCCTACAATTGTTTTTGAAAGTGCACCGGCACCTATTGTTCCTGCAATTGTTGCAAAATTTACATGCCTTAAAATTTTGTGCCTCCATGTATCTGCAACTGTTTGGTATTTGTAATCTTTTGAGTTAGGATTTTTAAATTTAAAATAAGGTTTTAATCTATCTATGTTTTTACATCCATATCTGAACATTAAATTTTCTGCTTCTTCTTTATTTC
This sequence comes from Candidatus Woesearchaeota archaeon, assembly GCA_964448605.1. GTDB lineage: Archaea > Nanobdellota > Nanobdellia > Pacearchaeales > GW2011-AR1 > ARS1285. The sequence continues at coordinate 93,876 of CAYUZV010000001.1, forward strand.
CTTTATTTACAAAAAGTGCAAAATCTGGAATGCAAACTGCTTCTTCTATTGCACACAAGGTTTTTCCAACTGTATATCTTTCTTCATTTGAGAGTTCTGAAGGAAATTCACCGAAATTTTTTATTTTAGAAATAATTTCTGCTTGTTCTTTTCTTTCTTTTAATAAAAATTCCCTTAATTCCATTGATTCATGGAGTTCAGTTCCTTCATAGATGAGATTTAGGAATTTTAATCCAATTTTTGTTGTTGTAGTTTCTTCTGTATTGGTTTCATATTCATCAATTAAATCATAATTGTCTTCCACTGCACAGAACCAGACTCCCCAAGGTCCAAGATTATGCATTAATACATCAAAAGAATCTTTATTTAATCCACTTATTCTTTCTATTATAGTGTCAAAGATATATTTTTCTATTAATTTATTTGTTTCAATTGTTAGTTGATTGTCGGGTTTTGTTTCTATTGCTTTTATTGAATATTGAAGTGCTTTTACAAGATTTGGTTGTTCATAAGGTGTTATGATTGACAAACCTGTAAAAAAATCTGCAAGTGCAACATAAGCATCTGATTTTACTTCATTATTGTAAGGATTATTTATAATTTGCAAATATTGTTCTTCTACTCTGTGAAGTTCTCTTTTTTTCTTATAAATTTTTGCAATTTCTTCACAAATAACTGCAAATTCATCTTTGTCTGTTGTTTCAAGACTTCTTTTAATATTCTCATATCTTTCAATTGCAAAATTATAATTACCGAGCATGGTCCAGTAATCATCTCTTTGAGTTATTCTATTGTCTTCTATTATTGGTGTTGTCTGAATTGATGTTAATAGTGAATTTTCTCTTAATCTTTCTAAAGTATTTTTTAATTCTATTTTTAAATTTGCTCCTTTATATTCTGAAATAGGATAGTAATAAGGAACTGAAGAAATCTCTAATTCAATAGGAATGAATGGTTCAGAATCCGGAGACCATCCTATTACTTTTTCTTTTCCAAATTCATCTAATTCTGTAATTAATGTAATGCTTTCCAGAGTTAGAGTTGGGTTGTTGTTAGTAAGGTCATTTGGATAACCTATTTTTAAAAATCCATTTTCTAAATTTTCATTTAATTCATCACCTCTAATTTTGTAGAAATTTGCAATTGCAATATTAAACATTAGTTTTATTTTTTCTTTAGGAAGGATTGTTCTTCCATTATATTCTAATCCATTATCTAAGATAGACTCTGCCTGATTAATTATTTCTCTTAAATCTAATTCATTAGTGTATGCTGAATTTTCAAGTTCAATTAATTTTTTTAAAATAATTTTTTGGTTTTCTTTTTCTGTTCCTGTAAAATCTTCTAAATAAACATATCTTTCGTCAGGATTTTCATTTGTGAAAAGAGGTATTACTGGATAAGTATCTTTAAATAATAGCTCTTTATTTTCTGTGTTTATGAATTCCATAGGGTCATAAATATAACTTATTCCTTGATTTTCACATTTTCCATTATGAATAAAAGTATTTTCTATAAATGATTCTATTTTACAATTATTTGGATAAGAACAGGTTGAATCTGAACATTGATTATAAAAATCAAGAACATTATAGATTTTTTTACATCCAACCTTTTCTAATCTTTCATCAATTTCACATCGAGCATTCTCTTCATTTGGAATACTGAAGATTCCTAAAAAATTATCTTCTGGATAATCGCAAGTGTATCCTAAACCATTTTCTTTACAATCCCTATACTCTAAAATTTCATCCTCTTTCTCACACGAAACTCCGTTTCCAGGGTCAGCATCATAATATTCCCTTTTAACAATTAACATATTAGGATTGTCTTCATCGCAAATTCTGATTATTTTAGAAGCACAATTTGAAGTTTCTGGAATGTCTTTGTATTCTTTTACTAAGAAATCATAAGCAGAGCAATAAGGCACTCCCTCGCCTGTTAAGGAAAAAGGATTAACATAATTCCCTGTTTTTCCCTGATAATCTTTTTCAATATAATCAACAATTCCTAATTCAGAACTTCCCCCATATAATTTGTTTCTGAATGTTTTTTCATTTTGAGTTTCCCATCCTTTTTCTATGCAACCTCTTCCAATTAATTCATCGCAATTTCCATTTTTAGGGTTATAAATTTCACATTTTTCCTTGCATTTGTGAATGCAAATTCCATTTTCACATTTCTCATCTTCTTTACAAGAGTTTACACATTCAGATAAATCATTGCTTAACATACTGCAACTTTTATCTTCATTACAAGCATCTATGCAAATTCCATTTATGCATTTGTAATTAAAATCACTGCAGTCAGTATCTTCTAAACATTCTGCATTGCAGTTGTAACAAGTTTCACTTTCTGCTAAATCTTCTGAAGTGCATGAAGAACCTTCACAGGTAATGCAACTTTCTTCCAGACCATTAATTGAAACACATTGTTTTTTAAAATAATTCAAAATCCTGTTTTCATTTTTTCTTATGCAAATCTCATTATCTTCACAATTTGAATCTTCTTCACATAAATTATTTTGACTTACACAAACTCCATATTCATCTCCTTCAATTATTTGACATATTTCATTTTCATAACAAAACTCATCTGATGCACATGGCTTCTCACAGATATTGTTGATACATGCAAAATTTTCTCCATAATTATCCTGACAATCTTCATGAGTAACACAATCCAAACAATTTCCCTGAAAACATATTTCTCTGTTATCACATTTTGAAATGCACTCATAAGTTGGACATCCATCTTCTCCAATTGTTGCATTAGGTTTCATGCATGAATAAGAATCACAATCCCTATCAGAAACATAAGAACATCTTTGTATTTCATTTCCATAAATATCTTCTGCACAACTTTCACAGCTCATCAATCCATAATCCTTATGGCAGTCAAACTCTTCTTCAACACTTGTTGTTTCTATATTCCAGCTCCAGACACAATCAGAAACACAAAAATCTCTTAATTCACATCCATCTTCACCTGGATTACAATTATCTTGTAAATACCCTTCATTTACTGAAGCATCATTTGGATCTTCTTGATTTCCTTGCTGCTCAGTATTTTGTTTAACCCAAAAAGATTCAATTTTTATATTGTTTACTATTGGTTCTTGATTATATAATATTCTTCCTACTTGTCTGCAGTAGGATGTTTGAGGGTATTTTTCTTTGTGATTGATTATTGTTGCAGTTGTATCATCTTGTTTGCAATAATCTGGATAAATATTTATGCAGGTTCCTTCAGGTTCAAAAATACCATAATTATTTCCACACTTATCTCCATCAGGAGCAGGCTGACATCCTTTTTCACTTCCACCACAAACACTACAATAAGCATAGTCATGATTAACAATTCCCTGAGCTGTTTTTCTATATCTACATTCATAATCACTGCAACAAGGTATAAAACTTGCATCTCCTGCAGCAGCACCTGGATTAAATTTAATTATAAAAGTATTATAATTCTTATTTTTTAGATTATAATTATTTTCAGTTGTTCCAATAAATGAAACTTCAACAACTTCTTTATATCCTTCCTCAAAAAATATCTTATCACCTGCTTTTAATGCATCTTCTCCATTTCCGATTTTTTTCCATCCATTCTCTGTGAAAAGATAATTATTTTCAGTTAGTTTTACACTTCCTCCTCCTTGTATTTTTATTTTATATAAATTTCCTCTGATATTTTTATAAACTTTTTCAACCTGAACAAGAGTTCTTTGATTTGTAGAAAAATCAGAATATGCTAAAATCATATCACCTTTAGAAATTTCTGAAATTGGTTTATAGATGTTATTTTTAGTTAAAACTTTTGTTTCAGGTGCATAACCTTTTTCAATTAGTGAATAACATTTTGAATTTTCACAAGTTTCTGCATTTTCGCATTTGCAGTCATGTCCACAAGATGAACAGTCTTCATTTTCCTGACATATTTCATCTCCACAAAGAGGTCCGCATTCACCGCAATCTTCTTCACAAGAAAAGCAGTTTTCTCTTTCTTCACATTCACCATTTCCACAAATTGGATCACATTCTCCACAATCTATCTTACAATTATTGCAGTCTTCTCCTAATTCACATTCTCCATTTCCACATTCAAAATTACAAATTCCACAATCATTTTCACAATTTAAACAGTTTTCCAAAATTTCACAATCATCATTTCCACATACAGATTCAGGACATTTTCCACAATCTTCAGGACAGGTTAAACAGGTTTCATCTCCACTACAGATGGAATCTCCACAAATTCCTACATAGTAATTGCATTTTCCATTTTCAAAAGCACATCCACCTAATCCGCAAGGGTCATTATTACATTCTTCTTGGCTATATTCACTGCATTCATAAATTCCTGAACATGCTTCACTTAATGGAATGCAATTCTCCTGAAATAATGAATTTCCTTGGAAATAACATCCTCCATCTTGAAAGCAATGATTATGGCATTTGTTGTAAGTGCATGATGTAAAAAATCCATCACAATCTGTGCATCCAATACACTCTGTTTGTATGCACCCTGATTCAGGATTGCAAGTGTAACCTTCAGGACATAAGCTGTCATCAGGTTCATAAGAGCATCCATTATCATTGCATGAATCAATTGTACAGCTTACTCGGTCATCACATGCATTTTCTCTATGTTCACATCCAGTTCTGGGATTGCATATGTCAGTTGTGCAAAAATCACCATCATCACAATCTATATCAGGACCCTGACTGCATCCAATACTGCCTTCACAAAGATTTATATTGCAGTATTCATGTCCATTGCATACATTTCCATCATCGCAAAATCCATTTATTATAGTAAATACACACTCTCCTTCTCCTGTAATATCATTATATCCACATATTCCATATGCACAATCGTCAAGCATATTGATATTACAGTCAAGATTTGTTCTGCAGGATACTGGTTCACAATAATTACTGCATCCAGGAATCTCTTCATTAACACATCCTTTTAAAGTATCACAATAATCATTAGTGCACTCATCATAATCATTGCAATCTATTTCATTATAATTACATTCTCCTTCATTGCAGATATCTTTAGTGCATTTATTATCATCATCACAATCACTGTCTTTAACACATGAATCAGGATCACATCCTTGTATTCTGTCATTTCTGCATTCTCCATAATAACAATAATCATTAGTGCACTCATCATTATCATTGCAATCTTCGGCATTCTGACATTCATCTCTGCAATTAAGAATCTCTTCATATTCGCATTTTCCTGAATAACAATAATCATTAGTGCATTCATTCCCATCATCACAATCTTCAGAAGTTTCACATTCATCTCTGCATCCGATAATTCTTTGATGAATACATTGGCTGTTTTTACAGCTATCTATTGTGCATTCATCTCCATCATCACAATTCATAGGTGTTCCAGGTTTGCAAACTGCTCCTCCAAAAAAATAGTTCCAAAGATTATTTTGACATCTCTCAATTCCATTACAGGCATTCCCATCATCGCAATCAGAATCAGTATTGCATTCTCCAGAAGGAAGTTCATCACCACATCCAATTATTTCCTCATTATTACAATATCCATTTGATTCACAGGTGTCACGAGTGCATTCATTCCCATCATCGCAATCAGAATCAGTATTGCATTCTCCAGAAGGAAGTTCATCACCACATCCAATTATTTCCTCATTATTACAATATCCATTTGATTCACAGGTGTCACGAGTGCATTCATTCCCATCATCGCAATCAGAATCTCTGATACATCCATCAAAAATTTCAGGAGTGCAATCTGTAATTTCAATGCATCTTCCATCTGAACATTCTTGACAATCACTGCAATCAGAATTGTCTGAACAAGGAACACAATTATGAGACCTATCAGAATTATAACACACACCATCCCTACAATAATCATAAGTGCAGACATTTCCATCATCACAATCAGCATTACTTGTGCATCCTCTTGAAGTGCATCCAGAAATATATTCATGGAAACAATCTCCTAATGAACAATAATCTTTAGTACAAGAATTTCCATCATCGCAATCAACATCTTCGCAAAGTTTGTTTAATTCACATTCAGGAATATTCTCATGATAACAAAATCCACCTGAATATCCTATTTTACAACTATCTATTGTGCATTCATTTCCATCATCACAATCAGAAGAATCTTCACAATCACCAGGACCTAACAATATTTTCTCAAACAACCAGTTAAAATTAAAAAATTCTTTTAATTTATTTAAAAAACTTTCTTGTTTTTCTTCTTGTGCTTGAAGAGTTGTAATTGTTAAGAGTAGTGTAATTGCAATTATTATTATGAACACTCTTTTTTTCATAGTTTTTATAAGAGGTTAGAGGTTATAAAGTTTTTTAGAGAAGTGTGCAAATAGAAAGAGCAGTGATTGAATAGAGTGTTAGTTTGAAAGATTCTACAATGAAGCAATCTGTTAGATTTGAGGGAATTTCGTTTAGTTCTCTTTGAGTTGATTGTGCTATTGTTTTGTCTGTTAAATATTGAGTGTAAAATGCATAACCTGGTATTAAGAATCCTTTGAGAAGTTCTGGAAGAAGAGGTTCATCAAATTCAACATAAGGTTTTGGTGATTGATAAGGATTTACTTTTTCAATTAATGTAGTCATTAGATTAGAATTCTGTTAAGTATAAAAAGATTATTCTGTTTTAGTTTCTTCTTTTGGTGTTTCTGCTGTTTCTTTCTGAACATCCTCAGATTTTTCTTCTGCTGGAGCATCTTCTTTTTTTATTAATTCATCAAATTTTTTATCTCCTTCTTTTTCTACTTTAATATTAATTTGATGAGTTTTTAATGAAATTTCTTCTCCTCTGTTTGTTTTTCTTAATCGGATTCCTTTTCTTGTGTCTTTCATTCCAGAACCTCTTGTTAATAATCTTCGATGGTAGTTAGGACCTTCAAGTCCCTTGAATCCTGGTATTCCTGAAAGGTCTGAAGTTCCTGTTATGATAAGTTCATAATTTTTGAGATTTTCATCTATGCTTTCTCCTTTGATTGTTTCTCCTATTTTTTTTCCAACTAGGAATTCATCTTCTGTTTCTATTTTATAAGTCTTTCCTTTGTGTGATACATTTATTTTAAACATAATTATTGATGAGAAAAGAGGTTTTTAAAGGTTTTGTGGTATCGTAACAGCTTAGGTTTCTGAAGCTCATTTATATATTATTGAGTATAATAATATATAATAGTAGATTTATGAGTATTTATTAAAATGGATAAACAAATGAAAGCCTATGCGACAAAATTGTGGGGTAGTGATAATTATGGTTTGTTGCATGAACATAACGGAATACCAGTTTATGAAACTGATGAAGGAAATGAAAGGTTGAGGCAATGTTATTCTGCTTTTTCTAAATCTATTGATGAAGGGCTTAAATATGTTGTAATTGATATTAATCCTTTGATTATTGCAGGATTAATCGAAGAGAGAATTATAAAAAATTTTCATTAGACCCTGTTGTGTTGTATGAATCTTAAAAAATAGTGGATTGTCCAATATAATCTTTATTTTTTAAGTTATTTCTTGAAGTTTATTATAGAACAATATTTACGGCGAACTTCTTTATATGCACTTCTTTTTTTCTTTGCTCTAACTTTTTCACCAAAGATTCTTTTTTAGCTGAGAATATCCCTTCAGTACTTAATCGTCTTTGACCATACTGCTTTTGTTTGTGCATTTTTTCTTACTTTTATTGCAATGCTAAGTTTATATTTTTCGCACAAGTTAAACACCGCTTTATTTTCATATGCCTCATCTCCCAAGATTTTTTTATTTTTTTATGATGCTCTCTCACTAATCCTCTAAGCTAAAGATAACCCCGATACTTAGAAAAAACAAGGCAGAAGTAGAAATTATTAATCTTTTTAGTAAAAAAGATTCATTTAAAGACTAATCATACAACACAGCACTAGACCCGGCTTTGCGTGAGATTTAGCCACATCTATTAAAATAAGATAATCTTCTAAAATTGTGTAAAATAATTCGTGTAGTTATCTGCACGAATCTGGCAGTGTAATTAACCTTGGTAACTTGTCCATATACTCTTTTGAAAGCAGAATGAAAGCTTTCAGTGTGAGATCTCTGATGATATTCTTTTAACCAATCGCATATCTCAAAGAAAAATCCGAGATACATGTTCTGCCAGATTAAATCTCCATTCAATTTATTTATCTTCTTAGGATAGATATATGGAATCATAAAGAGCTCTCCTATAGATCTTGTTAGCTCTCTTGAGTTAAATCCAGCATCTAATCTTAGGCTATCCCCTGATACTATCTTAATCAATTCAAAGATAACTTCTCGTTCATCCCTCCCTGTGATGTCAAATGCTTGAACTATTTCTCTTGAATCTACTATTGAGGTCATGTACCATCCTTCATAGTTCTTCTTTTGAGATTCATAGTTCTGTTTTCTGGTTTTCTCCAAACCAGTTCCATCTCCTCCTAATATTCCATCAGAATCTCTTGTCGCTAAGAATATCTCATATAATATTTGTGCAACCTCTGGTCTTGAGTAAGCATCTCCTATCACCCAATCATCTATCTTCTTATGAATTCCAACATAAGGTCCAAGAATCTCAACCCATCCTTCTGCATGTCTTTCAGGACTCTGTATTAGCTCTGTTAATAAAATCGCTTTAGCAAGCAGTTTTGGGCTTGTAGCATTTTTCCTAACTTTAGGGCAGTAAGAGTAATTAACACTCTCTCTTATGAAGTTTAATGATTCCTTTATCTGTCTAATCTGAGAAAGATTGTAAGCAGGCCAATCAATCTTTCTTGGTTCTTTAGCTTTGTAAATTTTCTTCTTGAACTCTTTATCTTTTGATAGCTTGACTAATTCTCTAAATTCTTTATTGGGAAGTACTGTTAGACTCATCTATATCTCTTTAAGTATATACTAAGATATACTTATGTATTTAGTGCTAGACCACCGAAATATTTATATATACGAGTATATAATATTATATATGTCAAAAAGAAAAATTAAATTGCATGAAGGAAAACTTGAATTATCAGATACCTTTGAAATGATATTTGAAAAAGAAATAACTAAATTTGGCAATGGGGCAAAGATAGACGCCCCAAAAGAGTTCTTGGGTAAGAAGGTTTATGTTATAGTTAGGAAATAGTTATTTCACGCAAAGCCACTAGACCCAGCTATGTGTAATTTAGTCTCCTAAGAGATTAATATTCCATTCATACTTGGCTCTGTTTAGAACATTAATGTTGTAATTTACCCATCTTAGTGTTTCTTCATTTATTCTAGAGGATTTTAGTCTAGAATAAACCTTATCTCCATGTAACATCTTTTTACTCATATTTGCTGATTCTACATTGCTTCTCTTATGGTAGCTTCTACCATAATCTTCTGGATCCTCAATAAATTGAAGATTCATCTCTTTCCAAGAAGGAACTCCTGACTGCTTACCATTCCAACTTTTCTTGCATTTGAAGTAGGGTTTGCCTCCTACTTCAGAAATTTTCCTACAGTTATCTTTACACCAATACATCCCATCCCCGCTCCATTCATTGACCTTAAAATTCTTAGCTGTTTTATCAACATGTTCTCTAAAAATGATATTATCTCTTCCTTGCTTTGGTTCAATATTAATAGCAGTTACAATAATGCTTTTAACTCCAGTAGAGATATGAATCGTTAAATGATCCCTCTTTCTTATCTTTTTATTACATCTTAAGCTATACCAAGTTGAAAACAACTTCGTTTTAATCCCTGTTGCATCAGTAGCAAAATCTCTCTCTATCTGCTTTAGAGGCTTAGAACTCTCTTCTATTAAGTCATCAAGAATCTCTTGAAGAGTGTTGCTCTCTCTGTAGTTGCATAGAGTCTTGAAGCAGGGAATCCCGAAGCTGATCACTCTAAACTCCTTAAGAAAAAGCAAGAAACTTTTAGCTCTTCTAGATGATAAATTTGGAAATTTATGCCATATCAAGAGGCAAGTTATAACTCTCCTCATTCTTTTAGTTTTACATACCTTGAATCCTAAATACTTAACAAACTTAAAGAAGTTCAAGAACTCGTTCTCTTGAATTAGATTATATAATGATTCATCTCTTATATGCCTCTTCTTTTTCATAACTATATGTAGTGACTACTTATAGTTATATTTTTCTATAATACAAAACAATAATCTTTATAAATAGTAGTGACTACTATAAAAAATGATGTTTATCCGATCAAAAAAGAAAGGTAATAGAACTTATTATTGGATTGTTGAATCTGTAAGAGACAAGGGGAAGGTTGTTCAGAAACCTATTAAATATATTGGATCTGCTGAGTCTGTTCTAAAAAAATTAGAAATACTTGAAGAATTATTAGCTAAAAACAAATAGATTTACACATAGCTACTAGACCCGAAAAGCTTATAAACCTTGTTTAAGTGAGGATATTATAATATTGAGATTAAAAAGATATTATATCACATCATATTATCATCACTTTCACATTCATCGAAAGTCGGTACATTCGGTACGAGTATCTTTTTCTTATCTCAGGAGAATGAGATGGCGAAAATAAGTCCAGTAGCAATAAAATACATAATACATGCAAAATTTGAAGCTAGCGGAGCAATTGAAAAACCTGATATAATTGGTGCTTTGTTTGGACAGACAGAGGGTCTTTTGGGTGAAGATTTGGAAATGAGAGAGCTTCAGAAAGCAGGTAAGATAGGAAGAATTGAAGTTAGTTTAGATTATAGTGATGGGAAAACAACTGGAGAAATAGAAGTTCCGTCTGCTATGGATAGAACTGATACAAGCATAATTGCAGCTGCTCTTGAAACTATTGAGAGAGTAGGGCCAAGTGATACAAAGATTACTATTGAAGAAATAGAAGATGCAAGAGGAAGCAAAAGGGATTTTATTATGGAAAGGGCTAAAAAACTTATGGAAAGATTTGGAGATTCTGGTGATGGTTTTGATAATTTTAATGAAGAATTGCAGAGTTCTTTGAAGGCATCTAAGATTCAGACATATGGAACTGAAAATTTGCCTTGTGGTGATATTTCAGGAAATGAGATTATAATTGTTGAAGGAAGAGCTGATGTTGTTAATCTTTTGAAGAAGGGTGTTAAGAATGTTATTGCAATGAATGGTATGAAACTTCCGAAGACAGTTAGTGAACTTTCAAAGGAAAAGACAGCAACTCTTTTTGTTGATGGTGACAGGGGTGGAAATTTAATAATCAAGAATGTAACTGAAAATGCAGACATAGATTATATTACTATGGCTCCTGAAGGAAAGGAAGTTGAGGAGTTGACTGGAAAAGAAATTTTGCAGGCATTAAGAAAAAAAGTTAAAGTAGGAGATTATAAGATGGAGAATAAGGGCAGAGGTGTAAAAAATTATAATCCAGAGAGAGCTGAGAAAGTTAAGAAAGAAATTAAAAAAATGAGTGCTGATGAGAAAGAAAAGATTAAAGAAAAAGTTGAGGATTTAATTGGGACAAAAGGTGCGATTGTTTTTAATGATAATTTGGAAGTTATAAAAAAAGTTCCTGTTGGCAGGTTGGGTTCATTGAATCCTGATGAAGAACCTTATGTGATTGCAATAGATGGTTCAGCTACTCAAAGAATTGTTGAGATTTGTGAGGAACTTGGTTGTTCTAATTTAATTGCAACTAATTTTGTTCCTGTTGATACAGATATTAATTTGGTTAGTTTGTGATTCAACTCTCTCCGACGACAAATTTGCTCAATAATCCTTTGCCTAAATAACTATCTTCTTAATCTCTTCAATTTTTTCAAAATCTTTATCCATTGTTACAAGAGTTAATTGGTTTTCCAAAACCTGACTCGCAATCATCAAATCTGTTAAAGAAAAAGCAATTCCCTTGGAATCATATTTTATTTTTAAATCAGATAATATTTCAGCAGTTTTGTTTGTTGTCTGCAAAATACTAAAATTATTCAAAAATTCAATCAATGCATCATATTTCTTAGGCTTTCTTTTTTTAAGACCTACTAAAAATTCAAAATAAGACATAAAAGGAAGCTGTGCAGGAAGAGGATAGCTCTTAGAAAGACCATTCAATTTCTCAATAACCCTAGAATCTCTTTTTTCAATACCTATCAAAACAGAAGTGTCAAATGCTAAACTCATATTCTAAAACCTTTTTCTTTTCTTAACTCTGAATTTATCTTTAACATATCAGAAGCTTCTGATTCACTGAGATTCTCATCACCCTTTAAAATCTCTTTCCAGAATTCTCTTGAGTTTTTTCTAAATTCATTTATCATAATCTTTAATAAAATTGACATTTTAAGATTATTTTCAACAGCAAGAACCTTAAAATCTCTCCAAGTTTTTTCATCAATTCCTTTTATAGTCTTTATTTCCATAGGGTAATACAGTATTACTAGTATTTAAGTTTTACTATTTTTCAAAACAATAATCAAAAACCATAAATCGTAGAAGCAATTTTCTCCAAATCTCCTTCCACACATAATGCTCTTGCAAGTGCTAAAAACTTCTTGAATCAGCAAGGTTTTCAAGATAATCTTTTTTCTCAATACCTTCATGATATACACGTAATTTAACCTTTTCATATCTAACCTTCACATCTGAATCAAATACATCTCCATCAGATAGAGATGAATTTTAGCATTACCTGAATCATTAACATTATCGGGAGATTCAGAACAATACCAACCAAAAAAATCTTTTTTCTCAATCGCATCAGCAAGAATATCCATCGGACTTCCATAAGTAATTCTTGAATCGCTATATTCTCTTTCGCTAATTGAATGACTCCTAACTAAAAAATATCCTTCTTCAGACATAGCTCCGGCAAGTTCTTCATGATTTTCAGCAAGATAATAAATAACTCACTGGATTATTTTTCCTTCTCTCATCTCACCTAAAAAATATATTTTCAACCCTCTCAATCACCCCTCCACTCTTAATCTTCTTTTTCAACTCTTCAGAAATCAAAACAGGCGACTTCTTCATTTTCTTACTTAAAACAAAACACGGAAAAGCATAATCACCCATTTCCAATTTAGGTGGAACCTCAACCAACTCTTCAACTTCCCTTTTAGAAAGTCTAACTTCTTCAGAAATTACCTTAACAATCTTATTCTTAAACATAATTCACTAAGCAGAAAAGATTATTTAAATATAATCTTTTATATGGAGGTGGTTTTGCAGATATGGATATTTTATGATGAGCAGTAAACTTTAAAAAGCATAATTTATATGGATTAATATCTTCTATGATTAGAGATTATTGATTGATAGTAGATTGAAATATTTAGGAAATTATGAGATAAAAAATGGCAAGAAATAAAATCTTTGGGATTTTAAGCTTACCATTTTTTGGGAGTTAGGAAATAAAAAAATAAAAAATGGCAAGAAATAAAATCTTTGGGATTTTAAGCTTACCATTTTTTGGGAGTTAGGAAATAAAAAAATAAAAAATGGCAAGAAAAGAAACACCTTTTGAAAGAATTAGGAGATTGATTGAGAATCAGAAAAATATTCGTAATATTGCTACTTCAGCACATATTCACCATGGAAAGACTGCGTTGACTGATAATCTTTTGGCTGCTGCTGGAATGATGAGTGAGAAGTTGGCAGGTGATTTAGAAGGTGGAATGGCTACCTGGCAACATGCAGATGAACAAGAAAGATTATTGACTGTTGATGCTGCAAACACTTCTATGGCTCATGAGTTAGGAGATGAGGAATATCTTATTAATTTGATTGATACTCCCGGACATGTTGATTTTTCTGGAAATGTTACAAGAGCTATGAGGGCGATTGACGGAACTATTGTTTTGGTTTGTGCGATTGAAGGAATTATGCCTCAAACTGAAACTGTTTTAAAACAAGCTTTAAGAGAAAGAGTTAAACCTATTTTATTTATTAATAAAGTTGATAGAATGATTAAAGAGTTGAAACTGACTCCTGAAAAAATGCAAGAGAAATTTATGAAGGTTATTGAGGATTTTAATTTATTGATTGAACAAATTGCAGAGAAAGAGTATAGAGAGGATTGGAAGGTTAATGTTATGGATGGTAGTGTGATTTTTGGAAGTGCTCGTGATAACTGGGCGACATCTGTTGCTTTTATGCAGAAAAAAGGAATTAATTTTAAAGATATTATTGAATTGTATGACAAACCAGAGGAAGAAAGAAAGGCATGGGTTTGGGAAAAGACACCTTTGCATGAGGTTTTGTTAGATTCAGTTGTAAAACATTTGCCTTCTCCGATTGATGCTCAGAAATATAGAATTCCAAAAATTTGGGGAGGTGATTCTGAGGGTGAGTTTGGAAAAGGATTGGTTAATTGTGATTCAAAATCAGAACCTGCTTTTGTTATTACAAACACCATAATTGAACCTCGTAGTGGCAAGGAAATCTCTGCAGGGAGATTATTTTCAGGAACTTTAAAACCTGGAATGGATGTTTATTTGAATAATGACAAAAAGAAACAGAAAATTCAGCAGGTTTTGGTTTATAATGGTATTAAGCCAGAACAGATGGAATCTGTTTCAGCTGGAAATGTTTTGGCTATAACTGGATTGACTTCTCAACCAGGTGAAACAGTTACATTAGAACCTCAAGAACCTTTTGAAAATATTCAGCATATTTTTGAGCCAGTTATTACAAAATCTATTTCAGTTCATAAACCTCAGGATTTGCCTAAACTAATTGAAGTTTTGAAAAAAGTTGGTAAGGAAGATCCTACCTTAAAAATCGAGATTAATGAAGAAACTGGTGAAAATTTGATGAGTGGAATGGGAGAATTGCATTTGGAGATTGTTGAGAATAGGATTAAAACAGAGAAAGGTGTTGATGTTAAATCTTCAGAGCCGATTGTTGTTTACAGGGAAACAGTTGCTAATGAAGGCAAGTCAGGAGAGGGAAAATCTCCGAATAAGCATAATTTGTTTTGGATTGTTGTTGAACCATTAGAAGATGCTGTTTATGATGCAATTAAAAAAGGTGAGATTAGAGAGGGAAGGACTAAGAAAAAAAATGAAGAGTTATGGAATAAATTGTCAGAGTTAGGAGTTTCAAATGAGGAAGCAAGGCAGTATAGAGATATTTATAAAGGATGTGTTTTTTTAGATGGAACTAAGGGAGAGGTTCATATTGGTGAGGTAATTGAAATGGTTATGGATGGTATTGAGCAGGTTATTGATGCTGGTGTTTTAGCTCGAGAGCCATGTGCAAAAATGAAGATTAGTTTAGTTGATTTGAAACTTCATGAAGATGCTATTCATAGAGGTCCTGCTCAGGTTTATCCTGCTGTTCGGGATTCTATGAGAATGTCTATTGAATCTGCAAGAGCATATTTGTTAGAACCTGTTCAGACATTGTTAGTTGAAGGTCCTTTGGACCATATGGGTAATTTGACAAAACTTCTTCAGAGCAAGAGAGGACAGATTATTGATATTCAGCAAGGTGCTGGATTTGTTACAATTAAAGTTAAACTTCCAGTTGCTGAAATGATTGGATTGGCTTCTGATATAAGAAGTTCTACAGAAGGTCGTGGACATTTTAGTATGGTTGACCAGACATTTGAAAGAGTTCCTCAATCAATTGAATCAGAGGTTATTAAGAAGATTAGGGATAGAAAAGGGTTGAAGGAGAATGAGTAAATAATAAATTATCTAAATATTTGCTGTTTAGAAAGATTAAAATTGATGAATGTGTAAAAAGAGAAAAGGTGTATATTCCAATGACATTACATAAATCATTTTTTTGCAGTATCTAGGAGAAAATCCTAAAATCAGGATATTAGATTTTTTAATGGATAATTTTACACATGATTTTTCCTTACCTCAAATAGCTGAAGGAAGTAATGTTGCTTATATAACTTTAATAGAGATTCTTCCCAAACTTTTAGAACAAGGAATAATAATGGAAACAAGAAAGATTGGTAAAAGTCGTTTATTTAAAATTGATTTGGATAATCCTATCACAAAAGCTTTGTTTGCAATAGATATGAAATTATCTGAGGCAGGTATTGGGAAAATTGTTGTTGGTTGAGAATGAGTAAATATAAGGATTGACAATAATTAACTATAAATACATTTAATTCTTTAATTTTTATCTATGAAAAATGATAATATTAAGGTGGGGGTGAGGGTGGGTGATGTGATGGTTAGGAATTTTGTTTCTACAAAACCTGAAATATCAGTTTTATCTGCAATTGATTTAATGGTTAAAAAAAGAGTTGGGAGTTTGATTTTGCAGGACAAGGGTGTTCTTAAGGGAATTTTAACTGAAAAAGATATTATGTGGGCATTGAGTAAGAAGAGAGATTTAAAGGATGTCAAGGCAATTGATATTTGCACTCGAAAAATCACAACGATTCGTCCTTCTGCTGATATTTGTGATGCTGTTCGTGTGATGAAAAAGACAAAGTTTCGTAGACTGCCTGTTGTTGTTAAGAAAAAAATAATTGGTTATCTTACCCTGAAAGATATTCTTCGTATTCAACCAGAATTGTTTGAAATTGCAAGACAAGGTTATGAGAGGAAAGAAGTTGGAAATATTTTAAGAGAGGGTATTTGTGAGAGATGTGAAAAATTTGATTTGTTGTATAAAGAAGGTGAAGAGTTGGTTTGTGAAGAGTGTAGGAGATTGTGAAGAAAATTTTTGCAAGACAAAAACCTTTAAATATAATCTTTATTTGATTAGTTTAGAAAAGAGGAGAAAAATATGTCTGAAAAAGATTTGATACACAAAGGAAGAATAAAGCATAGAGGGCTTTTTGATTTTAAAGATGTTTATGAATTTATCTATGATTATCTTGCTGATGATAATTATGATATTTTTGAGAGAAAATATACTGAAAAGGTTAAGGGAAGTTCAAAGGATGTTGAGATTAAGTGGGAAGCATCTAAAGAAGTTTCAGATTATTTTAGGTTTGTTATTGTGATTGAATGGATTATTTTGGGAATGAAATCTGTTGAAGTTACACGAGAAGGTAAGAAAATAAAAATTGATTCAGGTTCTATTGAAATTAAATTTAAGTCGTTTTTAGTCAAGGATTATGAGAGCAGATGGGAGAATCATCCGTTTTGGAAATTTTTGAGAGGTTTGTATGACAGGTATATTATTAGAACTCGTATTGAGCAGTATGAGGAAAAACTTTTAGCAGAGATTATGGAGTTCTCTTCTCAAATTAAATCTTTCCTTGCTATTGAAACTAAACAGGAAAAAGGTTAAATGTCAGAGGAAATTCAGTCTTTTAAAGGTAAAGTAAAGCAAAAAGGTTTTTTTGATTTTAGTAATACTTATCAATATCTTTATGATTATTTGATGGATGAAGGTTTTGATGTTTATGAGAAAAGTTATCTTGATAAAAGGAGAGGAGATTCTAAGGAGGTTGGTATAATGTGGGAAGCTTTGCAACCTATTTCTGATTATTTTTTAATGAAAGTAACAACTCAATGGATAATTCTGGGTATGAAAGAAGTTGAGGTTGAGAATCCTGATGAACCTGGAAAAAAGATAAGAATGGATTCAGCGACTGTTGAGATAAGAGTAACAGGTATTTTGGTTAAGGATCCTGATGATATGTGGGAAGAAAAGCCATGGAAACTTTTTAGAAAAATTTATGATAAATATATTATAAGCAAGAGAATTGAACAATATGAGGAATTGGTTAAGGAAGAGACAAATCAGTATATTGCTTATATAAAATCTCTTTTGAGAATTGAGTCACAACATGAGATAAGGAAAGAGTTTGTTTATACTTAGTTGTAGGGGATTTAGGTTAAAGAGGATGAAAGATTTAGACATCATGAAGAGATAATACTTAGAAAACTTTATATTTCTTGTTTTTTATTCCTTTTTATGGATTTATCAGAGAATCGTATAAATTGGGTTGCAAGTTTATTCAATAAAACAATTAAATCAATTAAGGAAAAAGGAGTTAAATAATAAAATGTTAGACACCAATTTAAAATCAAAAATAAATAAACTTTGGAATAGCAAAACTTATAAACCTCTAACAACTAATATAATTGTATTTCATACTTTAAGTCCCCGGTATGACTCTTCGGAGGAATGCCGGGTTTCCTATTCCTTTTTATTTGGAGGTTTATTATGAAAAAGGTAATTTTCTTTTTTGATGCTAATAATTGGTACCATAATGTTAAAAGATACCATAATCCTTCTGAAGTTGACATTAAAAAATTAGTTGATTTTTTTGTAAAATTAAAAATTACGAACTTGTAGAAATAAGATGGTATGCATCTGTTCCGAGTATTTCAGATGGAGAAAATATTTATTACAAGCATATTCCATATTTAGAATCTTTAAGAAAAAAAGGTATAAAGGTTATTACGAGAAAGCTTCAAAAGCTTTCAAATAAAGAGATTATAAAACAAAAACAAGAAATAATTAATAATTTAGACTTATGTGAAGATTGTGAAAAATTAGTTGAAGCAAATTTCTTGGATTTAGCAGATATAAAAAGAAAGGAAAAAGGGATTGATATGTGGATTGGCATTGATATGATTAATCTTTCTCTCATTGAAAATAAATGTGATGTTTGTGTTTTAATTTCAGGGGATGCAGATTTTGTTCCTGTATTAAATATTTTGAAAAATAAGAATATAGAAATCTTAACTCCAATGACTTCAAAAGGATATTCTAGAGAGTTAATAGGAAATTTTCCATTCTTTATAATTAAAAATGAAACTTTATTAAGATGTTTAAGGGATTATCTTGGGAGGACAATTAAATAATATAAGAGAAATCTTATTAACAGAATGTAGACTGGATGCTGTTATCTCAATGCCTTCAGGAGTGTTTAAACCATATGCAGGTGTTTCTACAGCAGTTTTATTTTTTACAAAAGGTGAGCCAACTCAAAATGTTTGGTTCTACAAGATGGAATCTGATGGATTTAGTTTAGACGACAAAAGAACTTTTATAGATGGTAAGGGTGATATTCCTGATATATTAGAATATTTTAATAAAAGAGAAAAAGAAATTCCAACAGATAGGAAAAAGAAATATTTTTTTGTTTCTATTGATAAAATTAAAGAAAAGGATTGGGATTTGAGTATATCAAAATATCGAGTGATTGAGTATGAGGAAGTTGAATATGAAAAACCAGAAGTTCTTAAAAAGAAAATTATTCAATTAGAAAAAGATATTTTGAAAGGATTAAATGATTTGGAGGTTTAAATGAAAGAAGCAATCGAAGAAATAAAAAGAAAAGTGATTTTTGATCCTAAAAAAGATAAAAAATGCAAATGTAAGGATTATATGGAATTAGGATATCAAGTTGGTAGACTAAAATTCACAAAAAAAGGATATGTGAGGGAAATTGATAAAATTAAACATCACAGAATCCCAAAAATATCCTCACTATTTTCCCATAAAATTTAAATATTGTTTAATTTTATAGCAGTCCTATTAAAGAACTTTGTTCTTATGTAGAGTGATTTTTTTAGATTTTAGATACCATAAAAATTTTAAAGTCTTTTTTGTTGTTTTTTTATGTTAATCGGACTCGTAGGAAAACCTTCATGTGGAAAGTCGACTTTTTTTAAAGCTGGGACTTTGGCAGATGTTTTGATTGCATCATATCCTTTTGCGACAATAAAACCAAATCATGGAATTGGTTATGTGAAAATTGATTGTATTGAGGGAGAGTTTGATGTGAAGTGCAATCCACAAAAGGGTTATTGTGTTAATGGAAAAAGGTTTGTTCCGATTGAGTTGATGGATGTTGCTGGGCTTGTTGAAGGTGCTTCTGAAGGAAAGGGTTTGGGAAATCAGTTTTTGGATAATTTGACTTCTGCTGATGCTTTGATTCATATTGTTGATGTTTCTGGTGAGACAGATGCAGAGGGCAGAGGTTGTAAGGATTACAATCCTGTTGAAGATGTTTCTATGTTGGAGAGTGAGTTGGATAAATGGTATCTTGGAATTTTGAAAAAGGTGTGGAGAGTTTTTGCTAAAACTTTGTCTAGCACAAAGGGTGATTTTTCAAAAGCTGTTGCACAGCAGTTTTCTGGATTGAAAGTCAGTGAGGATGATGTTAGAGAGGCAGTTCGTAAAGGAAATTTTAATGTTGAGAATCCTTCTTTGTGGAGTGATTATGAATTATTGAAATTTGCGAGTTTGTTGAGGCATATTAGCAAACCAATGATAATTGCAGGAAATAAATGTGATAGAGTTAATGCTAAGGAGAATTTAGAGAGGTTAAAGTCAGAGTATCCGAATTTGATGATTGTTCCATGTTCTGCTGATAGTGAGCTGGCTTTGAGAGAGGCATCTAAGGCAGGTTTAATTGATTATGTTTCTGGTTCTTCGGATTTTTCTATTAAAGGAGAGCTGAATGAAAAACAGAAAGAGGCTTTAATGAAGATAAAGAAAGATGTTTTGGATGTTTATGGTTCTACTGGTGTTCAGGAGGTTTTGAATAAATGTGTTTTTGAGTTATTAAAATATATTGCTGTTTTTCCTGCTTCTGCGAATAAGTTAGCTGATAGTAAGGGGAATATTTTGCCTGATTGTTTTTTGTTACCTGAAGGTTCAACTGCTTTGGATTTTGCTTATACTGTTCATAGTGATTTAGGAAAAAATTTTATTAAAGCAATTGATTGTCGAACTAGTCGGGCTGTTGGTAAGGATTATATTGTGAAACATAGGGATGGTTTAGAAATCATCACACGATGATGAGGGTTGTTGAGGGGTATTTGTATCAGCATAAAATTAATAAACCTGATTTATTTGGTTTTTTATGAAACATATTTTAAAATCACAACAATTTGATAATGAAATTTTGTTAGAGCTTTTTAAAAAAGCAGATAAGATGAGAAAGAGTTGTGGGAATTGTTTGAAAGGGAAAATTATGGCGAGTTTGTTTTATGAGCCATCTACGAGGACGAGATTGAGTTTTGAAAGTGCTATGTTGAGATTGGGTGGAGAGGTTTTGGGAACTGAAAATGCAAAGGAATTTTCATCTGCTGTTAAAGGAGAATCTTTAGAGGATTCTATAAGAATCATAAGTTCTTATGCTGATATTATTGTGTTAAGACATTTTGAAGAAGGTGCTGCAAGACAGGCATCAGAAGTTAGCAGAATTCCTGTTATAAATGCAGGTGATGGAAAAGGACAACACCCTACACAGGCATTGCTTGATGTTTATACAATTTATAGAGAGTTTAGCAAATTAGAAAATTTGAAAATTGCTATTGTTGGAGATTTGGCGAGTGGCAGGACTGCGAGGTCTTTGTGTTATTTATTAGGGAAATTTAAAAATAATAAGATAATTTTTGTTTCTCCTGAAAATCTTAAAATGGGGAATGATCTAAAAGAATATTTAAGAAAAAATAATGTTGATTTTTGTGAATCAGATGATTTGAATTCTGTTTTAAGTGATGTTGATGTTGTTTATATGACTCGTATACAAAAGGAGAGAATTAGTCTTGAAGATTATGAAAAGGCAAAAGGGAAATTTATTATAGATAAGAATAATTTTGAATTAATTGGAAAGAATTGCAGAATAATGCATCCTCTTCCACATGTTGAGGAAATTGATTTGCCTCTTGAGATTGAAAATAATGACAAGAGAGTTGCTTATTTTAGACAAGCTAAAAATGGTTTGTTTATTAGAATGGCTTTGCTTGATTTTGTTTTGAATTAAGTTTTTACAATTCATTAATAATTTTTCTAATATACTCTAAATCTCTTTTTGTCTTTTTTATACTTGTTGTTACTTCTAAAGTTATCCAGGCATTTTTTGGATAGAGTTTGAGAATTGATTTTAGATTTAAATCTGTTTCTTTAAATGATTTATGATTGTCTTTAATTGCATTTTTATTTTGTCCACTTATGTGAAAATGTTTTGGTTTTAGTTTTAAAAATTCTTTTAGTGTTTTTTTGAAATTTAATTTTTCTCTATTTGCTGATACAATTAGGTGTCCTAAATCAAGTATTAAATTTTTATTTGTTTGTTTTAGAAAATTTTTTGTTTCTTCTGGAGTGATGCATAATCTTCCTTGTACAGGAACGAGATTTTCTAATAGTATTCTTTTGTCTTTGATATTTTTTAGAAATTTTATTGCTTGTTCTTCTGAGCTATTTTCATTGTCAATTAATCCTGGGT
This sequence comes from Candidatus Woesearchaeota archaeon, assembly GCA_964448605.1. Taxonomy (GTDB): domain Archaea; phylum Nanobdellota; class Nanobdellia; order Pacearchaeales; family GW2011-AR1; genus ARS1285. The sequence goes on from CAYUZV010000001.1 coordinate 116,012, forward strand.
GCATTATTATTATTTTTGCATTTACTTTATCTGCTAATTTTCTTGCGAAGTTAATTGATTTTAGATTTTGTTTAATTTTTGTTTTATCTGCAGGATTTGTTCCTTGTGTAAGATGTTCAGCATGAATTACAAAGGGTTTTTTATATTTTTTTAGAAAGTTGTAATTATTTTTCTGAATTGCCTGAACTTCAAAAAAATCTGCTTCTGGAAAAGCATCTAAAAATTTTTCACTATCATATGTTTTAACACCTATTTTCATAAGGTATAAATTTAAAGATGTTTTTAAATATTGTGAATTTCAATTTAAAATATATATTTTAGAATAGTTTTATTTATAAATGAAAATTTTGTTTTTGAGGTGATATGGTGAAATATGAATATAGGATAGGGGTTGTGAGAACAATTAAGGGGCACTATGCTCCTCTTGAATCAGGTTCATTGCCTGGAGATATGGGGGAGATTCGAGAATCAGCGAGTAAACTAATGGGAGGGTTAGCAGATAGACTTAATAAAGGAGAAATTAGTTCTGATGAACTTCAGGCAGAGATTTATATTCCAGTAGATAGATAAAATGGCAAAATATGTTTATTCATTTAGTGAAGGAAATAAAGGTATGAAAGAGTTGTTGGGTGGAAAAGGTGCGAATTTGGCTGAGATGACTTCCTTGGGCATTCCTGTTCCCGGAGGTTTTACAATTACTACTGAGGCTTGTAAGATTTTTAATGATGAAGGTGGATTGAATGAAGAGATAAGAGAGCAGGTTTTGGAAAAGTTGAAAGAGTTGGAAAATGAGATGGGTAAAAAGTTTGGAGATAATAATAATCCTCTTTTGGTTTCTGTCAGAAGTGGAGCTGCTGTAAGTATGCCTGGAATGATGGATACTATTTTAAATTTAGGTTTAAATGATGAAAGTGTTTTGGGTTTGATTAAACAGACAGGTAATGAAAGGTTTGTTTATGATAGTTATAGAAGATTTATTCAGATGTTTGGTGATGTTGTTATGGGTGTTAAGCATGAGTTTTTTGAAAAGATTTTGGAGAAGATTAAAGAAGACAGAAGTGTTGAGTTTGATACTGAACTTAATTCTGAAGATTTGAAAGAAGTTATTGAGAATTATAAAAAATTAATTAGTGAGAAGGCAGGAAAGAGTTTTCCAGATAATGTTTATGAGCAATTGGAGATGGCGATTGATGCTGTTTTTTCAAGCTGGAATAATGAGAGGGCGATTACTTATCGTAGATTGAATAGTATTGCTGGTTTGTTGGGAACTGCTGTTAATGTTCAATCAATGGTTTTTGGTAATAAAGGAGATGATTCTGGGACTGGTGTTTGTTTTACAAGGAATCCTTCTACTGGTGAGAATAAATTTTATGGTGAGTTTTTAATGAATGCACAGGGTGAGGATGTTGTTGCTGGAATTCGGACTCCTAAGAAGATTGAAGAGTTAGAAGAGATAATGCCTGAAAATTATAATGAGCTTGTTGAGATTAGAGATGTTTTGGAAAAGCATTATAAAGATATGCAGGATATTGAGTTTACTATTGAGAATGGGAAATTGTTTATTTTGCAGACGAGGAATGGAAAAAGGACTGCACAGGCATCTGTTAAAATTGCAGTTGATATGGTTGAAGAGGGTTTGATAAATAAGGAAACTGCTTTATTGAGAATTGAACCAGATTCATTGGAGCAGTTGTTGCATAAGCAATTGGATGTTGAATCTAAAAAAGATGCTGAATTATTGACTAAAGGATTGCCTGCTTCACCTGGTGCGGCTGTTGGGAAGATTGCATTTAGTGCAAGTGATGCTCGTGATAGGGTTGAGGCTGGTGAAAAAGTTGTTTTAGTTAGAATTGAAACAAGTCCTGAAGATATTGAAGGAATGAGTGCTGCTCAGGGGATTTTAACTGCTCGTGGAGGTATGACTTCGCATGCGGCTGTTGTTGCTCGTGGAATGGGCAAGTGTTGTGTTGCTGGTTGTTCTGATTTAATTATTAAAGAAGATGAAGGAGTTGTGGAGATTAATGGAGGTCGTTTTGGAGAGGATTCTTATATTTCTTTAGATGGTTCTACTGGAGAGGTTTTTGCAGGAAAGTTGGAAATGATTGAACCTGAATTATCTGGTTATTTTGGGAAAGTTATGAAATGGACTGATGAAGTCAGGGAGATGGGAGTTAGGACAAATGCTGATACTCCTAAAGATGCAGAAACTGCAGTTAAGTTTGGTGCAGAGGGCATTGGACTTTGCAGAACAGAACATATGTTTTTTGAGGTTGATAGGATTAAAGCAGTTAGAGAAATGATTTTAAGTGAAGATGTTGAGGGTAGGAAGAAAGCTCTTGCTAAAATTTTGCCTATGCAAAAAAGTGATTTTTATGAGTTGTTTAAAGTTATGGATGGCAAACCTGTAACAATTAGATTTTTGGATCCTCCTTTGCATGAGTTTTTGCCTAAAGAAAGAAATGAGATTGAAGAGTTAGCTGAAGATATGGGGGTTGATGTTGAGAAAATTGATGAAAAGATAGAAGAGTTGCATGAGTTTAATCCAATGCTTGGGCATCGGGGTTGCAGATTGGCGATTACTTATCCTGAAATTGCAGAGATGCAGGCAAGAGCTGTTTTTGAGGCATCTGTTGATATTATTAAGGATGGAAAAAAGATTATTCCAGAAGTTATGATTCCTTTAGTTGGAAATGTTAAAGAATTTGAAAATCAAAAAGAAATTGTTGATAGTGTTGCATTACAGGTTAAGGAGGAGCAGGGTGTTGATTTTAATTATCTTGTTGGAACTATGATTGAGGTTCCACGAGGTGCTTTGACTGCTGATAAGATTGCTTCTAAGGCAGATTTTTTTAGTTTTGGAACTAATGATTTGACTCAAATGGGTTGTGGTTTTTCAAGAGATGATTCAGGCAGTTTTTTGAAAGAGTATGTTAAATTGGGAATTTATGAAAAAGACCCTTTTCAGTCATTGGATAAAGAAGGTGTTGGTGAGTTGATTAGAATTGCTATTGAAAAAGGGCATTCGGTTCAGGGAAGTTTGAAGTTGGGTATTTGTGGTGAGCATGGAGGTGATTCTGACTCAATTGAGTTTTGTCATAAAGTTGGTTTGAATTATGTTTCGTGTTCTCCTTTTAGAGTTCCTATTGCTCGTTTAGCTGCTGCTCAAGCTTCCTTGAGAACTCATAAAGAAAAGCAGGAAGAAGCTTATCGTAAAGTTGTTGAAGGTGCTTTGGAAGATCTTCGAGAGAGGTTTGGAGAGAGTGTTAATGTTTCAGAGCTTGGTGATGAGTTGATTAGGTGCATTACTGCAGATAAAGTTGAAGAGTGCATGATGCGGAGTTAAGATGACAGGAAAAAAATTAATTGTTCCAGATGGTTTTGTTTTTAAGGTTAATTATGAAAGAGATGATTGGATTATTATGGATTTGAGGATAGAGATTTTTTAAGGAAAGAAGTATATAGTTTTCTCCAAGGTGACAATTTATCAAGATTTCAGGCATTTGAAGATTCAATTAAAGGAGGGATATTGATGAGAGAATTAGGAATTGAAAGATTTATTTATGATTTTAATGATTCTGGTTTGATTGGATTTGATGAGTTTAAGGGTTAAATTTTCAACTTCTCCATAATTTCTTTATCAACATCCTCAATACTTTGTTCGCCATTTACTTTTATTATTTTATTTTTGTAAATATTTAAAATGGGTTCGGTTTCTTGGTGGTAGGTTTGGAGTCGTTTTTTTACTGCTTCTTCTGTATCATCAGGTCTTTGAATTAAAGGTGATTGACATTTATCACATTTAGATGGGTTTTTTGGTTTTGGTTCTGTGATTAGATTATAGTTTATATTGCAGTTTTTGCATAATCTTCTGCCTGTTATTCTTTTTATTGCTAATTCATCTGAAATGTCTATTTCAATTACTTTGTCTATATCTGTTATTTGTTTTAGAAGTTCTGTCTGGTTTAAGTTTCTTGGAAATCCGTCTAAAATGAATCCTTTTTCAGTGTCTGGTTGTTCTAATCTTTGTTTGAGGATTTTTATTGTTAGTTCATCTGGAACAAGTTTTCCTTGGTTCATGTAATTGTTAACTTCTTGTTTTAATTCTCCTTGGAGTTCTCTGAATAAGTCGCCTGTTGATATGTGTGGTATTTGAAGTTTTTTAGATATTAGTTGTGCTTGTGTTCCTTTTCCTGAACCTTGAGGTCCTATAATTAGTAGTTTCATTTTTAAAAAAGGGTAAGGGGTTTTTAAAGATGTTGGGATTTTTGGGAGTTGTATATGTTCTGTAGCTGAATAAGTTCAGGCTACTCCACATAAACTATAGATATCTGATAAATATCGCTTGTTTTATTAGACATTCTTAAAATCACCAAAACCTCCAATTCTGAACCTGCACATAAATGTGCAGGTTGCATTGGTTTACTTGAAAATCTCTGATTTTCAATGTCTCAAAAAATCTTAGATTTTTTGAGTGGTGAGTCAGAGTGAAATACAGATGCAAAGCATCTGACTACACTACAAAATAGTGCAGTTTTATTTTATTCTGAATAGAAAAAATTTGGTTAGATTTATCTTCCAAATTTATGATTTTTATTGAGAAGAAAATCTCACCACATCCAACTAAATCCACCTAAATGATTTTGTCTTGGTTGATAGTAGTAATGTGAATATATTTTGTCTTCGCATTTCCATCTTAGGCATTTTTGCGAGTCCCATCTTTTGCAAATGCAAACTTTGTAGTCATCAGTTATGTAAGGTTCTTTGTATCTCCATTCAGAGCCATCTAAATAGATTATTGTTTCTTCTTTTTCAGGGGTTTGGTAATTTGTTGGAGGAAGATAAATTACTACTTGTTCTTTGTTGTAGTTATATCCTATTGATTTTTCATATTCATAATTGTATTGGTCAAGATAGATTATTTCCTGAGTGTCTTCTCTCTCGTAATCTTCGTAGTTTTCTTGGATTGTTAAAGTATTTTCATATGTTTCTGTGTAGTGGTTTATTGTGTCTTCTATGTTGATTATTCTTTCTTTTGTTTCTGTGTAATGGTGTTTTTCTTTACATTTGTCATAGCATTTATCTCTGTAATAACATCTTTTATTTGAAAAGCAGTAGTAATGTTTTTTATTGCAGGTATTTAAGCAATTGTTGTAGGTGTCTTTTGGATGTGTGAGGTATATTGTATCTGAAGATTCTTTTGTTTTTATTAAATTGCAATCTTTGTAGTATCCGTTTTCGTCTTTGCATAAATCTGCTGAAATTAATGTTATTAGTAAAAGAGTTGTTAGTAAGAATATTGATATTTTTTTCATCTTTAAAAATTGAAAGTTTGTTTTTAAGTTTATGATTAGTATGTTATATATTTTTCATAATATATTTTTTTGTTGGAAAATGTTTTTAAATTGTTTACTTGTTTAATTTATATCTTAGAAAGAATTTTATTGAGAGTAAAATGAGATTATATAAAAAATTAGAAAATCTTGAAGAATCTAGTCCTACAAATAATCAATCAGCTAAATCCTATCTTATTAGGAAAGTGGTTTATGATCATCTTCATGAATGTCCTTTTTATTTTAATAGTACATTAAACGGAGCTTTAAATGGCTCTCGAACTGTTGAAGAAGGTTAATTGAATTAGAAAAAGAAGGTGGATGGAGAGATTTAAGGAGATACCTTCCAAAAAGAAAAGATAGAGCTTATAATGCAGAAGTTGAAGGTTTAGGAAAGATTATTTCAACAGAGCATATGTATAAGGATGGACTTTTTGTTTTAGATAATCCTGTGTCTTGTTTTGTTTTTTTTCAAGAATTTGGATTAATTTCTTTAACAATTAAAGGAGAAATAGAATCAACAATAACAATTCCTTTTTATTTTGGAGCATTGGGAGGGATAGGATTATTGTTCGGTAAATTCTTTTATGATGATAAAAGAGGTAAGAGGCATTTTGAAGGAGCAAGAGAAGAGGCTAAATATGTTGATGCAAAAATAGCTGAGGCTTTTTGATTTTATGAAATATGTTCTTTATTATATATTTTCATATTAAAGAATGTTTTTAAATGGAATTTTTTTTATAAGGGAATGACAGATAAACAACCGATATTTATAATGCCTGAAGGCACTGAAAGGACATTTGGCAAGGATGCTCAGAGAAATAATATTCTTGCTGCTAAACTGGTTTCTGATGCTGTGAAGACGACTTTGGGTCCTAAGGGAATGGATAAAATGCTTGTTGATGGGACTGGAGATATTACGATTACTAATGATGGTGTTACGATTTTGGATAAAATGGAGATTGAGCATCCTGCTGCAAAAATGATGGTTGAAATTTCAAAGACACAGGAAGCAGAGGTTGGTGATGGAACTACAACTGCTGTTATGCTTGCTGGTAAATTGCTGGAGAATGCAGAGAAGTTATTGGATATGAAAATTCATCCAAGTGTTATTACAAAAGGTTATGCAATTGCTTCTGATAAGGCAAGGGAGTTTTTGCAAGATTTGAGTGTTGAAGTTGGAGTAGGTGATGAGGAAGTTTTGAAAAATATTGTTATGACTGCTATGACTGGAAAAGGTGCTGAAATTGTCAGAGAGAAATTTGCTGATATTATTGTTAGTGCTGTTAAACAGGTTCAGGAAAATGGTAGAGTTGATTTAGGAAATATTAAAATTGTTAAAAATAAAAGTAATGGAATTGAGAATACAGAATTGATTAAAGGTGTTGTAATTGATAAAGAAAGAGTTAGTATTGATATGCCCTCTTCTGTTGAGAGTGCCCGGATTGCTTTGATTGCTGATGCTTTGGAATTAAAGAATCCTGAAGGTGATGCTAAGATTTCAGTTACAAGTCCTACTCAATTGCAGGAATTTATGGATAGGGAAGAGAAAATTTTGAAGGATATTGTTGATAAGATTAAATCAATTAATGCTAATGTTATTTTTTGTCAAAAAGGTATTGATGATGTTGTTCAGTATTATCTTGCTCAGGAGGGTATTTATGCTTGTCGCAGGGTGACTAAAAGTGATATGGAGAATTTATCTCGTGCGACTGGTGGAAGAGTTGTTAGTAAAATTAATGAATTGAATGAGGATGTTTTGGGAAAAGCTGAAAAAGTTTTTGAAGTTAAGCAAGGTGATGATGCGATGACCTATGTTACTGGTTGTGAGAATCCAAAGGCATTGAGTATTTTGATTCATGGTGGTTCAGAACATGTTATGGATGAAATGGAAAGAAGTTTGAAAGATGGTTTAGGTGATGTTGCTTCTGTTATTAAAGATGGAAGAGTTGTTGCAGGTGCTGGTGCTATTGAAATTGAACTTGCACAGAAGTTGAGAGATTTTTCAAATAGTTTGTCTGGCAGAGTTCAATTGGCTGTTCAGGAATTTGCAAATGCTTTGGAATTTATTCCTTCAACTTTGGCTGAAAATGCTGGTTTGGATCCCATTGATATTTTGACAGAGCTGAAAGCTAAACATGATAATGGTGAAAAAAATGCAGGAATAAATATTTTTACAAATGAAATTCAGGATGTTTTTAATCAGGGAATTATTGAGCCCATTAGTATCAAGAGGCAGGCGATTTCATCTGCTGTTGAAGTTGCTGTTATGATTTTAAGAATTGATGATGTTTTAAGTTCTAAATCAGGTGGTGGTGCTACGGGAGGGGGAGGAGGTGGTTATCCTAGTATGGGAGGAATGGGTGGTATGCCTAATTATGGTGGGATGGATTAGAAGTTTTTAATCATTGTTAGATATCTTTCTAAATCTTTGTAATTGTTCTTTCTATCTAATAAACAAACTAAAATTATTTTTGGTTCAAGAATAATATATATTAGTCTTGTTTCTTTTTTATCTAATGAAAATCTTATTCTAAAGACTTTTGAATATGATTTGGAACGAATTCTTTTGTATCTGTATGGATTTTCTTTAATTAATCTTATTTTATCATAAATTATTCTTTTTGAATTTTTATCTAAGGAAGAAACTTGTTTCTCGAAATATTTTAAGGATTTAATTTCATAATTCATTCTAGAAGGGTTTTATTTAATTCATCTTCTGAGATTGTTTCTTGTTTTTCTATTGATGTATTTATCAATGAATCTACTAATTTTATTTCTTTTTCAGTAAATGAATCATCGAATTCATTATCCTCAAAAACTTTTTTTCTAATGCTATCATTTGCTAATTCTTCTACATCTTTGTAACCATAATTTTCAGCGTATCTTTTTGCAACTTCAAGAAGTTTTTCAGATAATCTTATATTTATTTGTTCTGTTTCCATAATTTTTGGAGTGATTAGATGTTTAAATAGATTATGGTTGATTAGGGAATAATTTAACTTACTTAAGATACTTGAACGATTATTTAATATATCCACCCTTTTGCAAATTCCATAATCTTTTATATTCACCTTCTTGATTAATTAAATCTCTGTGAGATCCTTGCTGGACTATTTTTCCGTTTTTCATTACAACTATTTTATCTGCTTTCATTATTGTTGAAAGTCGATGTGCGATTATTATTGATGTTCTTCCTTTCATAAGTTTTTCTAAATCTTTTTGAATTTCATATTCTGTTTCTGAATCAAGTGATGATGTTGCTTCATCTAAGATAAGAATTTTTTTGTTTGCTAAAATTGCTCTTGCTATTGAAACTCTTTGCTTTTCTCCTCCTGATAATTTTACTCCTCTTTCTCCTACAATTGTATTTTCTTTTTTTGGAAATAATTCTATTATTCTATCTAATTGAGCAAATTTTATTGCTTTCATAATTTGTTCTCTGGTTGCTTTTGGATTTGAGAATTTTATGTTGTTGTAGATTGTGTCATCAAACAAAATGCATTCTTGAGGAACTATGCTCATTTCATTTCTTAGTGATTCTTGTTTGAAGTTTTTTATGTTTTGATTATCTATTAAAATTTCTCCATTGTCTATATCATATAATCTATAAAGTAATTTAATTAATGTTGTTTTTCCACATCCTGAATGTCCTACAAGTGCTATTTTTTTATTTTCTGGAATTTTTAAATTGAAATTTTTGAACATTTCTCTTTTTCCGTATTTGAAATCTATATTTTTGAATTCTATTTTTCCTTTTTTTATTTTTAAATTTTCTGCATTGGGTTTGTCTTTTATGTTGTTTTCTATTTTTCCATATTGAAATAAGTCCTGAAAATCTGCCATTGCTTTGTAGAAGTCTCGGACTCCATGGTTGAATCTCCACATTGGTTCTATTAATCCTATATAAGCTGTGTAAATGAAAACAAGAGTTCCAAGAGTTATTTCATTATTTATAAATTTTGTTAGTGAAAAATAAAGTATTAGAATTGTTCCTATTAATTGAATTGCATTTAATACTGAACCATACCATCTGAAGTAGTTCCAGTGTTCTTTATGATACTTTTTTGTTTCAGTAGTTATATTTTCGTATATGTTTCCTATCTTTTTTTCTTTTCCAAAGTATTTTATTGAATCAATATTTGTTATAAAATCTGCTGTGTTTGCTTTTTCAATGTCTTCTGCTTTTAGGGCTTCTAAGTTTGCTGATTGTTGGAATCTTTGAAATAAAAAACCATAGGATATGAATGAAATTGCAATTGTTATTGTTATTAATGCTGATGCTAAATCAAAATAAAGCAAGGATACTGATACTAATATCATATTGATTAATAGTGGAGCGAATTGGAAAACTATAGTCAAATTTAGTCTGTCGATTGCCCATCCTCCTCTTAGCAATCTTGAAATTAAACTTCCTGTTTTGTGTGTTGTGTGGAAATTATAATGGAGTCCAATTATGTGGTTGAAGTATTTTCTTTTTAAATCCTGCATCATATTTGTTGTTAAATTTTTTAGAGAGTTTTCTCTAAACCAGATTGTTAAAGGCATAAATATCAGTAATCCAAAATAAATCATTGCGATTATTGTTAATATTTCTATAAATGAACTTAATTCTAAAACTCCTTTTGAAAATTCTGTTCCATTGTCTATGATTATTTTTATTAGAAATTTTTCAAAAAGATTTCTTCCTTGATGAATAATTGAGAGAATGATAATTAAGAATGCAAGATATTTGTATTTTTTCATTAAGTTCCAATAAATCTTAAGATTGTATTTGAAATCTATTTTGTATTTCTTGTCTGTTCTGTTCATTTTAGAGATGTATCTAAGTGATTAATTATGGTATAAGTTTAAGAAAGGTTTTAAGGTTTTGGATTTGGTTTGTTAATATTTGGATAATTTATTTCAAAAATTACTTCGAATATAATCAACCAACCGACTTCCTGTAAGATGAACTGATGCTGGTCCGATTCTTATATAAAAGTTTTCGTTTTTTCCGATTTTTAGGAAAACTGGTTTTCTTGATTTTAAGCAATCAACTTTTAGAATTTTTTTATTGTTTATTGTTATTAGTTCTGAGGTTAGATAAGGGATGCATTGATTTCCAATGTGTTCTTTGATTAAATTTGTGAAATGGAGTAGGAATCTATCGTTGTTGAAGAAGCTGTCTTTTTCAATTCCTATGATTTCTGAATTATCTGAAACTCCAATTAGAAGTGTTCCTCCTTCTGTGTTTAGAAATGCTGTGATTGTTTTTAGTGATGCGAATTCTATATCTTTGTCAAATTGGTTTGTGTGAAGGTTTGTTCTTAGTGTTGATTTGAATTCCAGTTGATTATTTTCTCCTTTTTTAATTAATTCTAAAACTTCTTCAGGAGATTCTGTTTTTTTAATGAAAAAGTTAGGGTTTTGTTTTTTGAATTTGTTTACTAAGAAATTCATTATGTCCATTTTGTGTCCTTTCATGTAAATTAGTCCTAAAATTGATGCAAGAGTTGCTCCGATTGTTACGAGTGTTAAACTTTGCATTGCATATTGATAGTCAATTATTTGAAAAGGTGTGTTGAAAAATATTTTTGTGTAGTATTTGGTTATTTCTAAAGATAGTCCAAGTGCAAGTGATAGACTTATTGAAAAAAGAATTATTATGAAATAGTTTGCTTTTACTTTTGATTTTGAGAAAAGTATTATCATTATTAAAAATCCTACAAAACCTATTGAGAGTCCAAAGAAAATTTGAATTATTAGTCCTCTAATTTCTCCAAGAAAAAATGAGATTATGACAAAAGTGAAAATTATGAATTCAACATCAGAAGGTATTTTTATTTCATATCTTTTTAAGATTGAAGGAATGAAAATAAGTATCAGTAAAAGCAAGTCAATGAAAAGTATTCTCCAAAGATGGAAGTAGATTGCATATATGATTGATATGAGAATGATTAGTTTTGTGATTGCTGAAAGTGTTGTTCTTGCTTTGTCTGAATGATTTTTTAAGATTGTTAAAAGATTCATTTATTTTAAAGTTTTTTAGAAATATAAGTTTTGTTGTGGAAGAGTTATATCAATTTAAAAAAGTTTATAAGCAAATCCTATTTGAGTTTTGATGGAACAAATAGGTTGGGATTATAGTAATTTGAAAATGCCTGGAAAAAATGTATTTTTATTTAGAGATAATAATCATTTAGATATAGAAATGCAAAAAAGAATTTTAGAAGAATTAATTTCTATGATTAATAAAAAGTTTTTTTATTGTGTTTTTATAGAAGGTGATGAAGGATTTTATAAGCCGGATTATTCAGATATAGTTGATGAGGAAAGTTTAATTATGTATGCACATTCAAAAATAGGCACTTGTCCTGCTTCAGATTTTCTAACTTATAGATTGCAAAAATCTATGGATGATAAGATAGTTGTTTATGGTGTTGATAATTTTGAATTAGCGAAAAAACATAGAGATGCATTTAAAAAATTGGTTCATTTTTTCAAATTGGAAGAGATTAGAAATTTGACAGATTCTGAGGATAGAGCTTATAGGGATTTATTTGAAAGGCATAAAAGATTAATTTATGAAAGAGATTTAGTTGCAATAAATACTATTGATGATAAAATGAGAGAATGGAGGATTGAAACTGCATCTGTTATTTTTGGAGCACTTCATTGTGAGGGTTTGTGCAGGGGGTTTCAGGAGAGAGGTATTGGATATGCTTTTTATAATCCTCGATTTAGAAAAAATAATAGAAAAGAATCTATTGAATATATGGGGGGATGGTATTAAATAAAATCATCTAAAAATAAATTCTACATTATTTGAATATTGTTTTATTGTTTCTTCAGTTAAAATTACTTCTGCTGTAATTGTTGGTTCTTCTGTTGAAGTTTCTTCAGGTTCTGGAGTCGGTTCTTGTTCTTCCTGATATACTTCTTTAAATTCTTCTGGAGGCATATATTCTTCTTGCCCTGTTCCAGGACCTTCTCCTGGTTCATCTCCCCATTCTCCACTATGATCTATACATTCTACATCTATTGCACATTCTCCTTTTCCTTCTTGCCCTGAATCTCCAATTATTGGTCTTGCTTCCATATATTCACCTTGAGATTGACATTCTTCTTCTTTTCTTCCCCATTCTTCCTCTGTTAAACAAGGACCTTCATAAAATTTCATACATTCATCAGCACATGCTTTGCAATCTGAATTTCCTGCTTCTCCTCCTTTACTGGGTCCACATTCTTTAAATTCAATTCCTTTTTTTTCTAAACATTTAATCATACATTTTTCTTCTTCACCCATATTTTCTCTGTCTGCTATTTCTTCTTCATTTAATAATCCGTATTCTTTAGCAAATTCAAAACATTCTTCTTCGTGCTCCTTACAATAAGCATCACATTCTTCTTGTCCCTGACATCCTCCAGGGCCTTTTCCACCTGTCTTCTTAACTATTTCATATTCCTCTTCATCAATCATTCCGTGTTCATATGCAAATTCAATGCATTTCATTATGTTTTCATCTTTATTACAATAAGCATCACATTCTGTAGGACCTCTGCAATCTCCAGGACCTTTTCCTCCAGTTTTTCTAACCATTTCTGCTTCTTCTTCTGTTATATCACCTATTTTTAATGCAAATTGAATGCATTCTTCTAAATTTTCTTCCTTAGAACAATATTCATTACATTCATCTTTTGAAGTGCATTTTCCAGGAGTTTCCCCATTTAAAATATAATCTATCATTTTTTTAGCTTCTTGAATTTCTTCCTGAGACATTAAATTATTTTTTTCTGCAAATTCAATGCACTCTTTTATGTGTTCGTTATTATCGCAATAGATTTTGCATTCTTCCTGAGAAGCACAATTTCCTAAATTCGAAACTGGATAAGATATTTCTGCAAGTATGAATGGTGTTAAAAATAATACAAGTGTTATTAGGATTATTTTATTCATTTTCTTCAAATGGATTTAATTTAACATCATCAAAAGAGTTTGCATCTGTTGCTTTGCCAATTTCCTGTCCTGTGTCTTTTGAAGATGTAAAAGTTAGTGGAGATTCTTGTGTTATTGTAGAATTATCTGATTTTAAATAGAATGTTAAAGTTATTCCTAAAATAATTAATACTATAATAATTATTATCCACCACTTTTTCATTTTGAGTTTAATGAAATGTTATTTAAAAATGTTTTTGTTTTTTGAGGATTATTAAAATTTCATAAATTTTGGGAACATTCAAAATCCTTAAAAGATTTTGAAGTAATCGAACTCTTAGTGTGTTAGATTTCCTAAGAACAAACATGCCTTTCAGGCACGATATGCGCCATGGGAGTCCTAAAAATTTATTTCATAAATTTTGGGAACATTCAAAATCCTTAAAAGATTTTGAAGTAATCGAA
>CAYUZV010000001.1:129824-143015 GCA_964448605.1 Candidatus Woesearchaeota archaeon
TGTTAGATTTCCTAAGAACAAACATGCCTTTCAGGCACGATATGCGCCATGGGAGAATCGAACTCCCGTCCCATCGTTGGCAACGATGTGTTCTACCACTAAACTAATAGCGCATGATTTTATTGAGAAAAAACGGTTTAAATAATTTTGGATAGTGAATTTAGAAGTTATGAAGATTCTTAGTAGAACAGGTTCAGTTACTTCGCATAAAGAATAGATATCTGATAAATTTAATTATTTTTATTTGGAGTTGGTAGTTTATCTATAAAACTGGTTTACATAGTTGATTTTCATAGATTCTCAATAAATTTAAATAATATGATTTTCTTTTTATTTTATGAAAGGGGTAAAATTTAGAAGAAGTCATAAAGGGAAAAAATTTAATTATGGAATTGTATATTTGTTAGTTGCTGTGATTTTGGTTATTTGTTTTTGTTTTTGTTTTTATTTGTTTTTGAATTATAGTGTTTGTGAAAGTGAAGAATGTTTTAGAAATGCATTGGTTAATTGTAATAGTGTTAAGTGGTTAAGAGAAGGCAATGATGTTGATTGGCATTATAAAATTAAAAATGATTTTTGGGGCAAAGAAGGTTATTGCAAGGTAGAGGTTAGTTTGGTTCAAATGAAGAAAGGAAGTATTGAACTTGAATCATTAAATGGTGAAAGTATGACTTGTTATATTTTGAAAGGAGAAAGTGAGAAATTTCCTGAAGAAGATATTTCTAAATGTAGTGGTAGGTTGAAAGAGGAAATACAGGATTTGGTTATTAAAAGAATGCATAATTATTTGTTGGAGAATATTGGAGATATTAAAAATGAGTTTGCTGGGTTGTGAAGTTAGGAGATTTTATGGAAATTAAATTTGGACCTGCTGGATTAGGACCTGTTAAAGGTGCTGTTAAAAGATTGGGAGAGTATTCTGAATTAGGTTTAAGGGCTTGTGAAATTGCATTTACTTATGGAATTTATATAAAAAATGAGAAGGATATTAAGGAGATAAAGGAAAGTGCTGAAAAGAATGAGATTAAATTGAGCATCCATGCTCCTTATTGGATTAATTTGAATTCTAAGGAAGAGGATAAGGTTAGGAAAAGCAAGGACAGGATTTTGAAGTGTTGTGAAATTGGGCATAAGATTGGTGCTTCTGTTGTTGTGTTTCATTGTGGTTATTATAGTGGTTTTAGTGAAGAAGAAAGTTATCAAAACATTAAAAGAGAGATTCTTGAGATGAAGAAAGTGATTGATAAAAATAAGTGGGATGTTGAGCTGGCTCCTGAAACTATGGGAAAGATTAATGTTTTTGGTTCTGTTGAGCAGATTTCTCTTCTTGCGCACGAATGTGATTGCAGGTTTTGTTTGGATTTTGCACATATTTTAGCAAGAGATAAGAAAGTTGATTATGAAAGGATTAGGAAGTTGTTTCCTCAAAAAAAATGGCATTGTCATTTTTCTGGAATTGAATATGGTGAGAAAGGAGAGAGAAGGCATATTGGGACTTCTGTTGAAGGGTGGTCTGGATTGTTTGAGGGATTGCCTAAAGATAAGGAGATTGCGATTATTAATGAAAGTCCTTTTCCTGTAGAGGATAGTGTGGATGGATTAAGGAGTTATAGGGAACTGACTCGCGCCTGACTTTGTCAAGGCGCTCGTTTATTTTTTTAGGTAATGATGAATATGGGACGATTGATTGGGTGAGAGGTTTTTGAAAATATATTTTATTTCTAATTTTTTCTTTGCAATTCAAAATATCTTTTAATTGCATAGCTTAGTGGATTTTTATTTTGTTTTGCAAGTTCATCTGGTTTGTCTACTCCGAGTTCTCTGTAAATTGGATTATTGAAATTTGGAGGAAGCCGGTTGGGATGTCGTTTATACCAACTTAATTGACTCATTATATATCCTTTTTTTAGAGGATTGTAGTTTTTATCATTCCATTCATATATTTTTCTTTCAATATATTCTTCTTTTGCACCTAATGATTTTAAAAAACTTAGTATTATTGTTAGTGCTCTTTTTCTTCCATCTTGTTTAACACCTTGTAAAAGTAGTTTTATTTGAGGTGGAAAAATTTCTTCTGAAGGTTCTTCAATTATTATTTTTTTATATTCTTGTTTTTTATTTGAAAGAGGAGTCTCTATTTTTTCTGATTCTTTTATTTGGTTTTCTTTTTTATCCTGATATTCTTTCCAGTCTAATGCTCTTAGTAAAAGTTCTCTTGCTTCTTCAGGTTCTGGTGTTGGGTAGAAGTTTTTTATTTGTGCTTTGAATGGGTTTGCATCTTTAATTTGAAAGTTTGTTATATTGTTTTTTTCTAAAACAATTGATGCAAGTGCTGTTTTTTCGTGGAGAGAGTAAGGCATTCTGAATAAATGCCTTGGCGCGACTAATACGAGGTCAGCATCAATTAATTTTTCTGTTGCGAATCTTTCTTTTTCTCTGAATAAGCTAGGGTTTTTGTCAGAAGTTATGTTACAGAATTCGCAAAAGTGTATTTCTTTTGTTTCTTTTTCAATCATTGTTTTTCTACAGTTTTCATTAGGACATTTAGGTATCTTGTTGTTTTTTTTAATGTTTGTTAATTCACTTTTACATATTGGACAAAACCATGTTATGAGATATTTTTTTGTTGAAGGTCTGTTGCATTTTAAACATTCTGTTATTATTAGTTCTTCTTCTTGTTTTCCTGTTTTTTTTAATAGTTCTTTTGAATTTTCTTTTTCTAAGATTTTATCTGCTAATTCTGGTTGGATTTTTTCTGCTAGGTAACCACAGATTGCTCTTGCCCATTCTGGAAACATATTCTTTGTTTCTTGATTGTAGATTTTTTCTGGAAATGCTTTCCAAGGAATTATAATGTGAAAACCCTTGCTTCCTGAAAATTTTATTCCTATGTTTTTTATTTTGTGATTTTCTAATTCTTTGATTAATAATTCTGCATAGATTTTGCTATATTCTAAGTAAGGACTATCTATGTCAAGAAGTAAATCCCAGCCAATTCTTAGATTGTCGAATTCAGTTCTTGACATTTCTGTTGATATTTCAAGAGGGTCATACCATAATTCTTCTGAAGAGTGGAAAGATGTTGCTCCTTTCCTTACATGTTCTAAGATATCTGATTCATACTGGAATGTATCAGGTCTTTTTCCAAAACCCTCATAATATCGAGGTATGCATTCTCTATCTTTTGCAAACTGAAAAATTGCTTTTTTTATATCTGTTCTTGAATAGTAGATTAGTGTTATTTCTCTTATTCTTTGTTCTTTATGGCTTTTTTGAGAATTTTGCATATTTTATAAGGGTGTTTATTTTTATATAATATCCTATTCTTAAACATAATAATATTTAAAAGGAAATAAGGATTTTTGATGAGATGGAACGAGCTAAAGGAGTTGTTATAGATAATAGGAAATTGAGAGAGATTGAAGGAGTTGTTGAGTCTTTAAGGTCTGCACTAACTGGTTATGGTTGTTGTCTTCATATTGAATTAAGAGGAGTTGAACAAGATATATGGTGGCAAGGGGAATCTGAACAACCTATTGGTTCAGTAAGGGCAGGAGATTATTTGAGAGGTTTTTATGAAAATCCTGATAGTTTAAATGGAGTCCTTAGTTTAGAGGCTTATGAGTTGTATGATTCTCATTCTTATTATATTCAGGGTGGAAATGCTGTGCTTCATAGAAATTCAAGACCTTTTAAGAGAGGTTCTGCTTTTCATGATTCTATTCGGGATAATTCAGGTTGGATAGAAGGAGGAGAAGATGTTGATTAAATTAGATAATCCTAAATTGTTTTCAGAAATTGTTGGAATAATTTCAGAGTTGGTTTTAGAGGTTAGGTTGAAAGTTAATGAGGAGGGTTTGAGTATTACTGCGATTGATCCTGCGAATGTTGCAATGATTTCATTTAAACTTCCGAATACTGCTTTTTCAGAATGGCAAGTTGAGAATTCTGAAATTCTTGGAGTTAGTTTAGAAAGTTTGAAAGCTGTTTTAAGAAGAGTTAAAGCAAAAAGTATTTTAAGTATGAGCAAGGTTGAGAATAATTTAGTTATACAGATTCAGGATAAAATAAATAAAGAATTTAATCTTACTTTGATTGAGATTGAGAGTGAAGATAAAAAGCTTCCTTCGTTGGATTTTTCTACTAAGATTGAGATGAGTTCTTTGGATTTTTTAGAGGCGATTGAGGATTGTGCAGTTGTTGCAGATTCTTGCAGTTTTGTTTCTGAACCAGAGAAATTTGTGATACAGGCAAGGGGCAGTTTGAATTCTTTTAAGTCAGAGTTTTCTTCTGATGAAATAAATATTCAGGCGCAGGATTCTGCTTCTAAATATTCTCTTGAATATTTGCAAAAAATGATTAAGGCGACTAAATTAACTGATAAAATTGTTATTAATTTTTCAAATGATTATCCTCTGAAGATGGAGTTTAATACTCCTTTGATGGAGTTGTCGTTTATACTTGCTCCAAGGGTGGAGAGTGAGGATTGAGAATGGATTATGATAGATTAAGTAAATATAGGTGAGATTGTTTTGATTGAAGTTTTTTGTATTTTATTTTAACTGGTAAGTTTTATAAAGTAGATTATCGTTTTAAAAGAAAGATGAATTTGAAAAAGAGGGTTAAAGGACAGGCATCTATATTTATAATAATAGCATTAGTTTTTGTTGTTGTAATTGTTTTGTTTTTTGTTTATCGACCGGAGATTTCTGTTATTAGTCAGCAAACTCCAATTGAAGAGTTAGAGGGTTGTGTTAATGATGCTGTGAATGAAGGAATTGATATTTTGAGTTTGCAGGGAGGGGCTATTGAACCTGAAAATTATTATTTGTATAGTGGAAATAAAGTTGATTATTTGTGTTATACTGAAGAGAATTTTGAGGGTTGTGTTGTGCAAAAACCTCTTTTAAAAAAATCTATTGAAAATGAATTAGTTGATTATATTAAACCAAGGGTTTCTGGATGCATTAATTCTCTCAGAGTTTCTTTGGAAAAAGAGAGTTATGATGTTTTTTTGGAATCGCCTGAAATAAGGGTTGAGTTGTTTCCTAAAAATGTTGTTGTTACTCTTGATGAAATAAATTTGAAAGTTACAAAGGAAAGAACTGAAACTTATGATGTTATTAAAAGTGATGTTGATTCAGAGCTTTATGATTTTTCAATTATTGCGAGTTCAATTGTTAATTGGGAAAGTGTTTATGGTGATGCTGAAATAACTTCTTATATGACTCATTATCCTTATATGAAAGTTGAAAAAAAGATTCAGGGAGATTGGAGTAAGATATATATTTTGACAAATACTGATACTGATGATAAATTTATGTTTGCTGTTCGGAGCAGAGCTGTTCCTGCAGGAGTTGTAGAATGAGAGGAAAATTAGGTGAATTGAAAAAGCAGATTTTGTTTAGGATAGTTTTATTTTTAGTGTTAATAGTTTTGTTTGTTTTGATTCCAAATGTTTTTTCTTTGCAGGATTTTAATTATTGTTGTGAAAAGACAAATTCAGGTGCTTGGTGTCAGAATAATTTGAAAGAGAATTGTGATTCGAATTTTAGGACTACTGCTACTTCTTGTCAGGCAACGAGTTTTTGCAAGCCTGGTTGTTGTATTGATACTGATGAGGGATTGTGTATGGAGAATACTCCTCAAGTTGTATGTGAGGAATCCGGAGGGACTTGGGAAGATGATAAAAGTTGCAATGTTCCTCAATGTGATTTGGGTTGTTGTATTTTAGGGGATCAGGCAAGTTTTGTTACATTAACAAGATGTAAAAAACTTTCAGGTTTTTATGGATTGGAAACTAATTTTAGGAGAGATATTGGTGATGAGACCTCTTGTATTTTAACTGCTCATTTTCAGGATAAAGGTGCTTGTGTTTTTGATTATGATGGGCAGAGAACTTGTAATTTTTTGACTCGGAAAGAGTGTATGGATTTGGCTGGAAGGAATATTTCTTCAACAGAATTTCATAAAGATTATTTGTGTTCTGCTGATGAGTTAGCCACTAATTGCGGACCTACTACTGAAACAGTTTGTGTTCAGGGAAAGGATGAGGTTTATTTTAAAGATAGTTGCGGTAATCTTGCTAATATTTATGATTCTGATAAAACCTATGATAAAAATCCTTCTTATTGGCAGAAGATAGTTCCTAAGGATGAGTCTTGTGGTGCTGGTTCAGAGAATGGAAATGCTGGTTCTAAGGATTGTGGTAATTGTGATTATTTTAAGGGAAGTATCTGTAAAAGTGGTAATGCTGATTATGGAGATTATGTTTGTTCTGATTTGAATTGTTATGATACTGAAAATGGCAGGGATTATAAAAATGGAGAGAGTTGGTGCGTTTATCAGTCTGATGTTGGCAGGGGAAAGGATTTGGTTGGAAGTCGACATTTTAGACATATTTGTATTAATGGTGAGGAGATAATTGAACCTTGTGCTGATTTTAGAAATGAGATTTGCATTAGTAGTGTTATTGAAACCACTGAAGGTAATTTTGAAGAGTCTGCTTGTAGAATTAATAGATGGACTGATTGTTTTGACCAGACAAGAAAAAGAGATTGTTTAAATACTGATAAAAGGGATTGTTATTGGTTGAAAGGTGTTAGTTTTGCTAAGACCTTGGGTGAGGCAGTTGTAGGTTCTAATCAGGTTATAGAGTCTGAAAGAGTTTTTTCAGGAGGCAATACTGGGATTTTTGAAGGAGGAATAACTGGAAATGCTGTTGCTGATGATACTGGAATTGTGACAGAGGGAAGAGGAATTTGTCTTCCAGAAGTTCCACCTGGATTAAAATTTTGGACAAGTGGAAATGCTGAAAATATTTGCAGTTTAGGAAATGCTAAGTGCGATGTTAAATATGAAAAAGGAGTTTTAACTGGGTTGGAGGATAAGCCAACTGAAAATCAGGAATGTTTAACTGAATCCTGGGCTTCTAAGATTAATGATATTTGCACAAGTTTGGGGGATTGTGGTGCTTATATTAATATTGGAGGGAGGTTTACAAGGGGAGGAGCTGAATGGAAAGTTGATGGTAAGAAAAAAGTTTTGAGAGGTTTATTAGATGATGTTAGAAGAAAAGCAGGTTTGTAGAATGAAAAGTTGGTTTATGGTATTGAATTTGATAATTGGTATTATAGCATTTAGTTATATGGTTGATGCTACGAGTTGTCAGGATTGTGGTTCAACTCCTCTTCCTGCAAGTTCGAGAGCGAATGTTCCAATGAGTCTTGATGAGGGTAAGGAAGTTTCTGTGAAAGAGATTGCAAGTGGGGCTTCGAGTGGAAAAAGTCTTGTTAGTAAAATTGGAGAGGGTGTTTTTTCTGATTTTTTGGTGATTGCTGGTTTTACTGCACTGGGTGCTTTGGTTGGTGGTTTGGCTGGTGGTGAAGATGGTGAAACTTGGGGAGCTGTTTCAGGTTTGTCAGGTGCTTTGGCTTATGTTGTTTCAAAATCTATTTATGGTTCAAGTGGCGCTGTTTTTGGAATGGAGATTGGAAGTTTTACAGTTACCCCTGCTGTTTTTGGTATTGGAGTTGGTGTAATTGTTTTTGCTTTGACTTATAAAGAAACTTCTATTAAAACTGTTGAATTTAATTGTCTGCCTTATGAACCTCCTGTTGGTGGGAACAAGTGTGAATTGTGCAATGAATTTGAAGAGTGTTCTGAATATACTTGTAAAAGTTTAGGGCAGGCTTGTGAAATAGTTAATAAAGGAACAGAGCAGGAGAAATGTATTTGGGCAAATCCTAATGATGTTAATTCTCCTATAATTGATGTTAGAGTAAATGATAAATATACCACTAAGCCGTTTACAAGTGTTCGTCCACCTGCAACAGGTGTTGAGATAAATTTTAATGAAGGTTGTATAAAAGCATTTACACCTCTTGAATTTGAGATTATATCTGATGAACCTTCGCAGTGTAAGATTGATTATAATATGACTTCTTTTGAAGAGATGTCTTATTATGTTGGAGGAGATAATATTTTTGATTATAATCATACTGAAAAATTGGCTTTGCCTGGACCTGATGCTATTAATGCTCTTGCACCTGAATTAAAGAATGATGGAGTTTATACACTTTATACTATTTGTCGTGATGCTAATGGTAATGAGAATGAGAATCCTTATGCTATTAGGTTTTGTGTTGAACCAGGGCCTGACTTAACTGCTCCGGTTATTGAAGATACGAATGTTCCTTCTGGAAGTCCTATTCAATTTAATAAATCTACTTTGGATTTAGAGATTTATGTTAATGAACCTGCAGAATGTAAATGGAGTCATGAAGATGTAAGTTATGAATTAATGGGAAATGATATGGATTGTAATAATAATTTGTGGGAGATGAATTCTATGAATACTTATACTTGCAGTGCTGTTTTGAATGGTATTGAAAGCAGGAAGGAGAATGATTTTTATTTTAGGTGCAAGGACCAGCCATCGAGTGAAGAATCTGACAGAAACACTAATTCAAAAAGTTTTGAATATGTAATCAAAGGAACTCAACCCTTAAATATTTTAGATATTGAACCTAATGAAATTATAAGAGGTTCGAGTGATGTTATTCCTGTTTTTTTAAAGGTTAAAACTGATAATGGTTATAATAATGGCGAGGCAACTTGTTATTATTCTCTGACTGATGATGAGGATGATTATATTGAGTTTTTGGAGACAGGAGGAAATGAGCATGAGCAGAGGCAGGATTTGAGTGAGGGTGATTATACTTATTATATTAAGTGTGTTGATTTAGGAGGTAATGCTGATTATGGTTCTGTTTTCTTTGAGGTTGAAACAGACAGCAGTGGACCTGTTGTTGTTAGACTTTACAAGGAAAATGAGGAGTTGAAAATTATAACTAATGAAAAAGCTGATTGTAGTTATTCTTTTATTGATTGCAATTTTGAAATTGAAGATGGCATTAATATGATTTCTTATGATTATGTGATTCATAAAGAGGATTGGAAAACTAAGAAGTATTATATTAGGTGTGAAGATAAATATGGCAATCAACCTAATCCTAATAAGTGTTCTATAATTGTTAGGCCTTTTGAGGTTGAATGAATGAAGAAAGTCAAAGAGAAATTGATAGATTAGGTTTAAAATGGTGGCAGTTTTTTCCTAAAGGCGGTAGGCAATGAGTGAAGTTTGGGATAGGGTTGTTGGATTTTATGAGATGATAAAGGAAAAACATTTGGATGATTCTGTCCTTTTAGTTAGTCATGGAGGTCCTATTTCTTCTCTTCTTTCTTATATGCATGGAGAGGGTTTAGAAAATATTGAAAATTATCCAATAAAAAATACTGCAGTTTCTGTGGTTAATGTTGATTGTAAAAAGAGTTTTGAATTTGAATGTTATGGATGTTTAAAACATCTTGATTAAATTATTTTAGTGATTTTCTCGACGATAAATTGAATTTTATCACCCAAACATTTAAAAAGTCCTTAGACGATTAATCATTATAAAGGTTCTAATAAAAATGGTCAAAACATTAGATATGCAGTTTATAAGATATACGAATCTTTTTAATAAGGTAACGAAAATTCGAGCAAATCATAGTTTTCAGTATAATAATACAATTGTTTTTGCTGTTCCACGAAAGTTTGTTATGAAAGCGATTGGACCTAATAATTGCAATCTTGAAAAACTAAGCAGGATGATTGGAAAGAAAATTAAGATTGTTGCTGTGCCTTTTGGAAGAGAAGATATTCAGAATTTTATTTCAGTTATTATTAAACCTATTAGAATAAAAGGAATTGATGTTAAAGATGATGAAGTTATTATAAATACTCATTTGCAGAATAAGGCATCTTTAATTGGCAAGAATAAAAGCCGGTTGGAAGAAATGGAGAAAATTCTTAAACAATATTTTGGGATAAAAAAAGTCAGGGTTAAGTAGTTTAGGGAATTTTATAAATTTAGGTTATCATATCTTAATTCTTTTCTTATAGGCATTCCATCGCTTCTTCCTATAGGTATTGTAAATCCATCACTTCTGTCAGTATTGTAGTCATCTCCTGCTATAACTAATTTTCCATCTGTTGTTGAAAAATAAAGTGCAGGTATTTTTATATTTCTTTTTAAGCTATTGTTATCGCCTCCTACAAATACAATATCTCCTTTCTTTTTTGCTATTTCTTCAAGATTTCTTGCTCCTGCATTTCCAGCCATAGCCCTTACTTTTCTTCTTTTTGATAATCCTTCAGAATCTTGTTCTCCTGAAGGGTTACCTTTTGGTGTGTATCTTACTGAATGTTCTAAGTTATATTTAACATGTCCATCTTCTCTTTCTGTTGAGCGATGGTCTATTCCTAATTTTTTTTCTAAAATATCTATTTCACCTTCTGGTGTTATAGGAGGATGGTCAATTGCATAAAATCCATCTTCTTTTTCAAGAAGAAAAGTTGATACATAAAAAGGTCTGCCCTGATTCATATAATTGAGTATCATTTTTGAGGAATCTTCTTCAGGATTTTTCATTAAAGATAAAACAATTGAAGATGCTTCTCCCATTGTAGGAATTTGAAGACCTTGTTCAGAGGTAGATTTATAAATTTCAGAATAACTTCCTTCATGTATTGGTAGAATTCCGCATATTTTCCAATCGCAATGGGGGACAACTAAATGAATTTTTCCTTCATATATACTTAGGTTTCTTAATTGTCCTTTCATAAACATGTGATAAAATATATGTTTTTAAGTATTTATTTTTTCTATCACAACCTTTAAAAAGCTTTGAAATCAGATATAATTAAACAATGGGATTAAAAAATGCGGCTAAATTAATGAAAAATCGGAGGAAGTTCCGATGGAGAGATAGGAAATATAAAGTGAGAACTCTTGGACTTTTTAAAAAGTCAGATCCCTTGGGAGGTAAGAATCAAGCAAAAGGAATTGTTACTGCTAAGGTTCAAAAAGAGGCAAAACAGCCAAATTCAGCTATGAGAAAGTGTTGCAGAGTTCAGTTGATTAAGAATTCTAAAACAGTTACTGCATTTATACCTGGTAATCTTGCTCAAAAATTTATTGATGAACATGATGAAGTTTTAATTGAAAGAATTGGTGGAAAGCAGGGAAGGTCTAAAGGAGATATTCCAGGTGTTAGATGGAAAATCACTAAAGTAAATGACCAGCCATTAGAAAGATTATGGACTGGTAAGATTGAGAAAGGTAGAAGATGATGTTAGAATTATTTTATGGTGTTTTGAAAGAATTAGATACTGGAAAGGTATTTATTGGAGATAAAGAGGGATTAGAAAATATAGATGATTTAGGCAGATATGATGGGATTGTTGTTCCTCTTGATGAAAATGAATTGGTTGGATGTGTTAGTGCAGATTTGCAGAGGCATAGATTTGAAGGAGGAGATTCTTATAGGTGTGAGGATTATGAAATTGAAGGAATTAAATATAAAGTTTTTAAGAGGGTTAAATAAAATGGAAAGAAGGCTTTTAATTAGAGGTGAGGATAATTTAAAACCTGAAGATTTTCTTCCAGAAGAGGATTTTGTTATTTATTTAAAAACAAGTAATCGTCCTCGTTTTGAAGTTAGCAGTGATATGCTTCTTAGAGTTCAAAGAGGTTCTTATGCTGTTCAGGTTGTTAAAAGAGTTGTGGATTGTGTAGGAGGATTTGATGTTTATGAATGTCCTTATGAGGAAGAAAAAGGGGAAAAAGTTATTTATGGTGATTTTATTGGAAGGAGTGGGGATAAAGGAGATTTAGAAAATGTTTTTGAAGAATTAAATGATTTAAGGAGGAAGGGTTAAGATGGTTAGTTATTATGATTCATTAAGAGAACTTTCAGGAAATTGTTTTAAGAGTTGTGATAATGTATCATATGGTGCTTTAGGAGGATGTTTTTCTGCAGGAATTTCAACATTTGGTTATGAAGGAGATAGTAATATAATTAATGGAGAAAAATCAAGAAGAAAATTAAATAAATTGGTTGGTTAAAATGAATGAACAAATATCAGAACAAATTGAAAATCCTGTTGAAGAAGTGCAGGAGCAAGAAGAAATTAAAAGTCAGGATGAGGAAATGCAGGATAGTGGGAAAGGTGATGAGTTTAAGTTGTTTGGACTTTATGATGTTTCTGAAATAAAGATTGTTGATCCAGGTATAAGAAGATATATTAATCTTGAGCCAAAGTTGGTTGTTAAGTCGCATGGTAGAATTAGAGAGAAATTTGGAAAATCTAAGATTAATCTTATTGAGATATTTGCGAATTTGATTGCTGTTCCTGGGCATAGAGGTAAAAAGCATAAGATTCAGACTTTTTGGAGGACTGGAAAATATTCAAGGAATATGAAAATTGTTCTTGATACATTTAAGATTATTGAAAAAAAGATAAAGGAGAATCCTGTTCAGGTTTTGGTGACTGCGATTGAGAATGCTGCACCTCGAGATGATGTTACTGTTATTGAATATGGTGGTGCAAGATATCCGCAAGCAGTTGATTTGTCTCCTCTTCGTAGAGTTACTATGACTCTTCGCCATATTATTCATGGAAGTTATGACAAATCATTTAATAAAAAAGTCAAAATTACAGATGCATTAGCTTCTGAAATTATTAAAACTTATAATGGTGATGCAGATAGTTTTGCTATGCAGAAAAAAAGAGATAGTGAAAAACAAGCAGATAGTGCGAGGTAAGATTTAAAAAGATGTTTTTCTTTTTGAGTTTATGAAAAAAGGGATGTTAGTTTTTGTATTAATGTTATTATTTTTTTTAGGTTTAGTTATTGCTGATAGTGGAGAGAATGATGAGGGTTTTTTTAATTCTTTGAAAGATTTTTTTTCTTTTGATTGGTTAGCGAGTATTTTTTTAGGTCCTAAATGTTCGAGTGATTCTGATTGTGATGATGGAAATCCTTGCACAATGGATATTTGTGTTAGTGGAGGTTTTTGTGATAATATGCCAACTGTTCCGTGTTGTGGTGATGGAAATTGCAATAGTGGAGAAGATTGTATGACTTGTCCTGCTGATTGCGGAGTTTGTGGTTGTTATGATGATTCTGATTGTGATGATGGTGATCCTTGCACTTATGATGAATGTGGTTCAGGAGGTTTTTGTAGTCATATGCAAATGACTGAATGTTGTGGGGATGGAATATGTGAAGGTAGTGAAGATTGCGGTTCTTGTCCTGCTGATTGCGGAGTTTGTGGTTGTTATGATGATTCTGATTGTGATGA
>CAYUZV010000001.1:143115-143315 GCA_964448605.1 Candidatus Woesearchaeota archaeon
TGGTGATCCTTGCACTTATGATGAATGTGGTTCAGGAGGTTTTTGTTCTAATGAAATTATTCCAGATTGTGATTCTGATGAATGTGAAGATGATTCTGATTGTGATGATAATAATGCTTGTACTTATGATTTTTGTGGAGATGGAGTGTGTTATAATTCTGATAGGTCTCATGATTGTGTTCCTTGTTCAAATGATGGAG
>CAYUZV010000001.1:143415-152365 GCA_964448605.1 Candidatus Woesearchaeota archaeon
GGTGATTGTGGAGAGTGTGAAGAATGTGTGGATGATGCTTGTCAAGAAATCCCTGGTTGTGTTCCTGGAGGTTGTTCAGATAATAGTGATTGTGGTTATTGTGAGATATGTTCTTCTGCTGGAAATTGTATTAGTGATCCTGATTGTTTGATTGGAGGATGCACAAGCAATGATGATTGCAATGATGGAAATGCATGCACTTATGATTTTTGCGGTACTGATGGTTCTTGTGGTTATGCTCCTGTAAGTTGTATTGATACAGACCCTTGCACTTCTGATTCTTGTGATTCATCTATTGGTTGTGTTCATGAGGTTATTCCAGGTTGTGTTAGTTGTTCAGATGATTCTGATTGTGATGATGGAGATATCTGCACTGATGATAGTTGTGGAGATGATGGTTCTTGTTCACATAATTTTATTCCAGGTTGTGTTCCTTGTGAGGATGATTTTGATTGTGGAGATGGAGACCCTTGCACTAATGATGTTTGCAGTAGTGGAGGTTGTGATAATATTTTAATTGAAGATTGCACTGGATGTATGATGGATTCTGATTGCAATGATGGTGATGAATGCACTGATGATAGTTGTGAAGGTGATGGAAGTTGTAGGAATTTGTTTAATAATGGTCCTGGATGTTATTGTGAAGATGATTTTGATTGCAATGACGGAGATATCTGTACAACAGATGTTTGTAATTTTGATGGTTCTTGTTCACATAATCCTATTTCTGGTTGTGTTCCTGAGGGATGTAGTGAAGATAGTGATTGTGATGATAGTAATGTTTGCAATGGAAATGAGTTTTGTGATGATGGAGTATGTAAATCAGGGACTCCCTTGGATTGTGATGATGGAGATGTTTGCACATCTGATTCTTGTGATAGTTTATCTGGATGTGAACATGACAGAATAGAAGGTTGTTGTGAAGAACCTTGTTATGAATCTTCTGAAAGCAGTTGTCCTGCTGGTTATAATAATCCTGATTCAAAAGGTTTTTTTTCGTTTTTTATAGAATATTTTATAAGTTTGTTTAGAATAGCAAAATCCGGAGATTCTTCAATTTGTTGTTGTCCTAATGATTGTGAATCAGATTCTGATTGTGATGATGGAGATGTTTGCACTGATGATAGTTGTGGAGATTATGATTATTGTGATTATGAAGAAAAAGATTGCGAAGGTGATGATGCTTGCAAACATTATTGGTGTGATCCTGATAAGGGATGTCAGAGCAAGGATATAAGTCATCTTTATCCTGATTGTGGTAAGAATTGTGATAGTGATTTTGATTGTTCTCTTATTTCATCATTATGTGCTGATAGTTATTGTGATATTAGCACTGGGAAATGTAAGGCAGAGTGTAATGATGGAGTTGTTTGCAGTTCTGGGGGTGAAACCTGCACAGTTGTTTGTGATATTCAGGATTGTGATGGAGAAGATGATGGACTTTGTAGTCATTGTGAATGTAAGGAGAGTTCTTCTAAGGGTTCTGGTGAGGAAGTGAGGGATGGTTTTGTTGATTGGGTTAAGAGTGGTTTTGGAGGGGGTAATATAAGAACCAAATATGAAACTTCTTGTGTATATGATATGACTGATTCTCATTTTGGTGAAGTTAAAATAAAGGAAACTAAATATAAAGTTTATGCTGTTTTAGGCGAGGTTATACCTTTGCCTTCTCAAACAGTTATTACTTACAAAGATCCTAATGAATGTCAAACTTGCGGTTCTTATGACCATCGAGGCTTTTATGTTTTTGATATTACTAATAAAAGGATTTCAATTGAAGGTGAGAGAAACCATCTGAATATTCCGAGAGATTTTGCTGAATTAGGTTTTAGTAATATTCTTAGTATTCCTATTCAGAATTATGATGAGGTTGAGCATCCTGTGGAGGTTTGGCATGAAGTTTTAGATGGCAAGGGAGATATTGTTAAAAAAGAAGATTATGATGATATTTTAGAAGTTGAAATAGGAAAAGGGAATTTAGAAGAAAATAAATTATATAATCCAAGATATACAGATGATGTTAACAATATAAAAGGGATTATTCCTGATAGAGGAGGTAAGGAATTTGAGGAAAGATTTATTACTTATGCTGTGAAAATAAAAGGATATGAAGATGCAAGTGGTTTTGAGTTGTGTGGAACTAATTATGTTAGGATAACTGTAAGGTATCCTGGAATGAAATATGTTAAGGTTCTTACAATTCATAAATCTGATTTGGTTGACAAATATTTAGAGGAAGAATCAGAAGAAGTATTGGAACCTCCTGTTCTATATGAAATAGTTCCTAAAATTCCTCATTTAAATAATCCTCAGGGTTATAAAAAATCTGGAGATTCTATTTTTGATTCATGTACTCCTCAGATGGGTATTCTTGGATATAACCCTGATGATTGTAAAAAAGATACTTATATGTGCAGATTTGGTGAATGCAGGCATTTATGTGGAGCTGTTAGATTTACTGATGGAGGGATTCGTTTTCCTGCTATTGAAACAATCTATGATTTCAATAGATATTTTGAAAATTCTAAAAAGGTTAAATTAATAGAGGATTTTAAGCATCTTGATAAATCAGTTCCTATTGAAAGTAAGATGCTTAGAAATTCTGCAATGAAGTTTGTTACTCATTCTTGTGTGGCTGTCGATGCTATGACAGAAGATATGTCTAATATTCTTGATCAGATAGTTTTTGGTGATACAGGAACAATGATTAATCATTATAGGGAAGGACTTCCGTTGATTATGAAGCCTCTTTCAGATATTATCTCGTTAGGGATGAGTGAATGGTCTATAGCATGGGGATATGCTGGTAGAGGTCTTTCTGGTTCTCAATCTTCAAAAAGAATATTTATGCAGATAGTTTATACTGGTATTGATGGCGATCAAATGAGAGGTAAAGATAGAGTTAGGTCAAATGCTATTTTTCATGAAACTGCTCATTTACTTCATCATAAACTCTGTGATCTTTTTAGTGATTCCAGTAATATTATTGGTTGTAAATTTAATAAAAAATGGAGGAAAACATATAAACCTGATAATTTTGGTATCCTTCAAAGTTTTGATATTTATTTTAAGGATAATTCTCAATATAATGTGTGTATAGAAGATTCAAATAAGGACCTGTGGTATAGGAAAATTAATCCAGCTGGAAATTATGTACCTGATATTAATAATTTTGACCCTAATTACGGTTTAATAAGACCTTATGGAGGATATGCAATTTATGAAGATATTGCTACTTATGTAGAATCAATGTCTTGTCCAAATGGGATTTGGGGTTATAAAGATCCTACGAGAATTAAAGATATAGATTGGAATAAAATTTTTAGAGTAAGGAGTGATTCTGAATTTGATAAATTATTTACTGATGTTACAGATCCAAAAGGAGTTTATATTAAGAAAGTTATTTTATTATATGAAGCAGGATTTATATCAAAAGAACAGGTTAATTGTATATTAAAAAATTCAGGAATTGTTCCTAATACAATTAGGGAAATGAAGGAGCTTTATCCTGATGTTACTTATCCTTAATTCACATCCATCTATCTTCCCATAATTTTATGTAGTTTTCAGGTATTTTTTTGATTTGTTTTTTAGTTGAGTTTTTGGATTTTAGAAATAATCCAAATATAAATCCGATTGCTATTCCTGAAAGGTGTGCTATGTTTCCTATTGATTGGTTTCCGAATCCAAAGGCACCCAAAATATCGCCGATTGTCCAGAGAATTGATGCTATGAACATTGGAAGGAGCAATCCGAATGCCCATACAAGCATGAATGGTTTTAGAATTGTTAATGCTCCGATTATTCCATATATTGCTCCTGATGCTCCTAAACTTGAAAGATAAAAGTTTACTGAAATTATGTTTGCAATTATTCCAGATGTTAAAAAAATGAATAGGAATTTTTTGCTTCCGATTGTTTTTTCTAAAATTAAGCCAAAGAATAAAAGTGCAAAAAGATTGTAGATTAAGTGAGGCAGTGAACCGTGGAGGAATATTGCTGTTAAAAATCTCCAGTATTGTCCCTGGATTGCTTGTTGATTTAGGATTAGGAAGTTTGTTATTCCCTGGTTAATTTGTTGGAATATAAAAATTATCAGACATATTATTGAGAGTTTTAGAAAGTAAAATTTGAATTTCATGTTTTTAATAAGTTAGAAAGATTTTTAAATGTTTTAATTATGGTTTTTCATGAATATTTATATTGATTCAGGTGCAGGTATTTTGAGAATTATTGAAGGAAATTCTGAAAAAGATTTTTATAGAGTTAGGAGTGAGGCAGGTTGTTCTGGTTTGGATAGGTTTAATTTTAGAGATAGGAGTGTTGTTGAAGATGTTGTTAAGTTTTTAGGTAATTATGGATTTGATTTTTTTGGTTGTGAGGGGGAAGGTAAGATTGAAGGAATTGGTTTAGCAAGAAGTCTTAAAAGTTTTTCTAAAGTTGATGGTTATCTACATCAATATGCAAATAGAATGATTAGTGAAAATAGGGTGAATATTGGAGATTTTGTTAGAAATCGAGGAGGTTATCCTAAATGTAAAAATGGAAAAGAAATTATTGGAGATAGGGAGTTTAGGGTTAATCCTATGTTGCATTTTGAGTTTTCTGAAAGACCTCAATTTCATTATAGAGGTGTTGAGTTAAGATTTCCTCGCAGATTTGGAAGAGATAGTGTTATTGAATTGACTTATTTGCCTTGGGATTTTGTTGAGAGTAAGATAAGAGGCAGATTAGCAGGTGATGATTGGGCTGAAGTTTTAAAAAGTGGAAATGATATTTATTAATTATGAGTTTTAAAATAAAATATTCAGATGGAAATAGCAGGGTTGGGATTTTAAGTGTTAATGATAAACAGGTTGAGACTCCTTTTTTTATGCCTGTTGCAACAAAAGGTGCTGTTAAATATGTGGATAGTTTAAGGTTAAGAGAAATGGGTGTTGATGTTGTTATTTCAAATGCTTTTATTTTGTCTTTGAGACCTGGTGTTGAGGTTGTTAAGAAGTCGGACGGGATTGGGAGTTTTATGAATCATAAGGGTTTGAATTTTAGTGATTCAGGAGGGTTTCAAATGTATTCTGATAGTTTGTATTTGAAATCTAATTCAAAAGGAGTTTGGTTTAAGAATCCTTATACAGGTGAGAGGATTTTTATGACTCCTGAAGAAAATATGAGGATACAGAAAGGTATTGGAAGTGATGTTGCAATGTGTTTTGATAGAATGCCCTTGTATGAAGATTCTAAGGATGAGATTTCTCGTGCTGTTGAGCTTACTAGTGATTGGGCTAAAAGATGCAAAAGAGAGCATTTTAAACTGCTTAAAAAGAGTCCTAAGGAGCAGTTGTTGTTTGGAATTACACAGGGTGGAAAGTATAAAGAACTTAGGGAAAAGAGTGCTAAGGATTTGGTTGAAATTGGTTTTGATGGTTATGCTATTGGGGGTTTTGGAATGGGTGAGAGTTTTGATGAAGAAATGAAAATTGTAAAACAACAGAAAAGGATTTTTCCTGTTGAAAAACCGATTTATTTAATGGGTATTGGAAATCCTGTTGAGATTTTAGAAGCTGTTTCAATGGGAGTGGATATTTTTGATTCTCGTTTGCCTACACAAAATGCTCGTCATGGAACTTTGTTTACTTCTGAAGGTAGTTTAAAAATAATGAGTAAGAAGTTTGAGAGAGATTGCAGGGCTATTGATTCTAAATGCGATTGTTTTGTTTGTAAAAATTATTCGCGGGCTTATGTGAGGTTTTTACTTCGTGAGGGAGAAGGTGTTGGTTTTGAACTTGCATCTTATCATAATTTGTATTTTTTGTTGGATTTAATGCATAGAATTCGTGAAGCGATTAAAAAAGGGAAGTTTAAGGAGTTTAAGAGAGAGTTTTTGAAAAGGTATCACAGATAAATTTATATATTTATTTTTTTTTATTAGATATGGTAAAATTTAATGTTATTGTTGAGCAGGATGAAAATGGTATGTTTGTATCTGAGGTTGTGGGTCTTCCTGGATGCCATACTCAGGGTGAGACTCTTGACGAATTGATGGAAAATACTCGTGAAGCTATTTCTCTTTATTTAAAATGTAAAAAGATTAATGACATTTCGTTAGAAAAATTCATAGGTTTGCAGCAAATAGAGGTTTAGAATGGCAAAATTGCCTTTGATTAGTGCAAGAGAATTGTCTAAGATTCTTTTTAAATTAGGATTTAAATTTATAAGACAAGAGGGAAGCCATATGTTTTTTGAACATTCTGATGGAAGAACAACTGTTGTTCCAAATCATCCTGGAAGGGATATTGGAAGAGGACTTTTAAATAAAATAATAAAGTATGATTTAGGTTTGACAAGAGAAGAGTTTGAGGGTATTTGTAAGTAAAAAATTGAGAGTGTGAAAATTGGATGAGATGAATATATAAATAGCTGTTTTTATTAGTTAATGTAGAATGAAAGAGAATATTCCGAAAATCATGGATAAACTTGCAGAGTATTATAATTATAATGAGAGGACTACTCTGAATCGGATGAGGCAGAAGCCAGATGCTTTTAGGATTTTGATTTCGTGTTTGCTTTCCTTGAGGACTAAGGATGCTATTACTGAAGAAATTAGTGAGAGATTATTTGAGAGAATTAGTAATCCTTGTGAGTTGTTGGAGATTCCTGTAGATGAATTAGAGAGAATTATTTTTAAGACAGGACATTATAGGAAAAAAGCTCGTATTTTGCAGAGTGTTTCTCGTGAGTTGATTGAGAGATTTGATGGAAAAGTTCCATCGAGTCGTGAAGAGTTATTAAGTATAAAAGGAGTAGGTCCAAAAACTGCGAATATTGTTTTGAGTTTTGCTTTTGGAAAAGATGTTCTTCCTATTGATACTCATTGCCATAGAATTCCTAATCGTCTTGGATGGGTTTCTACAAGAAATCCTGAAGAAACTGAAAAGGAATTGGAGAAGATTTTGCCTCGCAAATACTGGAGAGAGTTTAATGCTCTTTTTGTTTTATTTGGAAAAGAAATTTGTCAGCCAGTAAGTCCTTGGTGTTCGAAGTGTGTGGTTAAGCAAGAGTGTTTACGAAAAGGTGTTGAAAAGTCAAGATAACTTTTTAACTAATTCTTCTAAAACTTCTTTACTTATTGGATTTTTTCTAAATCCTGGTAATTGTTCTATTTTTCTCTCTTTTTTTAATTGTTCACAAGTATAAGTTCCTGTTGAAATTGCTACACTGCCGTCTCTTTCAAAACGAAATAAAGATAAATCCCATTGATAATTATTATCTTCTTTTAAATTTATATTTGAAACATTTAAAATTCTTCTTGGACTTATTGGTTCTCCATTATAGATTATTTTTCTTTTATTTAAATAATCTTTTCTCAATTGCACTATTAAAAAATCTTTTGGCATTTTATCTCATATCCAATCCTTCTGTTTCTGATTTAGAGAATATTATTTCCTGATAGGACTTAATTTCAAGACTTCTTTTATTTTCAATTAGTTCATTATAAGTATAGATACCTTTTGCTATTCTTGTTTTTCCTTTTTCTAAATGCTCTTTCCATGAAATATTCCACCAATATTCTCTTGCTTCTTTTTCATCTATTCCAGTTTTTTCTGGAATATCTTTTAATTCAAGAGGTTCTCCTTGATATAAAACTTTTTTTCTCCATTTTGGAGGTCCTGTGCTTGCGATTACTACCCTTAAATCTTTTGTCATAATGAAATGTTATAAAGAGAGTTTAAAAATATTTATTTATTTTAATTATCAAGATTTCTAAGGCATTATCTAAATTATAATCTGCTCTTACTGCAGTATCTGTTAATTTTGATTTTTGAATTATAGAATGAGTTGTCCTGCTCTTAATTTTTTTAATTTAAGAATAAAGAATAACAAAATCTCCAATAATTCTATATTTTGGAGCAGGCATGTAACCTTCATTTCTTTTTCTTAAATTTTCATGGATTTCGCTTAAGGGAGTGTCTCTAAGTTCTTCTATGCTTTTTTTCCTAATCTTTCTGCATTTCTTTCTTCAAGAGTTTTAACCATAAGTAATAAAGACAGAATATTATTTAAACATTGGTTTATTAAAAAATAAAACACCTCTTTCTCTAAAAATAATTAATACAGAAATAAATCTCCATTATCTATGATGGAGTTGGAGATTGATTTCTGTCCTCACCAAATCCAAAACAAACTCTCCCCTTTAGTGTGGAGTTCAAATCTGAAGGATTTGGTGATTTGTCTAATTATCCAAGTTGTCTTCTTATTGCATCTATATTTTCTGCAATTTCTTCTCCTTTCTTTGTTAACTTAATTAACTTTATTCTACCTTTTTTTTCAAAGACAACAAGTCCAAGTTCTTCTAAAGTCTGCAAAATTTTCACAGCATGTGAATAAGTGCAGTCAACTTCTTTAGCCAATACAGAACCATATCTTGCCTTAGACATCTTTTTTAATGCCACCAACATTAATGCTGGTTTCCTTCTGAAAAATATATCAAAATTGTCTTTCATTTTATCTTAACTGATTATGTATTTCAATAACCATATATTAGAGTTTTTATTTTAGTTTATAAACTTTTTTGTTGTAAAAATTAACCATATAGTAACAAATTTTATTTGTGAGAATTACATAGTAACAAAGTGTTGTTACTTTGAGTTTGTATTTCCATTTAATAAAAGTGATTAAATGCCTGATAAATTAAATAACTTTCTCCTGTTATTAATCCTAATTCAGCCAGTGTTAACAAACACCCTTGTGAAAAAAGTCCATCATTCGAGGATGAAGAACCTTCCCAATAACTTTCCTTGCTGGCTCTCGAATCTGAACCACCTACTTTTCTATCTATTGAATTCTCATTCATTTAAACCAAAATTAATCAAAGTATATAAATTTATTGTTCACTTGAGCTACATCCCAAATTAATTTAACTCAATTAATCTGTTAATTCTAATAAATAAAA
>CAYUZV010000002.1:0-17261 GCA_964448605.1 Candidatus Woesearchaeota archaeon
TAAAATAATTTCTGAATTAAAAAAATCTATTGAAATGTTATTTGGGATGTAGCTGTTTGTCGAAGATATGAGTTTCATAATTCTATAGGAATTTATTTAAACTTGTTTTGCTTTTTATTTCAAAGATGGTGTATAAAAAATATATAAAAAGAGATGGGAAGGTTTTTGGACCTTACTATTATGAAAGTTATCGTGAGAATGGTAAGATTAAAACAAGGTTTGTTTCAGGCCCTAAGAAGAGTGACAGAATTAAAGGAAGAGTTAATTTGGATAAATTTAAAAATATTTTTTTAATATTGTTGGGAGTTTTTTTGATTTTTGCTGTTGGGAGTTATTTTGTTAAGATTGGTGATAAGGTTATTTTTTCTCCAGATGTTTCTGATTATGGAACTTGTGTTGAGAAATGGATTTGCAGTGATTGGGAAATTTGTGTTGATGGTGTTCAGGTTAGGAATTGTTATGATGATAATAATTGTGGGAGTGAAGATAAAAAACCTATAATTTTGAGAGAGTGTTTTGAAGAGGAAACTGTTGAGGAAGATAAAGATTCTGAAATTTTAGATAAAATAAATGAAGGTATTGATTGCAAGGATTTAACTGATTGTAATTTTGATTATGAATTTGAAAATGTTTTAGAGGATAGTTTTAAGGGATTTAAGATTCAGGAGTGTGATATTGAAGGTGACTTGATTAGAGTTGAAGTTCCGTGCGAGGTTGATAAAAAAGTTGAAATTGTTAAAGAAAAGAATAATGTTTTGGAGATTTACGACGAGGGTGAAAAGGTTTCTGAATTAAAATTAATGAAAATTGGAGATGATTTTTTGAGACTTGATGTTGATTTTGAATTTTTTAGTATTCTCTGTATTGTTTTTGAAGATAGTATTTTATTGGAATGAGCATTCCTATTGTGAAGATTAACCAGCCGATGAATGAAATTATTATTAGGATTAAGTTTTGCATTATTATTGTTATTGTGAGGACACTTGCCCAAGCAATTATTCCTGATATGAAAAGAATTACCCATGTCATTTTGTCTTTTCTTTTTATTATAAAATCTGATAAAAATGAAATTGTGATTCCCTGGGAGATTAAAAGAGCCCCTGCTATTAGATTGTAGAGGTAAAATAGAAGGGCGATTTGGGGGTTGTACCTTTGGAAAAATCCCCAGAGCTGAGAGAATGTATTGAAGTTTTGTGTCATATTTAAATTTGAGAATATTGTCAGATAGGTTCCAAAAAGTATCATGTAAATTCCGTTGTAAAAAGTTATTTTTGCACCTAATTTAACTTTTCTAATATCCATAGAAATCATAAGAGAGTTAAGTTTTTAAGGATTTGTTTACTTTTTTATGATTTTATAAACATCATCTCCTTTTCTTACAAGAGGAAGTTGGATTCCAACTTCCTGGGTTTTTTCTGCTTGAGTTACTTGTTGATGATTAATTTGAATACTTGTTATTTTATGTTTTATTAGTCCTGTTGTTTTTCCAATTATGTAAATTTCGTCTCCTGTTTTTATTTTTCCTGATACTATTTTTATTAAACCGACTTTTATTTTTGGATAATAGTGTTTTATTTTTCCTATGAATTGTTTTGAGTGAGATGCTGAAGAGTGTTCGGATTTTGAAAAATCGTCTGATGTTGGTGATTTGAAATAGAATCCTTCTGAAAATCCTTTGTTGTAAACTTTGTTTAATTCTTTTAATGAATTCTGGATTTCTTTTTTTGTTAATTTTTTGTCTAGTGCTTTTCTGTATATTTTTATAACTGTTGATATGTATTCTGGTTCTTTGTTTCTTCCTTCGATTTTGAATGAGATTGCTCCTGAACTTTTTAGTTTTTCTATGAAAGGGAGTGTGCATAAATCTTTTGGAGAGAGTATGTGGTGGTTTGTTATTTTTAATTGGTTTCCTTGTGAATCTGTTGCTGTGATGTAAGGTCTTCGGCAGGGTTGAATGCATTTTCCCCTGTTTGCTGATTCATTAAAACAAAATTGAGAAAGGAGGCATCTTCCTGAAACTGATATGCACATTGCTCCGTGAATGAAAATTTCAGTTGGAATTATTTTTGATATTTTTTTAATTTGTTTTAGATTTAGTTCTCTTGCTAAGATTATTCTTTCTGCTCCGAGTTTTTTATAGAATTTTGCTGTTTCTGAATTTGAGACAGAACATTGAGTTGATATGTGGAAAGGAATTTTGTGTTTTTTGGCTAAAAGCATTATGGCTATATCGGAACATATTATTGCATCTATGTATGGTTTTATTTTTTGAATTATTGTTTTTGCTTTTTTTAATTCATTGTCGTAGATAATTGTGTTCAGAGTTAGGTAGAGTTTTATGTTTTTATTTTGAGTTAGTTTTCTTATTTTTGGTAAATCCTTTAGATTGAAATTTTTTGCTCTTGCTCGCATGTTGAAATTTTGTATTCCAAAGTAGATTGCATCCGCTCCTGAATTTATTGCTGTTATTAAGGAAGGGAAATTTCCTACTGGTGCTAGTAACTCAATTTCTTTTTTCATTTTATTTCCTTAAATAAACTCCAATAACCTATAATAAATATTAGTGCATTTAAAACTATTCTTCAAAAGGAATTATATCTTCAATTGCCGGAAGTGCTATTTTTAAATTAACCTCCTGTTCACTATCATAAAAATTAAAATATCCTCTTCCCTGAGGATTTAAACTACCCAAATGACCAATAATTTCTTCTCTTAAACCCCAAAAATAATCTCTCTTATAAAATACTATCCTTGCTAACCCAAGGTTCCTATATAAAAAAGCTGTTTTCGAATCCATGCAAATCAATATCATACATTTTATTTTATTCTGTTAAATTTAAATGTCCAATAAATGCTATATCTTCTAAAAGAAATTTCTTTCTTGTTTCAGAAATTTCTTTTCCTTTTTCTTCTTTTGGATTTATGTCTATTATTTCTACTATTAATCTATCTACATTATTTATATAACCTATAGTTGTATATTGAGTATGTCCTTTTTTTTCATAGGTTATTTCAACTCTGTCACCTATTGCATAATCATTCAATTCCCTTAGTGTAACCATCCTTCGGATAGATTTCATAGTTTAAAAATCTGTGCATTATCTTAACTAAAGATTTTTAACCAAAGAGTTCTTTTTATTATATGGAACCTTACTGGGATTTGGTTGAGAGAATAATTTGTGAGTCTGATTTGGTTTTGGAGGTTTTGGATGCTCGGTTAGTTGAGCTTTCAAGAAATGAGAGGGTTGAAGAGTTGGTTAAGAAGATTGGCCGTCCTCTTGTTTTTGTTGTGAATAAATCTGATTTGGTTTCGAGTAAAAGGTTGAAAGGTCAGGTTCGGGAGCTTCGGGAAAAGGGTGATGTTATTTTTATTTCTACTAAAAGTCCGAAAGATATTAGGATAATTCTTCAAGTTATTAAAAAAGTTTTTAAGAATCATGGTAAAAGGGAAATTATTCCTCGTGAGAAAGGTGAACCTAAATTGAAAATTCGTGAGGCAAAAGGAGATATTATTGTTGGGATTTTGGGTTATCCTAATGTTGGGAAGTCTTCTATTATTAATGCTTTGACTCATAAGAAAAAAGTTAAGGTAAGTAAAAAGTCAGGAACTACACATGGGATTCATTGGGTACGGGGCGGGAGTGGTATTAAATTTATCGATAGTCCTGGTGTGATTCCCCTTGTTAAAGAAGATGAAATAAAATATGGTTTGATTGGTGCTAAAGATAATGAAAGATTAAAGAATCCTGCTTTAGTTGCTCATGCTGTTATTAAGTTGTTTATGGAAAAAGGCATTGTGAGATTATATGGATTTGAATTAAATGAGGATATTGATTCTGTTATTGAGAGAATTGGGCATAAGAAGGGTTTTTTATTAAAAGGTTCTAAGGTGGATGAGAATAGAGTTTGTTCAATGATTGTTAAAGATTGGCAAGAGGGGAGGTTGAGGTTGTAGGATGACGATAAAAAGTAAAATAAAAAAGGTAAAAAATCTTTCAGATTAGTGAATTAAAATGAAAAACCAAAAAATTAAAGCAATCATATTTGATGTTGGAGGAGTTTTGAAACTTCCGAGGTTTTCGAAAAGAGATAATGAAAATGAGAAAAGTTTTCATTTAAGAATGTCTAAATATCTGCAGATGAGTTTGGATTCCTGGTTTGATGCAATTGATAATGTTTATGCAAAATCTTTTGAAGGTAGAATAAAAAATAGCAAACTTATGAAAAATATTTCTGAAAATTTGAATATTAATATTGAGGATTTTTTAAGATTGTCTGATAAAACCTTTAATAAACTTTTTAAGAGAAATAACAAGATGTATAGGATTGTTTGCAAGTTGAAGAAAAAAGGTTATCTGGTAGGTGTTTTGAGTGACCAGTGGTTTTTTTCAAAAAGGATACTTACTCCTGAAAAAGATATGAGGAATTTTGATGTGGTGGTTATTTCTTGTGATGTTGGATTAAGGAAACCTGATAAAAAAATTTATGAATTGTTGCTTAAGAAGTTGAAAGGGAAAGTTCGTGGAATAAAAGCTTCTGAAATTTTGTTTATTGATAATCGGGATTATAATTTAGAGCCTGCTTCTAAACTTGGAATGAAAGTAATTTTATTTAAAAATAATAAACAGTGTTTGAGGGAGATGAAGAGGATGGGGTTGAAATTTTAGGAAACCTTGCTAACCTAAGATTTTTTTATTGATAGTTGATAAATCAGAGAAGATTTGATAGAGATATCATAATGAAAAATTTGAGGTATCAAAACATATTTAAATCTTTTTTTGTTTGTATATAAAGATGGTGAAAATAACTGCTCCTGTTAGAATTGATTTGTCGGCTGGTTGGACTGATGCTGATCCTTTTAGGGAAAAGTATGGAGGTTGGGTTTTGAATGGAGCAATTAATCTTCGGGTTTCTGCTGAATTGAAAAATAAGGAATTAGTAACATCATTAGAGAAAGTTCCTAAAAATAGCGGTTTGGGAACTTCTGGTGCTCTTCGTTCAGTTTATCTTTGTGCATCTAATAAAGGGCTTGTTAAGAATCGGAACGAGTTAATAAGAAAAGTTTGGGTTTTTGAAAATGAAGTTATTAATCAGAGGGCGGGTTTTCAAGATCAGGCAGCTGCAATTTATGGAGGTGTTAATCTTTGGGCTTTTGAAAAGGGAAAAGGAGAAAAAGCAAAAATTTACAGAGTTCCTGTTTCAAAAGAAAAGGTTCGTAAGTTGGAAAAAAAATTAGTTTTGGTTTACACGGGAAAAAGGCAGTCAAGTGATATTCATGAATTGGTTTTTAGAAGGTATAAAAGAAATATTTCTAAGATGAAAGAGATGAAAGATATTGCAAAAGAGATGAGCAAGAAAATTGATAATTCAGATTTTATGATTAAGTTGATGAATAGAACATGGAAATTACAAAAAGGATTGCATAAAAAAATTGAGACACCTAAGATGAGGAAATTGCAGAAAAAGTTGAGAAAGTATTATTGTGCTTGCAGGGCTGCGGGGGCAGGGGGTGGCGGTTGTATGTTGTTTTATACAAATGTTAAAGATAGTTTTATTCGCAAGGTTAAGGGTTTATCAAAAGAGATGGGTGTGAAGGTTATTGATTTTAAGTTTGATTGGAATGGATTGGAGATGGAAAAATAATTTTTTGCCTATATACTATTTTATAAACTCTGAAATTATGTTTAAATATGAAAATAAAAAAGAGTGAAGATTATGGTTTTCTTAGAAAATACATAAAAAATGAATCTGATAAGTTTAAAAAAATTCCCTTGGTTTTCAAGGAAAAAAATAGTCATGTTGAAGTTTTTGGCAGGATTGGTGAGGGAGAGAGCTATCCAGAAAAAATAAATTCTCATGATGAAGATTTTGAATCTTCTAATGAAAAAATAGAATCTAAATCAAACTCTGTTTCAGATGCTAAGAGAAAATTTCTTAACGAGATTGAAGATGATTCATTGACAATTGATACTTGTAGAAAAGTAAATTCTCATTAAAATAAAATTGATATTTCTAAATTTTTCATCCAATAATGCAATCTGTTATCTCTTGTTTTATTACTGCATTTTTGCAGATTACGCTTTTATTATTGTCTAATATGAAAGGTTGTATTTGAATTATTTTTATTTCATTGAAAGTTATGTCTTGAGTAATTCCTCCGATTTTTTCTTTGTCTTTAAAACTTGCTGTTCCGATTTCTCCAGGTTCTACTGGAATATTAAAATAATAGGTTCCTGAAACAACA
Source organism: Candidatus Woesearchaeota archaeon (assembly GCA_964448605.1). Taxonomy (GTDB): domain Archaea; phylum Nanobdellota; class Nanobdellia; order Pacearchaeales; family GW2011-AR1; genus ARS1285. The sequence continues at coordinate 6,245 of CAYUZV010000002.1, forward strand.
CCTCCTGTTTCATAAGGTATTAAGTAAGTTGTTGGAAATGAAGAAGCATCATTGCCTACTGATATTACTACACCATCTACATTGAATCTTCCGTTGTTTTTTAAAGTGAATTCTGCTCTTCCTATTGAACAAGAATGGGAATCTAAAATCAAAGAAGTTCCTTCTTCACAATCTGCGACAGGTGTTGCATTTGCTAAAATCTTCAGCCATGAATAAATTCCTACAGATAATCCTATGACTATTGTTATTAGAATAACATAAGATACCATTAGTGAAACAGCTTTTTTTTGTTTTAACATTATATTTAAAGAGTTTTAAGTTTAAAAGTTTATTTATGAGTAGTAATTTTTTATGAAAAGTTTTTTAAACTTTCATTATGAAGATAAAAATGGTATTAGAGTTTATTGGAAATGATTATATTAGGGCAGGGATTATACTTTTCAGTGTTTTTTTAGTTCTTAGAATTTTGTTATATTTGCTTGAGATAATTTTTCTTGCATTGACTTCTCGGACTGCGACAGAAATTGATGATTTGCTTTTGAAAAAAAGTTCAAAGCCAATGAGTTTTCTTGCTCTTTTGGTTAGTTTGTTGATTGCTATAGGAGAGATTAGTTTTAACGAGGGTGTTGGAGATTTTATTGATAAGAGTTTGTATTCTTTAATTATTATTGTGTTTGGTTATTTGGTTTTTGTATTTTTTGATATTGCTTTAATAAGGGTATGGAAAAAATTTGCTGAAAAAACTGAAAGCGATATTGATGACACTCTCGGGCAGTTGGTTCATGAAGTTCTTAGAATAACTCTGATAGCGATTGTTTTTTTGATGATTCTTAATGTTTGGGGAATTGATATTCTGCCTCTTTTAGGTGCATTGGGAATTGCAGGACTTGCTGTTGCACTTGCCTTACAACCTACATTGTCTAATGTTTTTTCAGGAATTTCAATTATTTTAGACAGCACTTTAAAGGTGGGTGAAATGGTTAAACTTGAGACAGGTGAAATGGGTATGGTTCATAAAATTGGTTTGAGAACAACTCGGATAAAAAGTTTTGATAATGAGATGATTATTATACCAAATAGTAAGTTGTCTGATTCAATTGTTCAGAATTTTTTTCAGCCAGATATCTCTATAAGGGTGAATTTGGATTTTGGTGTTGAGTATGGTGTTGATCCAGAATATGTTAAGAAACTTGCTATTGAAGAAATTGAGAAGATTGAATTTATCAACAAGGAAGAAGAGATTAAGATTTTGTTTATGGAAATGGGGGATAATGCTTTGTTGTTTAAGGCATTGTTTTGGGTTGATGATATTGATAATAAATGGCCTGCACATCAGGAGGCGATTTCAAGAATTTATCGGAGATTGTATAAGGAAGGTATTGGAATTCCTTATCCTCAACAGACAGTTTGGTTAAGGGATGAAGGCAAGGTTAAAAGTCCTTCACCAGATGATAAAAAATTTAAGAAAGTTCGTGGAAAGTATTATTCAAATTTTGGGCATGAGTTTAAGGAAGAACCAAAAGATAAAAAGAAAAAGAAATCTTAATAGATTTGTATTTAATTTATAATCTTGATTATTTCTTCTTCAGATAAAAGGGCTAATTCTATTCCTTCAACACTCCAACCATAAGGAGCAGATTTTTCTGATAAAACCTCATTAGGATTAACTTTTTTCCAGTTTTAGTTTCAAATAAGTTTCTTTCGGTTCCAATTGCATATAATTTTTCTTCACCTGCGAGATGCCCATAATCATATACTCTTATTACCTTTCTGGGATGAGAAAGTTTTTCATCAGCAGATATCTCTGAATTTTTAATTATTGTCAATATACATATATATAAAAAAAGAAAGAAAAAGTAAAATGTAGGATTTATTCGTCTTCGTCTTCGTCGACTAATCCAAGTTCTTCGATATCCTGATCAAATTCATCAGTCATTTTGTATCCCTCGTTTTTTACAGATTTATACTACTCTATGAGTATATAAAGTTTTGTATTTTTCGTATTTTCGTTGATAGCAAGGTTTTTAAATACCATTATTTGTATTTTAATAATGAAGTTCCTGTTTAGGAGATTTACAAAATGGCAAAAGTAAGAATAAAACTGAGAGGTATGAAGATTGAGGATTTGAATAAAATCTGTAATCAGATTAAAGAGATAGCTGGGAAAGTGGGAATTCCGATAAGTGGGCCGATTCCATTACCCACTAAGAAGATGAAGATTACAACAAGAAAGTCGCCTTGTGGAGATGGAACTGCGACATTTGATAATTATGAGATGAGAATGCATTCAAGAGTTATTGATTTGCCTTCTGATGACAGAGTTCTTCATTCAATTATGAGATTGTATGTTCCAAGAAATATAACTATTAAGATTGAGATGATTGAGTAGGGTTTTTATTTTGGTTAAGTAGTGAAATTTTTGGGAAAGGTTTATATGTTTTGGAGTGTTGGAGAGTTTATGGGAAAGAGGATTGTTGTTTTAAGTTTGATGGTAACTTTAATTTTTTTTAGTAGTAGTATTTTTGCAACTCCCGCAAACAAAATAGATCCCTCACTTAATTTTTATTTAAAGAATTATGTTGAAGAAAAAAATATCCTTTCTGCTTCAAAAAATATTTTCTCTGTAAACAGTATGAATAATAATTTCATTCAAAAAATACCTGTTATAATCAAAATATCGGAAAATGTGAGTCTGGCTGATGTTTATAATTCCTTACAAAAACAAGGAGCAGAGATAAAATATTCTTTTCAGTTAATTGACTCTATTGCTGCAGATGTTTCATTTAACTTAATTGAAAGATTAGTTAATCATAAAGATATTAAAAAAATATATTTAGATCGAGAAATCTATCTTGAACTTATAAATCAAACACAAGAAAAGGATACTTATGAAAGTTTTGAAAGTAATTCTTATAAAAGGCCTAACGAAGAAAATAGTTATTTGCCTTTACTCAATGAAAGTTCGACTTATATTAATGCACCCTATTTATGGGATTTAGGAATAGATGGTGAAGGAGTTAAAATAGCAATACTTGATACGGGTATTGATTATACTCATCCAGATTTATCAGGCAAGGTTATCGCTAGTAGAGATTTTACTTTATTTGATAACGAATTAAAATCTGAAGATGGACATGGGCATGGAACTCATGTTGCAGGAACCGTTGCGGGAACTGGAATTGCATCAAAAAAAATAACAGGCACATCATCAACAGATACTTCCGGATTAGTAAATCTTCCTTATTTCCCAAATATTTATCATGTTGGATATGAAGAACTACCCTTAAATGACGAGGAGAGTCCAGATTTTTATAATATCCTTGTTGTAAAAAACCTCCCATCTGAAGGAGAAATTTATTTACGAGGGATTTGGCCAGATAATTACTTTGATTTTGAAACTAATTCTATAAATAATAGATGGAGAGAATATGATTTTAGTTTTGATAATTCTACTCAGAAATTATATGGAGGTTATCAATGGAGAGCTGTTTTAGATATGGGAGAGGTCTCAATGAATACTGTTACTTGTCCCGAGAATAATGATTATTATGATTATAATTCTTCAGAAAAGGTTTATAAAAATCATACTTATTGTATTTATACTAGTAAGGAAAATTATGTTAAGATTAAAATTTTAGAAAATAACTCCGACAGTATTCGTTTTAAATATAAATGGCAGAGTCCAGAACCTTCTATAATCTTTTTTGATAAGGATGGAAATTTTAATACAAAAGATGATCAATATTTTGCTTCTGATGAAAATCATTTGCATAAAAGTGAAAAAATATGCTATAGTTCAGGTTACTGTTATTATCGAACTTCTCCTTTGATGGTTTCTAATCTTTCTTCTGATTTAAATTCGCTTAGAGTTTTGATTGATTTCAATGGAGATAATATCCCAGATTATATGAGGGGGGTGGCCCCTGGTGCAAGCTTATTGAATGCAAAAGTGCTTTCAGATTATGGTGGTGGTTATGATTCTGGAATAATTGCAGGAATTGAATGGGCTGTAGCAAATAAAGCAGATATCATATCTCTTAGTTTAGGTGGTTGGGAAAATATTTGCGATGGGAACGATCCTTTATCTGAAGCAGTTGAGAAAGCCTCTGATTTAAATGTTACAGTAGTGATAGCTGTAGGAAATTCAGGATGGTGGGGAAGAGAAACTTTAGGATCCCCTGGCTGTGCTGATAAAATAATAACTGTTGGAGCTATTTCAAAAGATTATTATTATAATGCAGAAATTGCTGATTTTAGTAGTCAGGGACCTAGTGCAGATGGAAGAATAAAACCAGAGATTCTCGCTCCAGGAGTGGGAATAATTGCTCCTCAAGCAAAAGATACATCAATGGGTTATTCTCCCTTAAATGGTTATACTTCTGCAAGTGGAACTTCAATGGCCACTCCCCATATATCCGGAGCTATTGCACTTCTTAAACAAGCAAATCCCTCATTAACTCCGAATGAAATAAAAGAAATATTAATGTCTACTTCAAGAGATCTGAAAGGGGAAAGTGTTTTTAGGCAAGGTGCAGGAATTGTTGATTTATATTATGCCTATCACTATAATTATTCTCCTAAAGTTTCTCCATCAGTATTGAATTTAATAATAAATAATAAAGAAACAAAAACTATTGATTTAGAAAATTCTTATTATGGTACTCTTAAATCTCTCCCATATAAAGATGAACTTAATAAATTTACTGATTTTTTCAATGGAGAGGTAGATCAAACAACTAGATTTTATTATAACTTCACCATTCCGGAAGACACTCTGACATTTACAGTTTATATAAGTTGGATTAATAAATCAAATGATGTTGATATGAAGTTAAAAACTCCTTCAGAGAATTATTATTACTCAACTTCTGGTTTTAGAAATTATGAAGAGATCACTTTGGAAAGTCCAGAATCAGGAGAATATAGTTTAGAAGTGTATCCCTGGTGGGTTCAGGAAGAAGTTGAGGTTGATGGAATATTAACCTATAACAATTTAATAGAGTGGGATTGGTTTGATTATAATTCAGGTAGTGAAAAACTAGAAATAAAATCAAATACTAATAAATCTGGTTTATATGCGGGAAAATTATTTTTAATAAATAATTGGAACTGGACATATACAATGATTCCGGCATCAATAATTCTTTCAGAATATTTAGATTTTATTGGAGAAATTAATCATTCTTATTTTGTAAATCCCTGTAATAATCCTGAGGGTGATGATAAGATTACTTGGAGTAATTTTGGGAGTTCTGAAAAATCTTATGCTTCTTTTGATGGATATTTCTGTGAAGAATTGATTAGAAAAGCTTATTCATTTGAAATTACTGAAAATTTGCCTTATTTTGATATTTTTCTTAATTGGTGGACTCCAAGTAACTCTTATTATGAAGATCTAAGAATTTTTATTTATAATCCTAAAGGAGAATTGTATGACTCCATAGATTATTATGGGAAATATGAGTCCTCAAGAATTTATTATCCTTCATCGGGTAATTGGACATTAGTTGTTGAATCAGAATATGCTGGTGAAAATGGAATAATTTTTTCAGGAGAAATCTCGATTCCTAGCATAATATTAGATCCTTCAATTTTAGATTTAAATTTAAGACAGGGAGAAAACTCATTAAATGAACTTGAAATTACTAACACTCTAAATTTTGACTTAGATTTGTCTATTGATAGAATAATATGGGAAGAAGCAGAAATAAATGTATTACCTAATTCGAATAATGATAATTCCACTCAAGACCAGTTTTCTTATTCATATAATTATTATTCATTTAATATCTCCCAAGAACAAATAGATAATTATCTTAAGAGTAAAATCTTAATAGATGATAATTCTATTTATAAGGTTGGGACTTATATTTTTGATGCTGAAGGAGGGTTTGTAGATTATGTTTATAATTATGATAATGAATTAACCACCTACCACCAAATACCTAATTCCGCAGTTCCAGGTTTATGGACAATGGTTTTATTTGCTGAAGGATTTGATATTGGAGAAACACCAATAGATTTAAGATTATTTTCATTAAATGATGTGGAATGGAATTGGACAGAAGTTACAGAGCCCTCTAGCTTTTTTAAAGGAAAAGATAAGGCAATTATCAATATAACTGTTCCAAATGATTATCCTTCAGGAGAAAGTATTGCATTTTTAAGTTTAGTAGAGGGATGGTGGAAAGGGGATTCTTCTTATAGAGAATTTTATAAACCTCTCTCATTATCATACCCAATTTTTATGGACATTTCTGAAGCAGAATGCCATTCAGATATAGATTGTGATAATAATTTTTATTGTGATGGAATTGAAAAATGTATTCAAGGAATTTGCGTTAATGGAGATTCAATAGTTTGTAATGATTCTGTGGTATGCACTAATGATTTTTGTGATGAAATAAGCGACTCCTGCCAATTTTTACCAGATGATTCAAATTGTGAAGAAAGTTTTTTTTGTGATCCCTTAGATGATTGCCAGATTAATGAAGTAATTATTATCGATTATCCTGAGGATGGAGGGGTTTACAGTGAACGGAGTTTTGTTTTATCTGCAAATATAGATAAAGATGTAGATTGGTTCTATGAAATAAAAGGTAGGAGAAGTAGATTAAAAAAAATCTGTAACAAAATTAGTATTTGTGAGAAAAAAATAAGGTTTAATGAAGGGTTAAATGAATTATCAATAAATACTAAAGATCATCTAGGAGATTATGAACAAAAATTAATCTCTTTCATAATAGATTCAAAATCCCCTCGAATATCTCGAACAGAACCTCAAAGAGGTTTTTCAGATGGAAATTTTAAGGTTGAATTTAGGGAAGATAATCCTGAAAAATTGATTTTGTTTTATGGTAATAGTATAATGAATAAGTTTGTTGATTTGAAGAGGGATTGTGATGAAGGTAGGAGGAGTTTTGAATGTTCGGTTAAGGTTAATCTTTCTGATTTTGATGGGAAGGAATTGAAATATTGGTTTGAACTTGAGGACATTGCTGGAAATAAAGATATTTCTCGGGAGCAATATATCAGTATTGATATGACTCCTCCTCTGTTAAATAATCCAGATAGTTTTTGGAAAAGGGGGACTGGAAGATATGATAATTATTTATTTTTCAATATTTCAATAATTGAAAATAATTTTGATGAAGTTATTTTGAGTTATGAATATGAAAGAAGAGGAAGAATTTATAAAAGAGAGAGAAGATTATGCAGTAGATTAAGAGATGGAATTTGTGAAAAAAGATTTAGAATTAGGGATAGTTATTCGGATTTAAAGATTATAATCAGGGATGAGGCAGGGAATGAAGTTGTTGAGGGGATTGATTTATAAATATCTCAACCCCAAACCTAACTAAAACAGATTTAATCATAAAATATAAAAGAACTGCAATTAATGCTATCATTATCCACTTTAACAAATCTTTATCTGAAAAACCTCTTTTATTCATTTTAATTTTTCTCTTAAAAATTTTATTTCTGCTTTAATATCTGTTAAATTTTCTATTCTTTTTAAAACTTTCTTAATCTCATTTATTTCCTTGCTATGTTCTTCAATCTTGGTAATATAAGAAAATAAAAAGTATATAACTAAAATTCCTAAATAACTAACAATTATCGCTAATTGATATTCAATAAATAAAGTGCGAATAGACTTATTCCGATTGTTATTAATCCGAGTATTGTTGCTTTAATATCTTCTTCCATTATAAATTCCTAATTCCAAGTTTTTCTATTATATTTTTAACCCTCTCATTTTCATTATCTTTTTCAACTAAGATTTTTCTTGCTTTTATGAATGTTTCACAGAGATTTAGTTTCATAGGGCAGTTGTCTTCGCAGGCTTTGCATAGTGTGCAATTGTAAATTAATTTTTCAAAAATATCTTCATTGAAAAGTATGCAAAATCCTCGTGGAGAATTCCATTCTTTCCTTATTTTTCTTAAAACTGGACAAACTCCATTGCACATTCCACAATTAAGGCATTTTGAAGTTGTTTCTTTTATTTCTTCTTTAAGGTTTTCAATTTCAATTTTCATTTTCTGATTTTTTGAATTTATTTGTCATTATATCCTGAATTGAATTATAATCAATTTTTTCATTTTGTTTTTTTAAGGGAGTTTCTATTGGTTTTTCAAAAGATTCTTCTTTTTTAGGTTCTTTTTTTGGAATCTCTTTAATTGATTTTAATTTTTCAGAATCTCTGTCTTTTTCTATGTCAATAATCTTTCCTTTATTCATTTTATTAAATGGGTCGTATCTTTTTTTTATTCTTTCAAAAATCTTTTTTTCAGATTCAGTCAGCCAGTTTTTTCTTTTTAATCCATATCCTCCTGAAAATGTTAGTTTAAATTTGTTTAAAAATTTCAAAGTTTTGTTTATTTTTTCTTTTTCATTTTTTTTGAAAAAAGGATATATTGTGTCAATTCCCAGATTTCCAATGTAAGGAATTTGATTTTTTTCAAGAAAAGTTATGAACTCCCTGATTGTGCTGTAAAAAAGTTTTACTCCAAATGAATCGCAGTATTCCTGCGAATAGAGTGCTTTTAAGTCGTTGCTGTTTTTTTTCATGAGTATTTCGTATTTTTCTTTTATTTTTCCTCTTTGTGAGTTGAATTCTATTATCAAATGATATTTTTCAGGAAATCCTAAAAGTTTTGATAGGTTTTTTGGGAGAAATTTTATTCTGATGATTTCCTTGTCAAGTTTTAATCTTTTTGCAATAGTGAGGACTTCTTCAAAATCATTTGACTGGAAAATAGATGCACTTCTTTTTACTATTGGAGCAAGTTTCAGAATTGCTTTTACAATTATTCCGGTTGTTCCCTCTGTTCCAATTATGTCAGGCATGTCTACTTTTCCTAATTTTATTAATTCTCCTCTTCCATTTATCATTTCTATTTCTTCTATCCAATTGCTTGTAAGTCCATATTTCATGCTTCTTTCTCCATTGCAGTTTAATGCAATTGCACCTCCTATTGTTCTTATTGATTTGTCAGATGAGTAAACTGGAAATTCGTATTGGAAGGGTTTTAGTTTTTCATTAAGTTCTTTAATGCTTATTCCTGCTTCTGCAATAACTGTGTTATTTTTTCTATTGAATTTTATTTTATTCATCTTTCTCATATCAACTACTAAAGAATTATTTGGTATGCATGCACCTGTTTGGGAAATTCCGAAACCTCTTGGAATAATATTTTTTGAATTCTTAACAATTTCCTGAAGTTCTTCGATTGTTTCTGGGAATATCACTCTTTCAACTTCTCCTTTTAAATTCGATGCATCTCTTGTATAACATACATTATATTTCATTTTCAATTTCCAAGGATTTTTCCAATATTTTTTCTTCTTTTTCAATATATTCTTCTTCTGTTTTTTCTATTTCAATATTTAATGCTTTTGCTAAAAGTTCTGATAGTTCAAGTATTTCTATGTCTTTTGAATTTTTCTTTAAGAGATTGTAATTTTCAACAGAGCAAACTGCGAGTTTTTTTAATCTTAATCTTTTTGCTTGTTGGATTCTTTCTTTTGCTAATTCATCTGCTAATTCAGGATTTGTATGAATCAATCCTCCGCAAGTTCCACAGCACATTGAATTTTGTTTGTTATTTTCCATTTCATCTATCTGATAACCTATATATTCCAATATTTTTCTTGGAGATTCATAAGTTTCGCAATATCTTCCGAGATAGCAATTATCATGAAAGGAGATTATTTCCATTGCTTTTTCTTTTATTAGGAAAGAGTTTTTTTCTAATTTTTCAAGAATTAAATCCCATAAATTTAGAACTTCTATATTCCATTCTGGAATTAGTTTTGGATAGTCATGCAAAAGCATTTTGAAATATTCCGGTGAGTTTGTGATTATTTTTTTTATTTCTTCTTGTTTAAATATTTCAAAGTTTTTTCTTGCTATGTTTCTTGCAAGGTTTTCATAACCTAATTCAAAAAGATTTATTGAAGGAAGGTGATTGTCTAAGATTTTGTGTTTTATTTTGAGTTTTTTCAGAATTTTCTGATAGATTTCAAAATAGGGTGAATTTAGAGTTGCTGAATCAGGCAAATATAAGACCTCTGTTTTGAATAGTGAAAAAATATCCATTTAAAAAAAGGAAAAAATTATTTTTAAGAATATATGTTGTGTGAGGATAGATTGAAAGGACAAAAAACTTTATAAACCCTTTTTTCTCTAAATAATTGTAAATTCTAAATATTTCAGGGATTTTTAAAATGGAACAAGAGTTAAAAAACAATATTCTTAGGTCAGGGACAACTATAATTGGAATTGTTTGCAGAGATGGAGTTGTTATGGCTTCAGACAGGCGAGCGACTGCTGGAAATTTGATTATGAGTAAGAATACACAGAAAACTATTGCTGTTAATGATTATATTGCTGTTTCAGGAACTGGTGTTGCTTCTGATATTGAAATGCAGAAAAAGTTGCTTGCAGCTGAATTGAGATTAAAAGAATTAAAATCAAAGAAAAGGCCCTCTGTTAAAGAAGCTGCGAATTTGACTGCTATGATGTCTTATCGAAATATAAGGCAGTTTTCTTCAATTCCTGCAATTGTAGGAACACTTGTGGGAGGTATAGATGAAGATGGAAGTGCAGAACTTTATACAGTTGAACCTGCAGGAAGTGTTTCAAAGGTAGAAGATTTTGATGCTAATTTTAGTTCTGGAATGCCTTTTGTTTTAGGATTGTTAGAGAGGCAGTATAAAAAAGATATTTCTGTTAAAGAAGGTGTTGAATTAGCTGTAGAGGCATTAAAAGCATCCACGCAAAGAGATGTTGGAAGTGGAAATGGAATAGATGTTTTTGCAATAACAAAAGAAGGAGTGAATCATGAAGTGGAACAAGAAATAGGTCCTGAATTTATAGACAGAGTAGGATTGCAAAGAAGTTTAGCTAAATGAAGTTTAAAATGAAATTAAAGAGAATATTATTTTCAATTAAAAAATTTGATTATCAGTTTTCATAAAGGAAAGTATAAAATGTCAGACAATAAAATCT
>CAYUZV010000002.1:17361-135961 GCA_964448605.1 Candidatus Woesearchaeota archaeon
TCGGGATTTTAAGCCTGTCATTTTGATGAAAGGAGAAAGTATAAAATGTCAGACAATAAAATCTTCGGGATTTTAAGCCTGTCATTTTGATGAAAGGAGAAAGTATAAAATGTCAGACATATTAAAAGATGTACAAAAAGAATTGCCGAAAATTATTAGTAGTGCGAACTTTGAAGGTGCAAATATAGTTCTTTATACAGATGATATTGAATTTTTTAATGATTGTAATGGAAAGATAAAGGAGCTTGTTAATCAGTTTAAGAAAAGAATTGAATTACGGGCTGATCCGAAGATTCTTAAGACACAGGAAGAAACTGAAAGGATAATAAAAGAGATTATTCCCGAAGAGTCTGAATTAACAGATATTTTGTTTGATGTTCAGAGAGGGGTTGTTGTTATTGAGGCGAAAAGACCTGGGCTTGTTATTGGAAAGTCAGGTTCAATTTTGAAGGATATAAAAAGCAAGTGTTTTTGGACACCTCAGATTCAGAGAAGTCCTGCAATAAAATCAAAAATCACTGAGAATATTCGGGCTGTTTTATATCAAAATAATAATTCAAGAAAGAGATTTTTAAATTCAGTTGGAAAAAAGATTTACAAAGAGTGGAATCCTGAAAAAGTTGATGAGTGGATAAGAGTTACTTTTTTGGGAGGAGGAAGGCAGGTTGGAAGAAGTTGTATTCTTTTGCAAACACCTCAATCAAAGGTTCTTCTTGATTGCGGTGTTGATGTTGCTGGAAAAGGGAAGGATAAATTTCCTTATCTGGATGTTTCAGAGTTTAAGTTAAATGAACTTGATGCTATTATTTTGGGACATGCACATCTGGACCATTCAGGACTTATTCCTTATTTGTTTAAAATGGGTTACAGAGGGCCTGTTTATACAACTTCTCCTTCAAGAGATATTGCTGCTCTTTTAGCTCTTGATTTTATTGGAGTTGCTTATAAACAAGCTTCAGCTCCTCTGTTTTCATCAACTGATGTCAAGGAGATGGTAAAACATACTATTTGTCTGAATTATAATGAAGTTACCGATATTGCTCCTGATATTCGTATTACTCTTTACAATTCAGGGCATGCACTTGGTTCTGCTATTGTTCATTTGAATATTGGAAATGGTGCTCATAATCTGGTTTACACTGGTGATTTCAAATTTTCAAAAACAAGGTTGCTTAATCGGGCTATTGCTAATTTTCCAAGACTTGAAACTATGATTGTGGAATCAACTTATGGTGGAAAACAAAACACTCTTCCGAGAAGAGAAGAAGCAGAAGAACAATTAATAAATGAAATTAAAGAAGTAGTTGAAAGAAAGGGAAAGATTCTTGTTCCTGAACTTGGACTTGGAAGGGCACAGGAGACTATGCTTATTTTAGATGAAGCTATGAAAACAGGGAAAATTCCTAAAATTCCTATTTATATTGATGGTATGATTTGGGATATTAATGGTATTCATACTGCTTATCCGGATTTTCTTAATAATCAAGTTAGAAGAGAGATTTTTCAGGATAATAATCCTTTTGTTTCTGATGTTTTTCAGAGAGTTGGTTCTCCATCTGAAAGAAAAGCTGTGATTGAAGGTGGACCTTGTGTTGTTCTTGCAACATCAGGAATGCTTGTTGGAGGTGCTTCAGTTGAGTATTTCAGACATTTTGCTTCAAATAAAAAGAATAAACTATGTTTTGTTTGTTATCAGGGTGCTGGTTCATTAGGAAAGCAAGTGCAGGATGGAATAAAACAAATTCAGATGGATGTTGAAGGTAAAGAAGAAATTGTTAGAATTGAAATGGATGTTGTAACAATTGATGGTTTAACTGCTCATGCAGGCAGGAATGAACTTTTGGATTATGCTAATCGGACACAACCAAAAGCAAATAAGATTATTCTTAATCACGGAGAACAAAGCAGATGTCTTGATTTAGCTTCTTCAATTTATAGGTTGCATCATATTGAAACAAATGTTCCGAGAAATTTAGAGACAATTAGATTGAGGTGATTATGTCAATTTCATATGGTTTCAGATTTTTAACAGGAGATAAAGAATTTGAAAATTTAGGAAATGCAGAGTTTGTTAAGGAGTGATTTTGTTTTTAGATAATTAATTGTAAACTACAAAACCTTCTTTTCCCCAATCTTCATTAAACCACTCATAAGTTGTTGTGTCTATTTTAACTTCTCGTTTTCTAAATCTATAACCCTGCCATTTTTCAAAAGCATCTACAATTCTTGGGTCATCTCTTTCAAGAATTAAAAAAATTCCTTGTGCATCTCTTCTGATATAAAACTGATAATTGTCATAATTTCCAATATAACCTTTTTTAGAACCATTTCTGTTTATTTCTAAAATTTCAGGTTCTAAACCTCCAATTTCTACTAGTCCGTTCTTGATTATGCCAGGAATCATCTTCTTCCATTTTCCTGTTTTAATTTCTTTAAAGAGTTTTATAAATATTTCGTTAAAAACAAACATTTATAAAATTAGTAATACAAAATATATTATGAAAAAAGGTGAAAAGTTGTTATTTCATAGAATGTTTTTGATTGTGATAATGATATTTTTTATTAATTCTGCTTGGTTTCTTTATAAATACGGGGGTATGGAGAGTTCGGGTTTGTCTGGATTGTCTGTTAAGACAGTTGAGAGGACTTTTGTTAATTTAGGGAATATGCCTAAAATTTCGCAGATTTTTTTAATGGTTCAGTGGGGATTGATATTCATAGTATTGTTTTATACTGTTGCAAAAGATAGAATGACATTAAATAAAAGAAAGGAGGTTTCTTCTGTTAATTTGAAAAAAAAGTCAATGAAAAATAAAACTGATTTAGATGCACTTTATGAAATTCTTAAAAAGAATAAGAAATTAAGGATTTCTTCGATTGCAAAAGCATTTAATGTGAATGATGACACTGCTTCAGAATGGTGCAAGATTCTTGAATCAGGAAATTTAGCTGAAATTGATTATCCTGGATTTGGTGCACCTGTTGTTAAAATTAAAGAAAAGGAGAATGAAAATAAGGAAGTTGAAAGTAAGGAAAATGTTAAGGGAAAAAAGAAATCTTTTTTAAAGAAAATGTTTTCTAAAAAAGAAAAATCTTCTGAAAATAAAAAATTAAAAAATGGTAAAAAAGATGATAAGAGTGAGGAAAAGGTTAAAGAATTGAAGAATGATAAAAAAGTTTCAGGAAAAAAAGATAAAAAGAAGAAAAAATCGAAGAAGAATTCTAAAAAATAGGTGATTGCTTATGAAGAAAAAAAATAAAATTAAAGAGAAGAATAGTAAGGAAAGGAAAGAGGTTAGTTTGGATAAGGTTAAGAAGAAAGGGGAAAGTAAGAAGGATTTTAAAAAAGTTGAAGAGAAGAATTTGAAAAAAAATGATGTTCAAAAAAAAGATAAAGGAATGAAGAGTGTTGTGAAAAAAGAATCCAGTCCGAATTCTTATGAGATTATTGTTGATGAAGCGAGGGTTAGAGTTGAAATTAAATTAGAAGGTTCTGGTTATATTTACAATCTTTATGCTCCTGAAATTTCTATTGCAACTGCTTGTCTTTTGGATGAAATAAGAAATGAACTTGTTTCTGCGACAACTATTGGTATGAATGAGATTATTGACCCTAATGCTTTTCAGGATATTAAAAAAAGGTTTATGCTTGAATCTGAAAAACTAATAAAAGGTAAAATACCTACTATAAAAGATTCTGTAAAGAAATTTTTGATTGGTAAACTGATGCAAGATATGTTGGGATTAGGAGAGATTGAATTTTTGATTAATGACCCGAATTTAGAGGAGATTGTTATTTCTTCTGCAAAAGAGCCAATTAGAGTTTATCATAAAAAGTTTGGATGGATTAAAACTAATTTGAGAATTGGCAGAGAAGATGAAATTGCGAATTATTCAAATATTATTGCGAGAAGAGTCGGAAGGCAGATTACAGTTTTGACACCTTTGCTTGATGCTCATTTGATTTCAGGTGACAGAGTTAATTCTATTTTGTATCCGATTTCTACAAAAGGAAATACAATTACAATTAGGAAATTTGCAAGAGATCCTTTTACAATGATTGATTTAATAGGAAATAAAACCTGTGATTTAGATACTTGTATTTTGATATGGCTTGCAATTGAATATGAAATGAATATCTTGATTTCAGGAGGAACTGCATCTGGAAAAACTTCGTTTTTAAATGCCTGTATGCCTTTTATTCCTCCTAATCATAGAATTATTAGTGTTGAGGATACAAGAGAGTTGATGCTTCCTGAATTTTTGTATTGGTGTCCTTTGGTAACCAGAACACCAAATCCTGAAGGCAAGGGTGCTGTAACAATGCTTGATTTGCTTGTTAATAGTTTGAGAATGAGGCCTGACAGAATTATTTTAGGTGAGATGAGAAGAAAAGAAGAGGCAATGGTTTTATTTGAGGCGATGCATACTGGACACTCTGTTTATGCAACACTTCATGCTGATTCAGCTGCTGAAACAATTTCAAGGTTAACTAATCCTCCTCTAAGTGTTCCTCCTAATTTGTTAAAGGCTGTTAATTTAAATGTTGTAATGTTCAGAGACAGGAGAAAAGGAATAAGAAGAGTTTTACAGGTTGCTGAATTTGAATCAGACCAGGATTTAACAAGTGCTAATATTCTTTATAGATGGATTTCTGAAGGTGATAAAATTGTCAAGCACAGCAAAAACTCTAAGTTTTTTGAAGATTTATCAAGAATTACTGGAATGTCAGATAATGAAATTCGGAAAAATATGGATTATAAAAGAGGAATATTAGAATGGATGATAAAAAATAAAATAAGGTCATTGGAAGATTTTGGAAAGGTTATGAACATTTATTATTCAAATTCGGAGGAGCTTGATAGAATAATCTCTAAAAATGACATTAAGCGAATAACTGGAGAATGAGTTGCAATTTAAAATGGAATTTCGAATACCTTTTACTTTTTCAAAAATTGAGAAACTGAAAAAAAGATCTAAATTTTTTATTTCAAAAATAAGTTATAAAAAAGAATCTAAGTTGGGAGATTATTTGAAAAACTCAAAAATACCTCTTACAAGAGAAGAATATCTTGGAATTTGTCTTGGAAATTATTTTAAATTCTTTATTTTACTTTTTGCGATTTCAACAACTGCTCTTATTTTTTTAAATATCAATATGTATATTCTTTATAGTCTGGGTATTGCATTTTTGTTTTCAAGTTTTCTTTTTTTTAGTCAAATGGTTTATCCGAGGATTTATTCAAATAAGAAACAGGGAGAGATTGAGAGGAATCTGGTTTCTGCACTTAGTGATATTCTTATTCAGCTTAATTCTGGAATTCCTCTGTTTAATATAATGACTAATATTTCAGATTCTGATTATGGTGCTTTGAGTTTGGAGTTTAAAGATGCTGTAAAGAGGATTAATGCTGGAGAGCCTGAATCAAAAGTTCTTGATGATTTGGGTAAAAAAAATTCCTCGATTTTTTTCAGAAGGACTTTATGGCAAATTAGTAATGGAATGAGGTCTGGAAGTGATATGTCTATTATTATTAAAGATAGTATTAAAAATCTTACTGAAGAGCAATATATTCAGATACAGAATTATGGGAACAAGTTGAATCCTCTTGTTGTTCTTTATATGCTTATTGCAGTTATTATTCCATCACTTTCAATTACTTTTTTGACAATAATTGCATCTATGGTTAATCTTTCGAATAATATGATTGTTATGATGTTTATTACCTTGTTTGTTTTTGATGTTCTTGCTCAGATTATGTTTTTGGGTTTAATTAAATCAAGGAGGCCGAGTTTATTATGAATCTTAAAGAAAAAAGAAAAGAGAGGAGAAGATTTAAAATTTTATTTTTTAGTTCAATTATAGTTGGATTTCTTGCAGGGCTTTTGATTTATGTTTTTTATAGTAATATCTTCAGTGCTATTGGTTCTTTTTTTGGAATTGTAATTGCTGTTTTTTTATTTTTTCAGATAAGAAGGTCATTGAAAAAATCAAATAGGATAAAAAAAATTGAAGATGTTTTTCCGGATTTTCTTCAGTTGATGTCGAGTAATTTAAGGGCAGGAATGACAATTGACAAGGCATTGCTTCTTAGTTCTCGACCAGAATTTGCACCTCTTGATGAGGAAATTTTAAGGACTGGAAAAGATATTACTGTTGGAAAAAATATTGAGCAGGCATTGATTGATATGTCAAAAAGGATTAAATCAGATAAAATTGAGAAAACAATTATGCTTATTAATTCAGGAATTCGTGCTGGCGGTGATTTAGCTATTTTGCTTGATGAAACTTCAAGAAATATGAGGGAAAGAGATATTCTTCAGAAAAAAGCAACTTCAAATGTTTTAATGTATATTATTTTTATATTTTTGACAGTGTCAATCTTTGCTCCTACTTTGTTTTCATTGTCTAATGTTTTAGTGGAAATTCTGACAGATATTTTTTCAACAATTCCAGAAATTAATGCATCTATAAAAGTTCCTTTTACACTTTCTAAAATTAATTTGTCAATAACATTTATAAGATTTTTTTCAATTTTCTTTATAATTGTAATTGATATTTTGGCTGCACTTATTCTTGGATTAGTCAGCAAAGGTGAAGAGAAAGAGGGTTTTAAATATATTTTGCCTATGCTGGGTTTGAGTTTAACAACTTTCTTTTTGTCTAAAGCAATTATACAGAATTTTATGAAAGGGTTTTTTTAATCTTTTCTTTAAATGAATATCTCTGATATTTATAAATAAACTTTATAATTCCTATTTTAAAAAGGGTTTTGACTTTGACTAAATCTTAAAAATAACAAAGTCAAAATCCGAGTTTCGTCGATAGACGAATTCAGTAGGAAACGAACCATTTTGCGAGAAGTAAAAAAATAACAAACAGGATAGTGAGCCATGAATTACAAAGTAGTAAAAATTCATCAGAGATACTCAATTTTCATAACAACTCTTCCTCTTTTGAGAGGGCTTTTGTTTTGAGATTTATTCCGTTTTTTTCTATTGAAAAAGGAAAGATTTTTTTAGAATGTTTTGTTCCTTTCATCTTTAGGATTTCCATACAGGGTTGTCTTTCATCTTTGTTTTTGAAAAAATAAAAAAGGATTATTGAATCTGCACCAAATTCAAGAATGCTTAAATCATCTCCGTCTTTTAAGGGGCTTCCTTCGAATGTTAAAACTGATGTGCAATCCCATCCTCTTAAAAGGTCAAATAAAGCTAAAATTGATTTTCTTTTTTCAATTTCATTATCAAACAAAAGCATAAATGAAGTTATGCTGTCTATTGAGATTCTTTTTATTCCTTTGCTTAAAACAAGATTTTCAATAACTCCTCCTCCTTCTTCAAGCATTGAACGAATTTTTCTTGGTGTGTATTCAAGAAAATAGAATTTTCCTTGTTTTTCTAATTTTTCTAAATCTATTCCTAATTCTTTCATGTTGAGATATAATTCGTCTTTGCTTTCTTCAAAAGAGACATAAAGAACATTTTCCTTCTTTTTTATACCTTCTATTAAAAATTGTATTGCGAAAATTGTTTTGCCTGTTCCTGCACTTCCGATTAAAAGATTAGTTGAATCTTTTTCAAAACCTCCCTGAGAAATCTTATCAAAATTTTTTATTCCACTTGAAACTCTAATGATTTTTTTTGGTTTTGAATCCTTTTTTAGAAGAGGAGTTTTTTTATCTTTTGATTTTATGTTAGGTTTCTTGGTTATCTCTTTTTTTGATTTTTTTTGAGGTTTCTTTTTTTTAATTTCTTTTTCACTCTTTTTTTTCTTTTTCATAATAGATACTAAGAACTATTATTTAAAAACCTATTGATAAGAATAAAATATTATAAATTAATAAAAATAAAAAATTAAGCTGTTACTTTTTCAGCAAGAGTTCCTGTTGAAGTAAGATTTACATCACTTCCTGATTTTTGATAGACAATAGTTATGTCTCCTTTGAAGTTGTTTCCTTCTGTTAAATCACCTGTGCAACTTATGGTTACTGCCTGACTGTCTCCTGCTTCTACAGTCCAACCTGAACCACTATTGCTTTCAGAATCATCACATAAATCGTCATCGTCGTCTAATGAAACTTCCAGCAAATCATAATTTTCACCACCATTATTCTTAAGTTCAAGAGTAACAGTGTCAGCTGCTTTAACATTCCAAGCATTAACATACCATGGAGCTGTTACAATTGCAGTTCCTGCTGTGTATTTTCCTGGTGTGAATACACCAAAATATGCAAGAACACCGATTGCTATAACTGCTGCTAAAATAGCCCAGCCATATGTCATTAAAAACTCCATTGCTGCCTGCGACTTCTTTGTTTTTCTTAGTGTCATTATTTTTACCTCCTTATAGTTTTTTGAGATTATTAATTAATAATAAAAAAAATAAAAAATTAAGCTGTTACTTTTTCAGCAACAGTTCCAGTTGAAGTTATATTTACATCACTTCCTGATTTTTGATAGACAATTGTTATGTCTGCCTTGAAATTGTTTCCTTCTGTCAAATCACCTGTGCAACTTACGGTTACTGCCTGACTGCTTCCAGCTTCTACAGTCCATCCTGAACCGCTGTTGTCATTTGAATCATCACATAAATCATCATCATCGTCTAATGCTACATTAATAATATCATAATCTTCACCACCATTATTCTTAAGTTCAAGAGTAACAGTGTCAGCTGCTTTAACATTCCAAGCATTAACATACCATGGAGCTGTTACAATTGCAGTTCCTGCTGTGTATTTTCCTGGTGTGAATACACCAAAATATGCAAGAACACCGATTGCTATAACTGCTGCTAAAATAGCCCAGCCATATGTCATTAAAAACTCCATTGCTGCCTGACCTTTTTTGGATTTTTTAATCATTCTTACCTCCTTTCATCCCTTTTTTTATCATAACTTATAAAATTGAATTTACTATTTAAACGTTTCTGTTATCCTATATAAAATTGTTGAAGTTAAAATTATTAAAAAAGATAATGAAACTATAATTGGAATTTTGTAATTAAAATCTATTAGGAATATTCCTGCTAAAAGTATTGTAGAAAATATTGCGATTATTTTTAGTCTGTTTTTCCAAGAGTGGAGTTCATCTGAACAAATTTTGCTTAGGAAAATTCCTGAAGGAATTGCTAAAAAAATTATTATGATTTGGAAAATTGTTTTTATCATAAATTATTTAAGTTGAAATTGTTTTTAAAAGTTATGAATTTTGATGAATTGAATGAGAAAGTTAAGAAAGGTAAGATTTTTATTTATCCGACTGATACGATTTATGGTTTAGGGTGTGATGCTTTTAATAATTTGAGTGTTAAAAGGATTAAGGAGATTAAGGGAAGGGATAGGGATAAACCTCTTTCAATTATTGCACCTTCTTTTGAATGGATTGAGGATAATTTGATTGTTGATGTTGATTTGAAAAAGTATTTGCCAGGTGCTTATACAATTGTTTTAAAAAAGAAAGATAGGAATTTTTTGAGTTCTGTTTCAGGAGGTGATAGTTTGGGGATTAGAATTCCTAATAATGATTTTTGTGATAGAATTCGTAAAATCGGTATTCCTTTTGTTACAACCTCTGTTAATTTTAGTGGAGAAAGTCCTGTTAATAAAATTGAAGATGTTTCAGAGGAGATAAAAAAGAAAGTGGATGTGGTAGTGGATGGTGGAGTTTTGAAAGGAAAGGCATCTACTTTGGTGATTGGAGGAAGAGAGGTTAGTAGATGATTTTGATTTTATCTTTTAAATCATTTAAATTACCTACTAAAACATGTCCTTTTTTAATTCTATTTTTTGGGATTATGACTAAATGATTTCCTTTTTCAAATCTTTTCACCTTTCTTAATAGTTTTTCAAGTTTTGTATCCCTTAAAATCTGAATTCTGTAATTTTCAAATTTCCTAAACCATTGTTCAAATTCTTCTTCTGATAATTTATATTCTTCTTGTGAACATTCTGGATTCTCATAGCACCTGCAAGGATTTTTATACACTGGTTTAGGATGTTCTTGCAAATAATCATCTAATCTCCTATCTGTTTCTTTTTCTGCTTCCACTATTCTTTGATGAAGTTTTCTTAATCTGTTTTCTTTTTTTGGATTAATTTCAATTAGAGTTGCAAGATAACTTTCCTTGTTTCTTCCGTCTTCTATTTTTGAAGGAGTTGTCCAGACATAATAGTGTTTAGGTTTATCTTCAGGTTTGCCTAATAAACCTCTAAAATAATCTAAAAAATCCATAAATTTCTTATAAAAAGATATTTAAAAGATTATGGGTTTTGATGGATATGAGATTTGCAATAGCATATTCAAAATTGGATTCTGCTGGAGTTAATATAATTAGGCATTTGAAGAAGTCGTTTTTGCCTCAAATTCCTATTTTAGATTTTAATTGCGAGTTGATTTATGCTTATGGATTGAATTCTAAGAAAAATCCTTTTTTGAGAAATGTTGATTTTTTGGTTTTTGCATCTAAGCATAAGTCTGCTAAGGGTGAGGCATCTCTGACTGTTCATGCTCCTGGAAACTGGAAAAATGCCGATTATGGGGGCTTGTCTATGAAAGCTTGTCCTACTTCTGCTTTTGTTATTAAGTATTTGTTTAAGGAGTTGAATAAGAATGCTGAAGTTTTGAAAGGAAAATATAATGTTACTCTTGAAGTTACTCATCATGGGCCTTTGACTGAAATTCCGTGTTGTTTTATTGAGATTGGCAGTTCTGAAAAAGAATGGAATGATGAAGAAGCTGGGAGAGTTATTGCTGATAGTATTTTGAGTTTGCAGAATTTTGACAAGAATGATTTTAACTGGATTCCTGTTGTTGGTATTGGAGGACCTCATTATGCTCCTAATTTTAACAAAGTTCAGTTGGATAGTGATTATGCAGTTGGACATATTATTTCAGAGTATTCTCTTCCTCTGACTGAAAGTATTTTAAAAGAAGCTGAAGAAAAAACTGAAGAGATAATCAAAGAGGTTTTGATTGATTGGAAAGGTTGTGGAAATTCAGAGAGTCGGGAGAGAGTTTTAAATATTGTAAAGAATTCTGGTTTAAAATCTAAAAGGACTAAAAATGTTGAAAAATGAAAGTTTCAGTTGTTAAATGTGGAGAGTATGAAAAAGAAAAAGTTAGAAAATGTCTCTTAGATAGTTTAAAAAATATTGATTTTGAGATTAAGGAAGGTATTCGGATTTTAATTAAACCAAATGTTCTGGGTGCTCATAAACCTGAAAAAGGAATAGATACTCATCCTGTTGTTTTAGAGGAGTTGTGTAAAATTCTGAAAGAAAAGAATTGTGAGATAATTATTGGAGATAGTTCTGCGGTTAATACTAATAAGGCATTTGAAGTTAGTGGGATTAAGAATTTGTCTGGATATTGTAGAGTTGTTAATTTTGAGGGTTTGGAGAAAAAGGTTTTTGATATTTTAGGTGAAGAGATTCCACTTCCTAAGATTTTGTTTGAGGTTGATTTGATAATTAATTTTGCGAAATTGAAAACTCATGTTTTGACGAGGGTTACTCTTTGTGCTAAGAATCTTTATGGATGTGTTCCTGGAAATTTGAAGAATGTTTTGCATAAAAAGTTTCCAAAGGAGAAGGAGTTTTTGAAAATGATTTATGAGATTGATAAAATTGTAAAGCCAGAATTGAATATTGTTGATGGAGTTGTTGGAATTGAAGGTGATGGTCCTGGTGTTTCTGGAAAGATTAAAAAAGTTGGTGTATTGATTGCTGGGAAAAATATTTTTGCTGTTGATATTATTGGAAGTGAATTAATGGGTTTTGATAGTAGTGATATTGTTACAAATAAATTATCTGGAATTGATAAAAATAAAATTGAGGTTGTGGGAAATGGAAGGAATTTGAAATTTGAATTTGAGAAACCGAGTATTCCTCCAATGACTGCTAATTTTTTCTGGAGATTGATTCCTAAACCTAAGATTAGTTTTAATGAAGATAATTGTGTAAAGTGCGGGCTTTGTGAGGAGAAATGTCCTATGGATGCGATTGATTTAAAACCCTATCCGATTTGTGATTCTAAAAAATGTGTGAGGTGTTTGTGTTGTATGGAAGTTTGTCCTCATAAAGCAGTTTTTTTAAAGGATAGTAAATTGAAGAAATTTTTGAAAAAGTTGATGAGAAGGTGAAAGGTTTATAATATTCATTTTCTTTTGTAAATATGATAATTTGGTATTATCTTGCTTTAATCTCTGCGATATTTTCAGCTTTTGCAGCAATACTTGAAAAAAAGATTTTGTTTAAAAATGAAGTTGTTGGATTTACTGCTCTTTTAGGAATTCTGAATTTTCTAATAGCATTTCCTTTTCTTTTTTTTGTTGATTATTCTCTTTTAAGTTATATGAGTTTAATTGCTCTTTTTATTAAATCGATTTTTGGTGCTCTTGCATTTCTTTGCATAATGTATGGAATAAAAAATCTTGAATTGAGTTCTGCTCTGCCTCTGTTGGTTTTGACACCTGGTTTGGTTGCTTTTTTTGCTTTTATTTTTTTAGGAGATGCTCTGACTCTGAAGGAAATTTTTGGTATGATTCTTTTGCTTTCTGGAACTTATGTTTTACAATTAAAAGGAAATGAAGGTTTGTTAAATCCCTGGAAATCTTTTTTTAAATCAAAAGGATATTATTTTATTATTAGTGCTTTAATTTTGTATACTACTTCTTCTATTCTTGATAAAGCTCTTTTAAGTAATTTTAAGGTTCCTTTGAATGCTTTTTTTGGTTTTCAGCATTTGTTTATTGCAATAATATTTATGGTTTTGCTTTTTTCTACAAATAAAACTTCTGAATTAAAATTTTCTTTAAAAAATTCATTTGTTTTGATTTTGGTTCTTTCGGTTTTTACATTGAGTTATAGATATTTTCAATACTCTGCAGTAAAATTAGCGCCTGTTGCTTTAGTTCTTTCATTAAAAAGAATTTCTGTTTTTATTGCAGTTGTTTTAGGAGGAAGATTATTTAAAGAGAAAGATTTATTAAGAAAATCAATCGCAACTTTGATTATGCTTTTTGGTGCTTGGTTGGTTGTTGCTTAGTCCACCAAATATCTTTGTTAAAATTTATTCTTTTTGCTTTTTTTATTAATCCTTTTCTATTTTCAGGAATGTCTTGTTTCTTGGATTTTTTGAGATAATCTATTATTTTTTTTGTTTTTTTGGGCAGAGGTATTTTTTGGTTTGTGTGAGGTCCTCCAATACATCCTCCGTTACAAAATAAAACATCTAAGAATTTTATTTTAGGGTCTGGATTTTCAAGAAATTTTGATAGTTTGTCTAATCCATCTGCTATAAAAATTTCATTCTTATTGAGTATTCCTTTTAGATTTGCTGATTTTGCAAGTCCTCCTGACAAAGGGTAGATTTTTGTGTAATCATTATAAAATCTGTCGAATAGCATTTCATTATTGTTTTTTTTGATTTTGCAATTTTTTAAAAGTTCTCTTAATTGATTGTAATCTATAACATAATCTACATAATGTGATTTTTCTGCTTCTAATTTTTTGAAATCGCAAGGAGAGATAAAAGTTGTTTTGGAGTTAGGGTAGTGTTTTTTGCATATTTTTGCTGTTGCAATCATTGGACTATCTGTTTTTATTAGATTGTTTTTGTATTTTGGAAATTTATGAATTATTGTTTCTACAATGCCTGGGCAGGCAGAACTTATGAGAAGTTTTTTAGATTTTTTTAATTTTTTATGATATTCTCTGTTTACTAATTTTGCTCCAAATGTTAATTCAGTTACTTTATTAAATCCTAATTCTTTTAACTGGAAAATTATGCAGGGATATTCAAATTCTGCTGGAAAACTTGGTGCTATCATAGCAATCATTTTAGTTTGATTTTTCAATTCAGAAATAATTTTATTAATGTTGTTTTTTGGGTATTGCATTTTAAATTTATTAAATAATTTAAGGTTCTTCTCTTGGAATTTCTAAATTATCAAAATCTTTATCATAACTAATAATTGAATCGCAATTGTTCATAATAGCACAGATATAGTGAACCATATCAAAAATACTTAATTTATATTTAGTGATTCTTTTTAGGGATTCAAAAAAGAGATTAATATCAACATTGATAATTTCTATATTTGATTTTAAGATTCCTTTGATACATCTTTCAGCTTTTTCCCGGTTAGTTTGTTTTTCTATTACAGAAAAAGCTTCAATAAGATTGAAGGTATTTGTCAAACCTCCTTCTTTTATTATTTTTTGACATTTCTCTGTATTTTCATTATCATAAAATGCATATGCAAAAATATTACTGTCTATGAATCTCATTTTCAACTAATTTGTCAATGTCTTTGGCACTTAATTTGTATTTTGGTTTTGTTTTTTTTGCTTCTTCAAATAATTCTTCTAAATCTTCGTCAATTGGTTTGATAATGATGCTATTGCCTCTTTTTTCAATGTCTATATTGTTCCCACTACGAAGATTTAATTCCTTTCTGAATTCCAGAGGAATTGTTATTTGTTGACCTTTACTTATTTTAACTATCATGTTTCATTCCTAATGAAGCATTAGGCATTTAAATACTTTGCTGTGTTTGACTAATAAATAAAATATATCTCAAAAAGGTATAAATTCAATCTATCTACTTTTCCAACTCACACTTTTCTTTTTTAATTCTCTTAGTTGAGGATATTTTTCTTCTAAAGAGGGTTTTAATTTTTCGTAAATTATTCCCATTGGGATTTTTCCTTGCTTTGTGTTATAGTTCCATTCGTCTGCGAGTTTTTCTGCTTTTTTTAAATTCTCTTTATTTGATATTTCATACATTCCTGATTTGCAGTTTACTTCTTTGTTGAATATCAAGCAGTCCTGCATAATTTCTACAAATGCAAATCCTTTGTATTTTATTGCTTTTTCAATTATTTCAGCTGTGTGCTTTATGTTTTTTGCATCGCATCTTGCTATGAATCCTATGTTTGATGCTAATGCTATTTTTATTGGATTTAAAGGTTCATCTAATTCTCCTTGCGGAGATGCTTTGCTTTTGAATCCTATTTGAGAAGTTGCTGTTGGTTGTCCTGTTGTAAGTGAAAAACTCTGGTTATCGTGAACAATTAAAACCATATCTGCATTATATCTTCCTGCATGCATTAAATGACTTATTCCTTCGTTATAAATTCCACCATCTCCAACAAAACTTAAAACTTTTAAATTCGGATTTCCAAGTTTAATTCCAAAGCCAGTTGGAAGTGCTCTTCCATGCAAGCCATAAATACCTGAAATATTAAGATAATCATAAATTTTGCTTGAACAACCTATGTCAGTAGTCATTGCAAAATCTTCCTGTTTATGTCCTTTTTTAATTAAATTTGAAATTGCTTTTTTTACACTTGCTAAAATGCAGAAGTTCGAGCATCCAGGACACCAGGTTATTGTTTCTTTTGTTCCTATATTTTCTTCTTTAGAAATATTATTTGTTTCGCTTGTTTCATATTTTTTTGGTGTCATTATATTTTTACTATAGAATAGAGGTTTTTAAATTCTTTTGCGATAAACTTTCTCCCTCTTATCTATTTTAACTACTCCTAAGCTGTTTTTTTGAGAGTCTACCTCCTACATTATTCTTATTTTATCAATCCTTATTCTGAAATAATTAGTTCCTTTAATTCTTTTTAATTCTTGCGGGAACGGATTTCTACTTAGATTATCAATTCTTTCTAAAATTCTTTTTCTTAAATCTTTTTCACAATTTTTTAAAAACTTCTTCGCAAAATTAGAATATTTGACTTCATAAGTCATTTTCTAATTCTTTTTTTAATTGTTCAAAGGAAATTAATAAACCCTCTTTTTTCTCTTTTTCATAATCTTTAATAGCTTTTTTATCTTCTTCATCTAAAAAAGTATCTTCATCGATTAAGTTTTCTTTTATTATATTTATGTCTATTCTCAATTTCTTTAATTCATTCATTAAATTATTCATTGCTTCTTCCATTTTGATATAGCTTAAATAAGGTTTAAATAAATTTCTATAGTTCAAACAGCAAACAATCTATCATCTTTAACTTTGAAGATTTTTAATCTTGCCCCGCAATCAATCCAACCGTGGGCATAATTAATTGAAGCAAATGCATTTATGAAATCGTCTTTTTCTTTGAAGTGTTTTGAATCTGAAAGATAACATTCAACCATTTCTAAAATTTCTTTTGCTTGTTTTTCTTTTCCTTTTGAAATTGAATTTTTGCAGATGTTGAAAGCTTTATTTGATATTTTAAAATATTTTTCAATTTTTGATTTTGTTAGAGTTTTCATAATTTTAGAGATTTTGTGTGTTTAAATATTTTTTTAAAAACCCATTTTACAAAAACAAGGTTTCCATAATTAAGTTTATTAATATAAATTTTAAATCACCTAAATCATTTAAAAAGTAAAAATTTTGTAGATTTAGTAAAAAGAGGAGAGGAGAAGGTTTCTTCTCCTCCTTTTATTTTTGAATATTTTGACTTTGGAAAATTCTGCTTATGATGAATCTTGAACCTACGAATTCTGAAATTACTGCTGTGATTACTAAATTTCCCACTGCTGTTTTTAAAATTCCGTTTGAAATTGGTATTCTTGATTTTTTTGAGAATAAATCAATTATGTTATTTATTTCGTTTTGATTAAGTGATGTTCGTGTTATATTTATTTTGTGGAATTTTTTTACTAAAATATTTTTTCCAGGACCCGGACATTCGATTGATTGTATTCCCGGGTCTCTTAAAAAATTTTCTATTTTTCCAAGATGAAAATTTTCAGGTATTGGTTGAGGAATTGGTTGTATTTGTGATAAAATTTCAGGTTTTTCTATGTAGGGTTGAGTTTGTTCTTTTCTTAGTTTCTTTTTTATTTTTTTAAAAAAAGATTTTGAGGGTTGTTGATTTAAAGGTTTTGTTCTTGTTTTTTGGAGAGGGGTTATTTTTCTGAATTGTTTTTTTATTGTATTACGGGGTTGATTTTGGATAATATCCATTTTATAAGGAGAAGGTTGAAATTCATTTATTTGATTTGTTGATTCAGGTTCTATAAATTTTTGTTTTAATTTCTGAACTTCAATATTGTGTTCTCGTATTTTTTGAAGGGCAAGAGCTTTGATTACTTCTCTTGTATAAAGTTTGAAAAACAAGACTGCATTTTCTTTGTTTAAATGTTTATAATTCATTTTATCTTGGAGGTCTTCTTATTGTTCTTGGATGTTCTGGTCTGACAGGGTGTGGATTTCTGTTTCTTAATCTTTCCTCCATCATCATTATTCCTTTTGAAATTGTCTTATTCTGGTCTAAGAGGTTGTCTAATTTTTTTAGAAATTCCTGATCAGATTCTCCCTGAACTCTGTCCAAATTTACACCTGAATATTTTTCTGCAAAATCTTTTGCACTTATCTCAAATATCTGGAGTAGTTTTGATACATTTGTTGATAAATCATCTAATTTCACAACCAGATTAGTCATAACTTTTTGCAGACTGACAAAATTTTCAGTTAATTTTTTGTCTAAATCTCTGGAAGATTCTTTTTTAGTTGATTTCTTTTCTGTTTTTTTGTGCTCCTCTTTTTTCTTTTTCATTTTTTAAAAACTCCAAAACCTCAATGTTTTTGGAAAATATAAAACCCTCCATATTTTTTCATAGTATATTGAATAAAAGAGAATTTATAAAACTACCGAAATTTTAAGGAATTTTATTCAGAGAAGAAACTAATTTATTAGAAGAAAGTTCCTCATATCTTGAATCAGGATTAGCTCGGTTCCATTCATATGTCCAAACTGGTTCCTGACTATCGAAAGGTGAATTTAATAAGTATTTGCAAAAAGGAGCATATTGCACTATTTCTGAAAATCCATGAATTAGACTTTTCATAGTTTCATCATCTTCTCCTTCCATGCTAACAACTAATTTTTCATCAAAAATATGCTCTAAAACAACTCTTCTTCCTTTATATTTAAAAAATCCTGATACTTGTTGAAAATCTCTCTCATCAAGTCCTGCTTGTTTAATTAAATCTCTTTGAACTAATTCAGGATACCAGAATCCATTTGGTTTCAAGGTTTCAGTCATTTGATAGAATAAATAAATAATTTATAAACATTTATATAAAACATTAAATATCTAAAAAATGGTAACATTAATTCAGGCAGTTGTTTTGAGTGTGATTCAGGGTATTACAGAATGGTTTCCGATTTCAAGTTCAGGGCATTTGGCTATTTTTCAGCAGTATTTTGGATTTCAGAATCTTTCTTATGATGTTTTTTTGCATTTTGCAAGTGTTCTTGCTGTGATTGTTTTATTTAGGAAAGATATTAGGATTTTGTTTAAATTTGACAAGGAAAAAATAAGATATTTATCTTTTATTCTAATTGGTTTAATTCCTGTTGGATTAGTTGGTTTTTTGTTAAGGGATTATATTGAGTATTTTTTTTCAAGTTCTTATTATCTTGGAATTTTTTTTATTTTTTCAGGAGGGTTGATTTATTTGACTAAATTTTCTAAAAATTACAAAAAGGATATTAAACTTAGTGATTCTGTTTTTGTGGGTTTTTTTCAGGCATTAGCGATTTTTCCAGGAATTTCAAGAAGCGGGATTACAATAAGTTCGAGTTTGTTTAGAGGAGTTTCAAAAAAATCTGCTGTTCGATTTTCTTTTTTAATGTCTATTCCCCTTATTCTGGGTGCATCTTTAATTGAAATGAGCAATGTTTTAAATTATGAAATTGATTATTTTATTTTGGTATTGAGTTTTGTTATTACTTTTTTAGTTAGTTTAATTTCAATTAAATTATTGTTGAGAATTATTCAAAGTGATAAATTTTATTTGTTTGGAATTTATAATATGATTTTAGGTGTTGGAGTTTTGATTGTGTAAACTTTAAATAGTTTTTATTCTTCCTTAAATTATGTTACTTAGAACTCATATTATGATTGCAATCCTGATGATACTGGTTTTTATTAGTCACATTAGTAATCCTTGGATTTTTGCAGGAATGGTTTTAATTGCGACTGTTATTCCTGATTTAGATAGTAATTTTTCTTCGTGGGGAAGACATCTTTTATTTCGTCCATTGCAGTTTTTTACAAAACATCGAGGAATTATACATAGTTTTTTTACTGCTGTTATTTTGTCTTTGATTATTGCTTTTTGGTTTCCTGTTGCAAGTTTTGGTTTTTTTATGGGTTATTGTGTTCATCTTTTTTCAGATTCATTTACAACCGGAGGAATTCAACCTTTCTGGCCTTTGCATTATAAAAGCACTGGACCTGTTCATTCTGGTGGAAAAATTGAAGAAACATTATTTTTAAGTTTAATTGTTGTTAATTTTTTAGTATTTGTTTTTTTGATAATGAGGTTTTAAGGTATCTTAAAATATATACCTTAATCTGATAATACTTATAAGGTGGTTGTTATTAGTTTGTTTATGGCTGGAAAAAAGGAAGAAAAGAAAGATGAGATGAAGATTGAGGATTTGCCTGGAATTGGACCTGCTGCTGTTGAGAAATTAGAGGCAGGTGGAATTTATGATTTAATGGGAATTGCAGTTTTAGGTCCTAAAGAGTTGTCAGAGATTTCTGGTTTGAGTGAGAGTGTTGCTCGAAAGGCGATTCAGGCAGCAAGGCAGATGATGAGTTTGGGGTTTCAGGATGGACTTGAGTTTGCTGAAAAAAGAAAAGAAATTAGAAATATTACTACTGGAAGTAAGGAGATGGATGAACTTTTAGGAGGAAAAGGTGTTGAAACTCGTGCAATAACTGAAGCATTCGGTTCGTTTGGTAGTGGTAAATGCATTAGCAAGGACACTCTGGTTAGTTATTTTAATGAATCTCTACATTTAGAACCTATTCAAGAAACCTATAAAAAATATAAGGACATAAATGAATTTAAATTTGAAGAAGGATTTGCTATTCCATTAAAAACTGTAAAAGTTCTTTCTTTTAATGGAAGAAATTTTAAAATTGTAAATGCTACACATTTATATAGAGAAAAAGTTAAAAAGATTTTTAAGGTGAAAACTGAAAGAGGAAGAATATTAAAAATAACTGGTAATCACCAGTTGTTAGGTTTTGATGATGGATTTAAATGGAAAAAAACTAAGAATTTAAAAAAAGGAGAGAATATTGCATATCCTATTGAAATCAATATTTTGAATGAATCTGATAAAATTTCTATTGATGATGCCTATTTTTTAGGTTTTTTTGTTGCAGAAGGTTCTTCAAATCCTCTATCAATTTCTAATTCTAATAAGAAAATTATTGATTGGATAGCAGATTATATTAAAAAAAATTTCAATTATGTTCCAAAAATCAGAGAGGATAAAAGAAGGGAAAATATTGTATATCAAATTTTATTAAGGAATATTAATAGAGAAAAAATGTTTGATTTAGATAAAACTAATTCTACTACTAAATTTATTCCTGAAGTTATTTTTAATTCAGGCAGGGATGTAATTGCTTCTTTTTTAGCAGGGTATTTGGAAGGAGATGGTGAAATTAATAACAGACTTACTGCATTTACCACAAAAAGTGAAAAATTGTCTATGCAATTAAATTATCTTTTTTTGAGATTAGGCATATCTATTACTTCTAAGATTAAAAAAATAGATGAAGGTTCTTTTTTTATAGGATTTGTTGTTGGAGAGGATAGAATAAAACTTCAGGAATTGCCTTTTAAATTTAAAAAAACTTCTTATTCGAGTATTAATAGCAAATATGGTTATCCAAGGGAAATAATTATTTATTTGAGAGATTTATACAAGAATACTATTGGTGGAAACAGGGGAAGACATAAAAAAGATATTGGAAAAACAAATTCTTACAATATTGCTTACCAGCATCTGACTTCTCAAGGATTTGTAGAAAATATCAATTCAAAAACTTTTGAATTAATAAGAATGTTTTTTTTAGAAGGAAAGAAAAATATAGAAAAATTAATAGATGATTTATTAAAATTTGATTTGGATATGAATTTATTGAGAAATATTTTTGATAAAATTCCTTTTGCATTTAATTTTCTTGCTGATTCTCTTGGAGTTGCTAAATCAACTATGAGAAATTATAATCTTAGAAGCATACCTGAAAATAAAAAAGAGGATTTAAAAAAAGTTTTGTTAGGAGAATTGATTATTAGAAAAAATAAATTGGATAAGGTATTGAATATTATGGATGAACTTGGGGGTATTAGGTGGGATAGGATTGTTGAAATTGAAGAATTAGAATATAATGATTATGTTTATGATTTTGTTGTGCCTGAAAATCATTCTTTTGTTGGAGGAAATGTTCCAACTCTAATGCATAACACTCAACTTGGTTTAAGTTTAGCTGTAAATGTTCAGTTTCCGATTGATAAAGGTGGTGCAGAAGGCAAAGCAGTTTATATTGATACAGAAGGAACTTTTAGACCTGAAAGAATAAAGCAGATTGCAGAAGCAAAGGAGCTTGATCCTAAAAATGTTTTGAAGAATATTCTGGTTGCAAGAGCTTTTAATTCAGACCATCAGATTTTATTGATTGACAAGGTTGGTGAGATGGTTAAGAATGGTGAACCAATTAGATTGGTTGTTATTGATTCTCTGACTGCTCATTTTAGGGCAGAGTTTTCTGGAAGAGGGCAGTTAGCTGACAGACAGCAGAAACTAAATAAATATATTCATAATTTAATGAAAATGTCTGAACAATTTAATGTTGCTGTTTTTGTTACAAATCAGGTTATGGCAAATCCTGCTATGATGTTTGGAGATCCTACTACACCTATTGGTGGGAATATAGTTGGGCATGCTAGTACATACCGCCTGTATATTAGAAGAGGTAAGAAAAATTCAAGAGTTGCTAAACTTATTGATAGTCCAAATCTTCCAGATAATGAGTGTGTATTTTTTGTTAGTGAAGCAGGCGTTGTTGATGAATTGTAAAATGAGAGATAAAGTTAAGACAAAAACAGGAGAAACTTATGTATTTGTGTATGGGATGAGAGATGAAAAAACTTATTTAAGAGTTTTAAAAAAATATGTTTTGGATTCTTTTCATGAGGATTTTACATGGGTTGAGGCGACTGAATTATATAGGAAATTATGTAATAGAAAGAGATTTATAAATTCAAGATGGAATTTAGTTAATAAAACCTTATCCTAAAATAGTAGTTAAAAATTTTATTCTTAGGGATATATATTTTAATAAATAAGAATGTTTATAAAAAAGTTTTTTGTTGTAATTGAATGGAACAAAGTTCTGAGGGGAAAGAAAGTGGAATTGCCGGATATATTGGTGCAGGAATTGTTGGTGCAAGTATAACTGGTGCACTTGTTCTTGGAATTAAAGGATATAGTGCTAAAAGTAGAGAACACGAAGTCTATAGCATAGAACAAACAGCAGAAGGAACTCTTTTAAATAAAGGTTATGCAAATGAAGGTTTAGAAGAAAAATTTGCAGAAACATTTTATCCTGTTCCAGATGTTTCAGGAAAATTTGCTTCTCTTGAATATATTGAAAAAATACAAAAATTGAATCAACCAATAAGAGCTCCTCCTGAAGAAGGTTCTAAAGAGAGTTCTAAAAATGCAAATGCTTATAATAGTGAGATGGTAAATGCTATAAATAGAAATACTCGAGTTGTTAATCAATTAAGCCAACAAGTTCAAAGTCATCAAATGAGTCAAGGTGCACAAGATGATGAAGGTGAATTAGTGCCTATACAACCTTCTTATCAAAAACAACCTTCTCAAGGAACTAATATTGATGTTGATGTTGGTGGATGGAGAGGTTCTGTTTCTGATAATGAATCTTGTGATGAACCTGCTGGACCTTCTCTTGCACCTCCTGAAGGATTTCCACCTCAAAGAGTTGAACCTAATGAATTTCCTGCTCAACCAAGAAGGTAAAACGAATTCTTAATTCATTATTTAAAAAATAAAAAAATCACCTCTAATTTCACTTGTGTGAAATTAAAAAAATAAAAAAATAAAAATTTAATAGTAGCTAGTTTCACTAACTTCTTCTGTTTCTTCAGGTCTTTTAGTTAATAGCACTATAAGGATTATTAATAGAACTACAAAAATTATAACTAAAACAACAGTCAGGATGAAAACAGTGCTGTTCTGGCCAATAGTTACACCATTGCCAGCACTTTCTTCAACATTAACTGTTAGTTGTTTTGTAGTAACTAATTCTCCATCACTATTAACATTCAAGCTAACTACATGAGTGCCTTCGTCAGCACTTTCAGTTGCTTTAACTTTAACTTTTACAGTTTTGCTGTCTTTTGAAGGAACAACTACAACAGGTTCTAAAACTTCAATTATTAAACCAGTTGATTCTGCAGGTGTTATTGTATAAACAGCTACATCTTCACTTGGATTAACTAAAGTAACCTCGAAAGTTGTTTCTTCTCCAGGAGCAACTGCTTTTGATTCAGCAGAATAAACTCCTGTTGGAGTAGTATCCACAGCAATTCTTTTCTTAGCCATAACTGCAGTATCTACATTATAAGCTTCAACTTCTAAATTATAGTCACCAGGTGTAATTCCCTTTGGAAGAGTCAAATAGATTCTAACACTTTTTGTGTCATCCAAATCATCTTCCATGTTGTCGATGCATTCATCATAGCTATCATAGTCATAATAGTAACCACCCTCGCCATCATCAACAACATCAACAAGATAATGTATATCACAATATGCTTCCACACTATCTTCTGGGTCTAAGTCACCAATCCACATTTTTCTCTGGATTCCTAACTCTGGTATTGAAGCCTTAACATAAACATTTTCCAATCTGTCGTTTCCATTGTTTTCTACAACAACTTCAACTGGAATTGAACTTCCTGCAGTAGTCATAGTTGGTGAATCTATTGATAAAACATTAAGGTGGTAAAGTTCTCTCTGAACATTTACAGGCAAAGAACATTCTAATGAATCTTCACCTTTAGCAGTAACTCTAACGAAAAGAAGAATCTCTTCGTCTAAGTCATCTAAGTCCATAGTTGAAGGCAATTTTAAATTGAAAGATTTTCTGTAAGTATTACCTTCCAGAACATGAAATCTTTCAGTTGAGTCAGAGATTTCTGACTTATAACCTTCGATGTAAACTTTTACCTTAACATCATCCATGTCTTCTGTTGCAAGAAATTTTACTTCTACTGGAATTGTTTTTCCAGCTTCTCCAGCAACAACAACATCAATGATATCATCATCAACCTGAAGCCAGTCAAGAGCATATGAGATTCCGTCAACTTCAACATCTGTCAAACATGCGAAACCATTACAACCATATGCACTAACTGTGCTAACTGCAAAAGCTAAAGCAAATAGTGCTAAAAACATACCTAAAATTGCTTTGCTTTTCATTGTTAAGGTTTTTAAAATTTAATTATTCATAGAACCTATAAGCCCTTTATAAAGTTTTCTATAGTGTAGTTATTTTAAAGTTACTACAAAATATAAAACTTTAAATAGTATACCTGAGTATACTTTTATGGCAGAAATAACAACCATAAAAATTGAAAAGAAGACAAAACAGAGATTAGAGAGGTTAAAAGAGCATCCAAGAGAGACTTATGAGCAGATTCTTAGGAAAGTTCTTTATATTCTTAATTTGTCGAAGAATAATCCTGAAAAGGCACAGAGAATTTTTAAAAAGATTGATTCTGTTATTAAAAAGAGAAAGTATACGGAGGTATCTGATGATGAAGAGAGAACCTAAAACAAGGGGAATAATTTGGAATTATTCTAGTTTTTCAGAAAAAAAAGATTATCCAAAAATGGAGTATACTATTCTTTGGATTTATGATATTTTTAAAGGAAGAGTAGAAGAATTTTTCTTTCATGATTTTATTCCTCTTGCAAATAAACCTAATATTTTGGGAAAGTGTGTTGAGTTTTATGAAAGGAAATTTAAATTTCTTGGTTGGAGAAATATTGAACAAAAAATTGTAAGAATTTCACCTACTAATGAAAGAGAAGATGATACTTGGAAAATCAGAAAACCTCTTTCTCAGGTAGATAAGGAAATAAATCATTATTTAGAAAATAGGGTTTGATGATTTGAGTTTAACAAAATTTAAATAGTCTTTTCTCTATTGATAATTATGAAAAGAGGAGTAATGTTGTTAATTGTGCTTTTGATGATGTCTTTTGTTTTAGCAGATGAGAGTTTGTTTTCAGGTGCTTATGATTGTCTTGAAGATAGATTGGGAGATGATTGTGGAAATAGTCAGAATACTGAACAGATTGCTTTTAGTTTGTTGGCTATGGCTGGAAATTCGGGTGTTAGAGGTGATTGTAAATCTGCACTTTTGGATAATGAGAAAGATGACTGCTGGGGAAAAACTGGTTCATCTGGATGCGATTTAAAATCTACTGCTATTTCAGTTATTGCTCTTAATCATATTGGTTCAAATACTGGAGATAGAATTGACTGGATTTTAGATTCAAAAAAAATTGCAAGTGGTTTGGATTGGTATTTGGAGATTGATACAAATAATGAATCAGAGTGCAATATTGAGGTGAATGGTGATGAAGATGATTTTGTGATTAAGGAAGATAAAACAATTGTTGGGAGTTCGTCTTGTTTGAGTGTTTCTGATGATGGTTATTTTTTGAAGATTAAAAGTAGTTGTTATGATGAGAATTTTACAATTTCGTGTGATTCTGATTTTGTTAGTGCATTTTTTTATAAACAAGAGGATGGAGATGTTTATCATCTTTCTGGACAGACAAGTGCTTCATCTGCTTATGATAGTATTGAGAGTTCTATAAATTCTTATTGTTTTACTGATTCTTCTGGTAATTGTGATTATGAAGAAAGTTTGTGGGCTGTTCTTGCTCTTGCTAAGAAAGGCAAGGATATTAAGCCATATCTTGCTTATTTGTTTGCAGGTGCAGAAAAATCTGTTAATAAAAGATATTTTCCTTCTGCATTTTTGTATATGTTTACAAAAGAGGATGAATATTATCTGGATTTAGCTGGGAGTCAGAAAAATGGGAAATATTGGGAAGAGGGTGGTGAAAGGTTTTATGATACTGCTCTTGCTTTGATGGCTCTTGATTCTTCTTCTGAAGAGTTTCAGAGTTCTCAGAATTATTTGATTTCTATTCAAGATGAATCTGGATGCTGGTCTGGAATTTTAGATACTGCTATGATTGTTTTTGCATTAAATCCAAGTGATGCTGTTGTTGGAGGTGGTGGGAGTGTTTCGGTTTCAAAATGTCTCGATTTTGGATTTTATTGTATTTCTGCTGAAGATTGTTCAGTGGGAAATGTTTTGGATAATTATTTTTGTCCTGGATTAGGAAATGTTTGCTGTAATGTTCAACCTGCAGGAGAGAGTTGCTATGAAAAAGGAGGAATAGAGTGTAGAAGTGACCAGGAATGCAGTGGTGCAGAAGTTGTTGCATC
The DNA here is from genome assembly GCA_964448605.1 of Candidatus Woesearchaeota archaeon. Lineage (GTDB taxonomy): Archaea > Nanobdellota > Nanobdellia > Pacearchaeales > GW2011-AR1 > ARS1285. The sequence continues at coordinate 43,741 of CAYUZV010000002.1, forward strand.
TGATACAAATTATTGTTGTTTAGATTCCTGTTTAGTTGTTGAGGAAAATGAATGTGAAAACAGAGGTTATACTTGCAGGTTGGAATGTTTTGATGATGAAGAAGAGAAATCTGGTTATTCTGAATATTGTGATGCTGGAATTTGTTGTTCTGAAAAAGAAGATGGAGGAGGTTGGTTTTGGGTTATAGTTTTAATAATATTGATAATTTTGGTTATTCTTGGAATAATTTTTAGAAAAAAATTGCAGGTTTGGTTTTTTAAGTTCAAGGGAGGTGTTAAATCTAAAAAAGCCCCTGGAAGACCTAAGCATCCTCCGAATGTTATGCCTTTTCAACCTCGCCCAAGTTATCCTGGTGCACCAAGGCATCCTTCAAGTAGAGTTCCTTCTGGAAGGGCTCGTAGAAATACTCAAAAAGATAAAGAGTTTGATGATGTAATGAAGAAATTGAAGGATATGTCAAAGTGATTTTTAATCATCTAAATATTTTTAAAATAAAATCTTATATTTCTTAATTATACAAATTTATCTAAAAATTAGAATTTTTCAGATACCTTTTTATAGTTTAATAGATATATTGAATTATGAAAAGAGGTATGATGTTATTGGTTTGTATTTTGTTGTTTCCCTGTGTTTTGGGAATAGAGATTGATTTGTCAAAAGATGTTTATTATCCTGGTGAGACTTTGCAGGCAGAAATAAGCGGGAATTTTGTTTCATTAAAATTAGAGGATATTGAGATTTACAAACTGGGAACTCCTCGTCCAATGCCTGTTATTTCTAATCTTGTTCGGAGAAATGGAATTTATTATTTTTATGCTGTTCTTCCGAATTCAGAAGGGAATTTTACAATTGAAATGAAGAATATTAATTATTATGAAAATAAAATGATGGAGGCAGATATAAGCAGGAATTTTCTTGTTGAAAGATATGAAAGCAATGATTCGATTCTTTCTATTGAGCCGGGTTTTGTTTTGACTGATAGTGATTTTTTTGTGAATGTTAAGAGTCTGAAGGGAGCAAGAGATATTAAAGCTGAATTAATTGGAACAAATGAGACTCGTCTTTTGACATTGATTCCTTTTTCTGAAAAAAAGTTGAAGTTTTCTGTTTCAGAAATAAATGAAGATACTATTTTGAAGATTGAGGATTATTCTGTTAATATTTTTTTGAATAAAAAAGGGAGTTTTGTGGAGGATAAGGATATTATTTTTTATCCTGCTAAGATTAAGGGTTCTGCTGTTGCTGATAAGAATTATTATTTTGAGGTTATAATGGAATATATTGGGAATGAGAATGTTTTGGTTCAGTTTGAAAAGAGTGAGAATATTGATGTTAGTCCGATTTCTGTTGGTGTTATTCCTAATGAAAGGATTTTGTTGAATATTAGTGTTAGTATTCCTAAAAAGATTGAGGGTAATTTTTCAGAGGCTATTTTGGCAGTTTATGAAGATAAAGAGGAAAGACTTCCGGTTGTTTTTGAGATTATTGAAGATGAAAGTGATATTAATCTTAATGGGACTTCGGTTAAGGGGGGGCTTGGTTGTTTGTCTCAGGGTGGAGAGGTTTGTTTAGAAAATGAAAAATGTGTTGGAGATATTACTCCGAGTTTAGAGGGCAGTTGTTGTATTGGAGAGTGTGTAGAGATTAAAGAATCTTATTGGCAGTATATTATTGGAGGAGTTTTAATTGTTGTTCTTGTTTTAATTATTGGTTTTCTTGTTTGGAGGGCTAAGAAAAAAGGAGGGATGGAATCTCCTAAGGATATGTTGAAAAAGAGGACTGAAAAAAGTGAGGAAAAAATGTCTGGAAAATCTCAGGAAGTTAAAGGGAGTTTAGGAAAGGTTTAGAAATTTCTTCTATCAATTCATTGATGAAATCATTTTTTTAACTTCTTCATGTGAAATTTTATTCTCTCTTTTTCTTGCCTCTCTCAGTTCATTAATTGCCCAATCACTTAATTCTCCTTCTTCAAGTAGTGTGTTTTTAATCAAAGCTACATCCAAACTTAACTTTTCTATTTCATTTCTTAAATCTTTTAATTCTAATTGCATTTTTAACTAACTTATTTAATCTTTAAATAATTTTCTACTTATTCATCTCTTTTTCTAATTCTCTGCATCTTTCTTCTGATTCTTTTGCTCGGTTTTCTGCTTCTTTTAATTTTCCAAGAATATTTTGTCTTTCAATTAAAACACCTTTTGCAATTTCATCATATCTGTGCATTTTTACTGTGACATCTGTTAAAATTGAACTTAATTCAAAATTTTTGAAATTGAATTCAGAGGGGCTTAGAATTTCCACATGAGCTGGAAACATGTTTAGGACAATTAATAAAAGAAGGTTTATGTCTTTGACTTCTATTTCAACTTCTGCAAAAGTTGTAAAAACACCTGTTTTTTGATTGTTTTCTTCAACTTCTTTTGGTTCTCTTATTTTGTTATTTAAAATAGTTACTCCTTCTTGCTCTCCGAGTTTTTTTATCATTTCTTCTAAGGATTTTATTATGTGTTCTGGTGGTTTTCCTAAGATTTCAAAAGTTAATAGTGATTTTATCATTCTAATTTCTCCCAGCTTATTAATAAACTTAAAATTACACAAAAAAGTGCAAATGCAAATATTAAGGATTTATTAATAATCTCTGATTTATTTTCATAGACAATTTCGCTTTTTATATTTTCTGTTTCTGAATTAGTTGTTTTGGTTTGAGATTTTCCGAGCTTAATGATTTTTTCAGATTCTGGTTTCTGGATTTCCTGAGTTTCTTCAGGTTTAGATATTTCAGGAATTATTTCTTTTCCATCATCTTCTAATATTTCAATATCATATTCTATTTTTTCATTGTCTATTTCACAGATTAGTAAAGCATCTCCTTTTACATCAGAGTCATCTTTTTGTATTCTCATTTTTATATCTCGAGTTTCTTTATCAGGACCTGTAAGAAAGTCAGATATTTTGCCAGTTTTCCATTCTTCCTCCCATTCAAATTCTGATATTTTTTCATTGTCCTTTTCAATCCATATTTCTAAATCATAATCTTTTTCTTTTAGATTTTCAGCTTTAATTTCAATTTCAAATTTTTCTCCATTGACTATTTCATCTTCATCCCAGTATAATTCAAATATTTCATCTTCTTCGTATTTTATTGAAATTGATTTTTCAAACTGCCATGAGTTTGTTGAATTTCTTAATTTTACAATTATTTTGTTTTCTCCATTGTATTTTTCAGTTATTTTCATCTGAAAGTTTTTGTTATTGGATTCTGTTAAATTAAATGCTTTTTCCATCCAGTAAGTTGAGGACTGCCATTTATCTTTCCAGAAAACTCTTGCTATGTGTTTTGATTCATTTAAAATATCTATTTTTACATCATAGATATCTTCTGTAAAATTAATTAGTTCTAAATTTATTTCAAATTCATCCTTGTAAATCACTTCATCAGGTGAATTTATGTTTATTTCCTGTGCTGTTGCTAAATGCAGGATTAATAAAGTGAAGATTATGATTGTCTCTTTTTTCATATAGGTGAAATAAAAAAAGGTTTTTAAGGGTTTTTGTTTTCTATAATAATTTAGAAATTATTTAATTATTTTTAGATGATTTATCAAATCTAAATAAATTTCCATTCATCATCCATTTGAGATAGAGTTTCCAGGTGTTCTTTATCAACTCCTATTCTATAGTCATAACTACTTCCATAAAAATGGGCTTGTTTAGTTTCTGGATAAATTCTTGCTCTTCCCATTCCTCTTACTCTGTATCTCTCTCCTGTTAGTGATGGGATATTGGGTGTATCAAATCCATCAACTCTTTTGAATATTATCTATTTCAAATTGTCTTAAGATTTCTTCAAGAATATCGCAATGATAATCGCCATTTTTTCCAATGACTAAATAAGGTTCAGAATCAATATTTATTTGAACAATTTTTGTTTTTCGGGGATTTTTTCATCAAGCCATTTAACATTTTTTATGCTCATGTTAGTCTAGATTTTAGATATTTTTAAATATTTGTATTTAATCATTTGAAAAACTGGGAGAATCTTTTGCCTTTTTTTCTTGCTGTTTCAAGATTTATTGTGAGATATTTTCCAGTGTCTTTTAGATATTTGGGTTGAATGAAAAACCATCCGAATCTGTTGAATCTTATTGCTATAACTGGTTTTAATCCAAAAATATCTGCGAAGATTACAAAATTCTCAATTTGTTTTTTGTCAATATATTTTACTGGTTTTTTTGTTGCTTTGACTTCAATGCAGTATTTTTTTCCTTTTTTTCCTGCGATTATATCGCAGTCTGCATTTTCCATTGTTCCTGAACCTGCGACTCTAACTGCTCTGAAACAATTATCTATAAAAATCTGATATAATTCTCTTTCAACCTTAGAACCTTTTGATTTATTTTTTGGGATTTTCATTCACCTTTTTATTTCTTAGGTAAAAATTGTTTATAATGTTTTTGTTCTCTTTATCAAAAATAAACTCCTCACTACTGCAATTAGAAATAAAATTGGGAAAATAATTATTCCTAAAATAAAGAAAAAGGGTTCGTCTCCTGATTGTCCCCAGAAATCTGGGCCAAAAAAATATATAAATAATCCATATATGAGATTGTGAATAATTATACTTATTAGAATTCCTGAAGAGGATATTCCTGTTAAAAGAAGGTAGGTTTTTAGTTTTCCTTTTATCTTTAATTTGAAAACAGAATAAATTAGTAAAATTCCTATTGCTGTGAAGGAGAGGGCTATTACTACAATTATTGGAAAAAGTATTCTTTTGAAATTTCCTTCAATTGGAATGAAAATGAATGAGATTATGATTAGAAATAAAATTAAAAGAATGTAACAAATTGATTTTATTAGGTTTGTTTTATTTTTCATTTATTTTTAAGTAGATTAATGCTGAAATTGAACCAATTGTATTGAAAACCAAATCCCATGCATTGTTAAAATAATCACCTACTCCTCCTTGCGGAAATATTAGGACTGTTAGAAATTCTGCTATTTCATTTAATGAGCCAATTCCAATTGCTGATAAAAATATAAGAAGATAAAAACTTATTTGAGATTGTTTGAATTTGTCCTTGAAAATGTAGAAAAGAATTAAAGTTGCAAAAAAATAAAAGTAAAAATGTGCGAATTGGTCGAATCTTAGGACTGGTGTTCCTGCTTCAAATAATGGAATTAGAATTAGTGCATATAATCTATCTCCTGCAATGTTTAAACTTCCTCCAAGCATGTGCATAAGTCCCCAACCACTTGCACCTGCTAAAATCCATGTTGGAAAATTGTATTTAAAATGGAATTTTGTTAAAAAAATCAGTAGAGCAATCATTATTGCTATGTAAAATAAAAATTCATAATTTCCATTTAAAATATAATAAAATGCAAATGCAATTATGTAAAGAATTGTTATCCAGAATATTAGAATCTGGGTTTTTGTAATTTTCATTATAAATCCCTCGCAAAAAGTGTTTTTCTTTGATTTGCTTTTGCTCTTTTTATTCCTTGTTTAATTAGTTCTTCTACTTTTCTTTCTAATTCAAAACCTACTTCTTCTGAAATGTTGTTTATTGTGCTACTTTCGTCAAGTGCTTTAACAACCTCTTTTATTTTTGTTTTTACAATTATTCCAGTCATAATAAAATAAAGTATAAGATATATATAAATGTTGTTTTGATGGTTAGGATGTAGATCTTTTGGACATTATCTTTCCCTTTTACATCTAAATTTTGGAAACATTTGCTAAGCAAAATTTTTCTATTAATTATTATCTGTTAAATATTTTTATTTTTAATGAAATAATTTAAAGAATGATTACAGGCATTTGGGGCAAATAAATTATGAATTAGGATAATTTATAAAGATTATTTTCTTGTGTGAGGAATGAAAAAAGAATTGATTTTTGTTTTGATTATTGTAGTTTTAGTTTTGTTTACTATTTTTTATATAAATGGTTTTTTTAGAGGAGATGGATATCCTGTTCATAGAGATATTACAGTGACTTATTTTTGGGTTGGAGAGGGTGCGAGTGAAGATAATTTGTATATTTCAAATAGTGCAAGTGCTTGGAATGAAAACTGGATTGGAGATTTTGGTGGAATTGATAATCCTGAAAATAGAAATGGTTATATTCCTGCGAATTTTGTTCCTAATGAAAACTCTTTTTATTTTGCTCTTCCATATAATGATTTAGATAATAATGGAGAAAGGAAAGAGAATGCAAGAAAAGTGTATTGGTTTGATGAAAGAGATTGGACAGAGGGAGAATCTATGTTGAAAAACAAGTGGATTAGAATTATTAAAGATGGAAGGGAAGCTTATGCTCAATGGGAGGATGTTGGTCCTTTTGGAGAAGATGATGTGAATTATGTTTTTGGAGATAAATCTCCTAAAAATTTGATTAATGAAAACGTCGGGATTGATGTTTCTCCTGCTGTTAGAGATTATCTGAATCTTGATGGAATTGACAAAGTTGACTGGCAGTTTGTGGATTTTGAAGATGTTCCTGAAGGTCCCTGGAAAGAAAGAATAACTTCATAGATTTATTAGTAGAAATTTGAAGGAACTATTAAATCTCTGAAATTTACTACTTTTGCATTTGTTTTTTTAATTTCTGAAAGAAGATTTGTATATTGAGAGTATTTTTCTAAATCTAATTTTTCATTTGTGGCAAAATCCTGCGGATGTGTCATTATTATACATTTATTTGTTTTGTTTAGAGATTCTCTGCACTTTTCTATTACTTCTTTGTAATTTCTTAGTTTATAAGTATCCCAATTGAAAGTTGAAACTGTGAATCCATATTTGGATTTTTCAGAGTTTGCAGATATTATTTTTATATTATTATTGTAAACTGCTCTTTCTGAATCTTTTGAAAGTTCGTTGCTTGGTGGAACAAAAGTCATGATTTCTGGTTCTATTTTTTTGAGTTCTTTTAGTCCTTTTTTTATTCTTTCATCTGCAGAGGAGTATAAAAGGAATTTGAATTCATAATCATTGTTTCTATATCCATGCAACATTATTTCTATTTTGCAGTGATTTTTTTTCAAATAATCAAATATTTTTTTGTCTTCTGAAAGTTTGAATGGAATTACAGCCACAGAAGGTGAGATTCCCATTGAAAGTGCATCATTAATCATTTTAATCTGGAGATTGTTTAGATAATATGCCTGAATATCATCAATTCTAAGAATTATGTTTTTTTTACCAGGTAAGTGATATGTTTTAGTGCAAACATAAGGTTGAATTCTTTTTTGTTCAATTGCCTCGTTTGAAATTCCATTTACTAAAGATATTAGTCCGATTATTATTGGAATTAAAATTAAGAGAAAAATTAAAATAGGAATTAAATTGTTTTCTGATTGAGTTGTTTTTCTCTTTTTCATTTTATTAGATAAAATATAAATTTTTTCATATTGTAGACTATATGGATTAATAAATTCACGATTAAATTTACACCACCTGTTGGATATAGCATTTTAATATCTGTCTGCTTTATACCAATAGAGATTTTTGTTATTTAAGATTATTTCTTTTGCAAAAGTATATAAGAAAAGTATTTGTTCTGGAAATGCTAAGAGAATTTGAAATGGAAGATAAAAGAAAAGAGAGTATTTTTTGTATTTTAGAATTCCATATGATGCTGAAAGAGAGGTTACAATTATGCTTAAAAGTATGAATATTAGGAAAAATCGGTAGCTGATTAGTATGAGAAATGGTGAGAGGATTATTGCGAGTCCCATGATTAGTCCTTCAAGATAGATTAGTGAAAGAATTAGGGCATTGTTTGGTTTTTTCATTATTCTGAAGTTTTTTTTAAGACAATACCATCCTCCAGAATGCCAACGATAGAGTTGTCTAAAATAAGAACGAAGATTATTTGGGTCTTGAGTGTAGACAATTGCTTTTTTGTTTAGTATTATTTTTTTATCTGCGATTTTGAATTTATAAGTGAAATCTAAATCTTCAGTTACATTGTCGTGGTCGAATTTTATTATTTTTTTAAAGTCATCTGTTTTAAATGCTGAACCACATCCAACTAAAACATATAATGCACCTACATAATCTTGTGCTGTTTTGAAAATTGTCTGTCCGATTAGATAGTTAATTTCTCTGACTTTTGTGAGCCAGTTTCCTTTTTTTGATTCTACAAAACCACTTACTGCAGTAATATTGTTTGAAGAAAAGGATTTGAGTATTTCTATTGTGAAATTTGGATGGAGGCAGGTGTCTGCATCTGTTGTTATGAATATATCTGTTTTTATGTATTTTATTCCGATTTCCTGTGCTTTTGATTTGTTTCCTGTGTTTTTAGGAAGATTTATGATTGTTATTTTGTCTGCATAAGATTCTAGAATTTTAACTGTTCTGTCTTTTGAACCATCATTTACAACAATGATTTCCTCAGGTTTTAATTTTTGTTTTAAACAAGATTCTACGCATCTGCTTATGTGTCTTTCTTCGTTATAAGCTGTTATTAATATTGAAATTGTAGGTTGTTTTTTTGTAATCATTAATGAAGAGTGTAATTTTCATTTAATAAGTTATATTTTATGAGATGTATAGGATTTGGTGGTTTTTTCTTTCCAGCTAATATGGATTTTTTTGTGATTGTAGGGGTCTTTTTTCATTATTTTTTTTAGAAGGCTTTCTTTATAATCCACTGGGACTAAAGTGCTACCTTCAAAAGTTATGCCCTGTAAAATCACAAAAGGGTAATATGCCCCCTCCGGGATTCGAACCCGGGTCGCAGCCTCGAAAGGGCTGAATCCTTGGCCTCTGGACGAAAGGGGCGAATAAGATAAAAATTAAAGAAGAATTTGGTTTTTAAAGTTATTGTTTAAAATTTATAATTTTATTTTTTCAGCGAAATCACTTACAATAGGGATTTCTTTCTTCTCTCCTGAAAGTGCATAAAGCCAGCTTAGGAACCATGCAATTATTATGATTATATTTATTGCAAAACTGATTATCCATCCAATTATTGGAATCCATCCGAAAATTCCTGTTATTGCTCCTGCGATTAGTGCAATTATGAAAATAACAAGACTTTGTTTTGCATAATACATCACATATTTATCCTCGCGGTTTACTAACAAAGCGATTATAAATCCGATGATACTTAGAAATGTTGCGAGAAATGCAAAAAGTATTTTGTTGTCTTTTTTTGCCATTAGATATTCTCTTGTATTAATTTAATTCCAGTTACTATTCCCCAAATCCATGCTACAAGAATCATAATTGCTCCTATGAAAATCAGTGAAAGAGGAATTCCTAGAATAAAAAGCGATAATTGCCATATTCCTTTTTTTGTTTTTCTGCCTATTAAACTTCCAAGTCCTGGAATAAATATGTTTAGAATTAGTGCAAGGATTGCTATTGCGAGATTGTCGTTGGATTTTCTATTACTTTTTCTTTTTTTATAAACTCTGCTCTTTTTAGCCATATTTAATTATATATTTCAGAGTTTATAAATGTTCAGGTATTTTTTGATTCATTTACCTTTAGGACATCTTAGGTGGATAAAACTAGATTTATTTTTTAGAAAATTAAGGAAAGTTTATTTTAATTTTATCTTGATGTGTAATATAAAATAATAATTTAGAGATTATTTAATCATTCTTAGATAATTTATCAAATGCAAATAATTAATTTCAATAAGTATAGGTTTGCAGAGTGAATTTTGATAATCAGAAACCTTTATAAATAAATCTTTTGATAGAATTCTATGGTTGAAGAAAAAAATAAAGAAAAAACTGAAGAAGTGAAATCGAAAGAGAAATCTGTTGAAAATAGTGGAAATTATGAAAAGGGTAGTTTGGATTTGGATGGTGTGAAAAAGGGTTTGGAGTTGTCTGATGAGGAGATTCAGGAATTGTCTGATAAATTAAGTCAGGAGGAAATTGAAGATGAAATTAAAGATATTGAAAAAGGAGATAGTGATAAAGCTGAGACGCTTATTCCTCTTGAGAGTTATATTAAATGTGCTGTTCATCTTGGGACTAAGGTTATTACTCCTCATATGAGGAAATATGTTTACAAGAGAAGGGCAGATGGTTTGGCTGTTATTAATACTTCTTTGATTGATAAAAAACTTAGGGATGCGATTGATTTTCTTTTGAATTATGAACCAAAGGATATTTATCTTGCTTGTAAAAGGGAAGCAGGTTGGAATTCTGTTGAAAAGTTTTCTGAAGCAACAGGGATAAGAATTTTTACAAAAAAGTATCCTCCTGGAATTACTACTAATTTGGAGCTTGAGGATTTTTTTGAAACAGAGCTTACAATTATTTGTGACCCTTGGATTGATAAGAATGCTTTAAATGATACTGCGAAATTAGGAAAGCCGGTTATGTCTTTATGTGATACAAATAATTTTACTACTAATGTTACAAAAATTATCCCATGCAATAATAAATCTAAAAAATCAATAGGATGTGTTTTGTTTATACTTGCAAGAGCTTATTGTGAATCTAAAAAAATTCCTTTTGAATATCAGTTAGAAGATTTTACAGGGGTTTTGGAGTGATTCTTTTAATTTTTTAGAATTTGTATTAATCTATTTAATTTGCTTTTTCTTACTTTTCCGTAAATACCTGTTTTTATGAAATCGCATCCAAAACCTATTGCTAAATCTGCGATGGTGTTATCTAGAGTTTCTCCACTTCTGTGGGAAATTATTGTTTTTATTTTATTTTTTTTGCATAAGTCAATCACTTGCTTTGTTTCCAATAATGAACCTATTTGATTTGGTTTAATTATGATTCCACTTATGCTTTTTGATTTTATTGCTTTTTCTACTCTTTCTAAATTGGTTGTTGTTAAATCATCTCCTGTGATTAATTTTTTTGTTTCTTTAAGCAGTTGTTTGAATCCTTTGAAATCGTGTTCATTCAGAGGGTCTTCGATGTAAAAAATATTGTAGTTTTTTATTAAACTTGCGAGATAGTCTATTTGTTGATTTCTTGTCAGGTTTCTTACTGGATTTTTATAGTTGTAATTTTTATTGTAAAAACTGCTTCCTGCTATGTCTAATCCAATGTCTATTTTTATTTTTTTCTTTTTTAGAATGTTTCTTACTTTGTCCATAATTTCTAAAACTTCTTCGTTGCTTAATTCTGTTTCCCATGCTCCTTCATCATTTCTTTTTTTTGCCTTTAGGAATTTTTTTACCAGATTGTATGCTTTTTCATTTATTTTTACTTTTTCTGAAAAAGTTTTTCCAGATGCTATGAATAAAAATTCCTGAAAGTCGGGTTTTTTATTTTTTATTCCTTTGCTGTGCAATCCTCCTCCAATTGCATTTCCAATGGGTTTTATGTTTGATTTTTTTCCTCCTAAAAATTTCCATAATTCTTTTTTGTTTTCTTTTGCAAGGGCTTTTAGAAAATTTGCTTCTAATACAAAAAGAGTGTTTCCTCCTATGTCATTGAATGTTAATCTTTCTATGTATTCTAAATCTTCAAAACTATCTATTCCTAATGAATTTACTATTTCTAAATTCAAATTGTTTATGTATTTTATGTCGTGTTGAAGTGATTTTTTGTAAATTGGAACTTCGTGTTTTCCTCTTGATTTTCCAGAGGGTGCAGATGTGATGAATGTTCCTTTTTCTGTTTTTAGAATTATCTGGATTGTTTTTTCATTTCTTGAATTTTTCACCTCTTTTGCAGATATTTGTTTTATTTCCATTATTCTAATTCTTTTTTTAAAATTTCGTTAATTATTTTATAATCTGCTCTTTTTTGTGTTTTTGCCATTATTTTTCCAATTAAGAAATTTAATGCTTTTTTTTCTCCATTTTTATAGTCAATTACACTTTTATTATTTTCCTTTATAACTTGTTGGATTATTTTTTGAAGTTCTTTTTTGTCTGAAATTTTTTCAGAGTTTTTTAGTTCTGATTTTGGTGAAAATGATTTTGGTGTGAATTTTCTTAAAATGTCTTTTGCTACTAATGGGGTTATTTTGTTTTTTCTTAAAAGTTCTAATAATTCTATTACATGTTCGGGATTTATTTCCAGTTCGTCTAATGATTTTTTGTTATAATTGAGGACTGAAAATAATTCTACAGTTATCCATGGAAGTGCGAATTGAGGTTCTATTTTTTTGATTACTTTTTCATAAAGTTCTGCTATGTCTATATTTTGTATGAGAATTTTTGCATTTTCTTTGTCTATTTTGTGTTTTTTTATGATTTTTTCTAATTTTTCCAATGGAGTTTCAGGTATTTGTTTTTCAAGTTCTTGTATTAGTTTTTTAGTGAATTCCATTGAAGGCAAATCAGGTTCTGGAATAAATCTATAATCCTCTGCATTTTCTTTTAATCTCATTAGTTCTGTTTTTTCAGTTTTTGAATTCCATCTTCTTGTTTCTTGTTTAAGGGGTTTTTCTTTTTCATGTCTTGGGATTTCTGATTTTATTGCTTTTGTTATTTCATTTATTGAATTTACATTTTTTATTTCTGTTCTTGTTGTTCCTTTGATGTTTACATTTACATCTGCTTTTATTCCTGAATCTTTGTTCAGGGCTTTTATGTAAGATAGAGTTAGGATTAATTGTCTTAGCCATACTTGGACTTCTTCTGCTGATTTGAAGTCAGGTTCTGTTACAATTTCCACTAAGGGTGCTCCTGCTCTGTTATAATCCACTGTGCCTTTTTCAGGATTCCATGCTGCAGGGTCTTCTTCTAAATGAATTTCTCTTATTCTTATTCCTAAAAATTTTCCATTTTCTGCAAAAGGTATTGAATAACTTCCTGATGCTGTTTTTTGATAACCTGAAGGCATATCTGGCCAATTATAATGTTTTCTCTGGAAGATTACTTTTTTTGGGAGGATGTTTGGTTTGCAGTTTAAAATTATTCCAATTTGCAATGTTTTATTTATTGCTGATTTATTTGGAAGAAGGGGTTTTGAACCGGGTTGTGCTGTGCAAATAGGACAGATATTTGTATTTGGTTGAATAACTTTCATGTCGTGGTAATTTTTACATTTACAGAATAATTTTTCTTTTGTATCTATGTAACCATGTATTTCAAGTCCAATTATTCCTTTTTCCATATTATTTAATGAAGTTTTGGTTTAATAAGGTTTTTGGAGTTTCATTGAATTTCTAATCTTATGTTTTCCTATCTGAGTTCTTATTAAATTAAATAGAATTGCTCCTTTTTCTATTTTTTTTCCTAATTCATCTGCAATTGCTCTTATATAAGTCCCTGATGAACAGAAGATTGTTATATCTGCTATTTGATGGTTTTCTTGTTTGTCTTTAAGGAGTTTTTCCCAGTGGTTTAGTATTTCTTTTTGTCTGAAGTCACCTTTTAGATTATTGATTTTTGTTTTTATTTGTTTTAGTATTTTATTGTTATTTATTTTATAAATTGAGTTTATTTTTATTTGTAGGATTTTTGCTTGTTTTTTTGGAAGTTCTTTTGGAAGTTGGTTTTTTCTTGCATAGTGAAAAAGAGGTTTACCTTTGATTTTGTAAGAGGAGTATGGTGGAAGAGTTTGATTGAAATTGCCTTTGAATGATTTTATTGTTTTTTTAATTAGGTTTGTTTCTATTTCTTTATTTGGATATTTTTTTGGTATTCCTAAAATGTCATAAGTATCTGTTGAAAATCCTAATAGGAACTTTGCTCTGTATTCTTTATTGAGTTTCATGTATTGGGTTATTTTTTTGTTTTCTTCTTCTATTAGTAAAATTAATATGCCTTCTGCCATAGGGTCTAATCTTCCGGGATAAGAGATTTTTTTATTTTGATATTCAGGTTTTTGTTTTTTTAAAGTTTCTATTGTTTGAAGAGGTGTTAAGGATACTGGTTTGTAAATGTTTAGGATTTTTTTCATTTATTTTAAAAGAAGTGAATATATTTAAGGGTTTATTTATTATTTTTAGAGATATTAGTGGAATTGTCTTTCCAATCTCATCTCTGCTGGAATATCTAATGAAGAATCTATGGTGTCTTGTAATGCTCTTGCATAATCAAGAGATCTTCTTTCATTATCTGAATTTCCTTCAATTAGTTCCTTCATTCTTGAATTTTTTCCATTGTTGGAAATATATGCTTTTGCATATGCATCTCTTTTTGCTTTAGATATAAAAATTTCTCTTTCAGAAAGATTCAGGCAGGACAGACCTGCATATCTTGTTAAAGAATCAAATGCATGGACAAGTCCTTCAAGATATTGTTGTTTTTCTGCAGATGAGTTCTTTTAATCTTTCTTCATTTCTCTGTAAAAAGTTTCTAATTTTTCCTGAAGTTCCTCTTGAGTCATTTTTTTTGTAATGAGAGATTGTTTATAAATTTTTGGATATAGAAAGGTTTAAATAGTTTGGTTACGATTCGTATACGATTAGAAAATGGCTTCAGATGAGACTACAGTCAAAATTAGCAAATGGTTGATAGACGAAGTTCAGAAGTATATTGAGAAAAGTAATCGCAATAAAACTGATTTTCCGTCAAAAAGGAACTTTGTTGACAGGGCTGTTATGCAGTTGCTGGAGGAAAGAGGAGTTGATTTAAATAAATAACAGGAGGTAAAATGAAGGAGATAGAAATTGAAAAAGCAAGGCAGTTATTGAATGTGCTTGAAATGAAATCGCCTGATAAGAAGATAGAGAGTCTGATAAAGCTTTTTTTTATTAATGAGCTCAGGGATAGAGAAAGAAAAGTTTATTTTTAGAATTTTTTTATTTTTTTAGTTATGTTTCTTATTAATTCTTTTGCGAGTAGGATGTATTTTTTTATTGTTATTATGTCTAATACATCTGTTTCTAAATTATTTTGAAGAATAACGACTTTGTCTTTTTTTACAAAATCCATTACACTTTTTTGGGATTTTTTGTTTGTTTGGATGATTTCTTTTATTTTTTGAACTTGTTCTCTTGTGAGTTCATAGTTTTTTGAGGATTTTTTTTCAAAGATTTCTAAGTAATTGTTATTTGGTGAGGGTTTTATTCTTTTGAATAAAATATCATAGTTTAGCATTGCATTCACTGAGTTTATGATTGATTTGTAGATTTCATCAAAAATTTTTAAAAGCAGTCTTTTTTCCTGAACAAGTGGATATGTAACATAAGCCATATGGTCAGCAATCTGGATGCTTTTAATTGCATTGTTTATATTTTCCTGATATGTTTCAGGCATTTTAAATATAAGGAAATGAGGATTAATAAGATTTGTTGTTTTCTTTGAGGAGTTTATGAACATCATAATTACCTCTGTTTATGCTTATTCAGATGTTAAAAAGAATTATTTCTTTTTTGTCTTTATCTGATTGCTTGCTTTTTTAGCAGCTTTTTTTATTGTCTTTTTAGCAATCTTTTTTTCCTCATTAAGAATCTCTTTTGTCAGGGGATCCTTCATAAGCTTCTTAGTTGCTTTCTTAGCTGCTTTTTTAACTTTTTTCGCTTTCATTTTATTTTTTTATATACTAATCCAAAAATAAGAAGCAATGCACCTATTCCAAGGTAAAACATCCACAATTTTATTTCTGGAAAATAATCGTTTAACATTAATCCAAATCCATGAGAAAGAATAACTAATGAAGCAGAGATAAATGCAAAAAATGTAAAATATCTCTTCATTGTTGAACGAATGAAATTTATGTCTCCGATTTTTTTGATTATGTCTTCTGCATTTTCACCAATTGAATCAAATAAAGATTCAAGTGCTTTGTCAAAAAAATCTGCAAATTTTATCCTCTTTTTCATTTTAAACTTAGGTATTTATATTATTTAAATGTTTTTAATTATAATATTCTTCTTTGAACATTTTTAGTATTAGTATTGAAAATGAGACAAATAGAGGTCCTACGAAAATTCCTATCATTCCGAAAACATATAATCCAATGAACATTCCGATTAGAGTTGTGAGTGGATGGATTCTTGATATTTTGTCGCCGAGATAAGGTCTTATTAAATTATCAATGTTGCTTATAATTATTCCTGCAATAAAAATGCCTGTTGCTTTCCAATATTCTCCCATTATAATTAAACCAATTGCGAATGGAATCCAGACAAAAGGTGGGCCGATTACAGGCAAGAAAGAGAGTATTGCAGTGACAAATCCCCATAAGAATGCTCCTTTTATTCCTAATAAGAAAAAAGTTATTGTTAAAAGTCCACCCTGAATTAGTGCAATTATTCCGCTTACAAATACAGTGCTATACGAGACATCTTTTAATTTTTTAATGAGAATTTTTGAATTTTTTTTGTTGAAAGAAGGACAACTAGATTGCACTCGTAAGTTTTGTAGAAATTGTTATAATGATAATTTAAAACTAGTTAATTTTAACCATTGCAAAAATATTCAATGTGTAGAATATATTGAAAATGAGAAAGTTGAAGAGATTAGAGAAGACTTTCTATTAAATGTTATTTCACCAAAAGAAGAAATATTAAATTCTCGTGGAATTTTGTTGAAAATCGAGAGCAATGAGCCGGTAGACTTGAGTTATGGGCTTGGGTCTACCGGTAGGTTTAGACGTTTCGCTAGAAATGTTAAAGAGGTAGAAAAAAGAATTAGTTTAAGAGATGGAGAGAATAACTTAATCATAAAAAGTGTAGACGAAAGAGGAAAAGTTACAACAAAAGAGATGAATCTTTTTGTTGATTCTAAAAAACCTAGAATAAGAAGTTATACACGAGAAAAATTTATTAATGAAAAATTTGAAATCAAGGTTAGAGAAGATAATTTAAAAGAAATAAATCTTTTTATTAATAATAAAAAATTTGATGTTTCTTTAGACAACTGTGAAGAAGATAGAAGTTATTTTATATGTTCTTTTGATATAGACTTAAAAGAATTTGATGGCGAAGAAATAGAATATTATTTTGAAGTAATTGATATTGCTGGAAATAAAGACGAGAGTAGAGAACTTAAAGCAAAAGTTGATTTAACTCCTCCACAAATTGAGAATATTAATATTTCTTATGAAGAAAGACGAAGCAGGTATAATGTAAAACTTAAAATTGATGAAACCAATTTTGATGAAGTAAATTATATTTATAATTATAGAGATAGAGAACGAGAGAGAAGATTTTGTTCTAGGTTAAGAGATGGAATTTGTGAACGAACTATTTATGAAAAGTATGAAAATATTAAATTAGAAATCAAAGACGAAGCAGGTAATATTTTAATTAAAGAAATAAACTTGAAAGGGGGTAGCTCAGAATGAAAAAAATCTTTAGAATATTATTAATAATTTTAGCGATTTTAGTATTGCTCTTTGCTCTATATGGATTTTTCAATTTGACGGGAAAAGTTATTCTTGAAGACGAAGAAGGTAATAAAGACGTTAATAGCTTGAATAATGAAGAAGTAGACAGAGATATTAATAATTATGAAATTGTTAACAAAACTAATCCGAGTAATTTAGATGAAGGTGAATGTCTTGTCTTAGAAAACGGGCGTAAGTTTTGTATGGTAAAGAAACAAGCTAAAGTAGAAGCAGGGAAGGTGACCGGGTAAGATATTAATTATTTAGTAGTAACATAACCGAAAGGTTTAAAAAGGCGCAATTACTAAAAATCACATGGAAAATATACAATTAGAAGGAAGAACATTAGAACCTCATTATGGTAGAAATGTAGACAAAGCTCCGGCTCTTTTAGAAAGATGGGAAAAAGGCGAAGGCTATATTCCTTCTGAAGCAGATATAAGACTTTTAGAAGTTAGAAATTTTAAGAATGCTCCGCAGATAGCTAATAATTATTGGGATAGTTCTACATTATCAGCAACAAAAGGTGAAGCTGTAAAAGTTATTCTGCCTTATGTAACAACTCAAACAGGAGTTCCACAATTAACAGAAGCAGCTAGATTTGGTTTAGCTTTAATTAATCCAAATGAAACTTTAGTTCACAATGGAGTAAATTTAGATGTTGATGGTAGATGGGAAAAATTAGATGGGGGGGGTGTTTATACTTTACAAAGAGAAGGATTAGTGCTTAATCAAGATTTAACAGAAGAACAAGCAATGCAACATCCTTTACTTTTAACAAAACTAGGACACCCAGATTATGTTGATGGAAAATTCGCTCGTTCTAAAGACGAAGTTGCGGAAATTATAGGAAAAACTTTTGAATTAGGAAAAAGTGAACATGGTTATGGTACTATGATGGGCCAGTATTTGCCTAACGTTAGCGATAAAGCTATTTTAAATGCGTGGTTTGCCGACTGGCTTGACTGCGGGTCTCGGTCTTACGCTTGGACTGATCTTGACTATGACGTTGGTCGTTTCGCCTTTTATAGCGTCGGAGACGCTGAGAAAGGTAACGCCGAAGGCGTTGACGCCGATAAAGCAAGAGTTCAGTTAAGAACATTAGAAGGAATGTTAAAGCCAGAACAAGTTGACCAAATTGGAGTTGCTTTAGACGAAAGAGATGAGTTAAGACAAAGACTTTTAACAACAGACCAAATCTATGAAGCAGTTCAATCTTATGTTGGTTCAGCTAATGAATCAGATGTAAGAAAAATTCTTGATGGTCTTACAAAGAGATAAGTTTTTATAATATTCTCATTTAATTTAATTGTCCTAGCTAACCGTTGTTACGATGTGAGCTAGGTTATACGCTTATTTACTATGGGAGCCTCGCTCTTATAAAATACAGCCGTGACACCTAGCGTGTGAAATGGCAGTGCCAAAATAAGTAAATAAGCTAACTTAGTCGGCGTGGTTAGCCAACAGGCTTGACAACAGGTCTAGGTCTAACGCTAGGACTAATCTTGACAATGACAATGGTCGTTTCGCCTTTAATAACTGGGCTCACAAACTAGGACGTTTTTTATTTTTCTTAAATTTTCTTTTAGACTTGATACTTGCCATAACACAATCAATATCATCATAAGAAATAGTGTCATCTTTTAATTTCTTTTTAATATCTCTTAATCTTTCTTTGTGGCTGTAAATTTTATTTAAGATTTTGTAAATTTTTTCTCTCGGCAAGACTTCCCATACTGATAATTGTTTATGCTCTATTAGATTGATTAAATGACTCCAAACAGTTGATTCTTTAATCCCATATTTTGTGGCAATGTCTTTTACGCTGAGACCTTTTCTGTAATGAAACAAAGTCTTTTGAACGGAATATTGTAATTCGCTTTCATTAACTTTTTTGATGTAATTGATATACTTTCTTTTGTTGTGAATAAATAATTTATTGCCGTGAGCAAAGAACCTGTTAAAATTTTTAAGCAAATATCTTCGATATTTGTAAGTGTTTGCATGAGAGCAATAAGCCAACCAACCTTCCAAAGCTTCTAATGATTTTTGTCTTCCAATAATGCCTTCATCAAATAGGATTCTTAAATGATTAAATTTTCTTCCAAAATTTTTGAGATTGCTTTTTCTAATAAGTTTATGATAATAAAAAACTCTAAAACCTAAAAAGTTTATTCCACTATCTAATCTTAAAACATTTGATTTGCTAGGGTGCAACTCTATTTTTAATTTTTCTTTTAGGAAATTGTCTATTTTTATTTTCCATTCATCGAGTTGAGCCTTAGACTCATGCAGAATCACAAAATCATCAACATAACGAATATAATATTTTGCTTTTAATTTATGCTTTACAAATTGGTCTAATTCATTGAGATATAAATTTGCGAAAAATTGGCTAGTCAAATTTCCTAAGGGCATGGCTTTTGATTTATTGTTGTAAGAAAGTATTGTTTCTATTAACCAAAGAACTCTTTTGTCGTTGACTTTCTTTTTAATTAGGTTTATAAGAATTTGGTGGTCAACTTCTTCAAAATAATGTTTTATATCTGCTTTCAGCACAAAACATTTTCTTGTGTTATTTCGAGAAACTTTTCTTTTGAATTTGTCAAATCGTTCTAATGCTTTTAAAGTTCCTTTGCCGATTTGGTTTGCATGAGAATCATAAATAAATGTTCTTTCGAACATAGGAGAGATAACATCAATTAGGGCGTGATGAACAACTCTATCCTTAAAGATAGCTTTGCTTATTTTTCGTGTTTTCGGGTCTCTCAAAGTAAATGTTTTCAAGGAATGAGGTTCATAAGTTTGTTTAATAAGTTCTTCGTGCAATCTTTTGAGATTCTCTCTAAGATTCTTTTGAAAACGTTTTACATATCTTCTCTTTGACTTGCCTTTCTTGGCGTTTTTGAAAGCAAGGAGTAGATTATCAATACTACATATTTTAGTAAAAAGGTCGTCTGATTTTTCTTTTGGTTTCATCTCGTTTTATTTTAAGATTATTATTTAATTATTGCGTATGATATGCTAATCTTACTATTTATATAAAATTTGCATAGCAAATGCGTATGTCACCAAAAGAAAATATGATTTTATCACAGATAAAAGTTGGAAGACAAAGGCGATTAGTCTTTTGCAATGTTGATAGCAAACCACTTTTAGTTTCAGAAATTTACAGAAAGGTGAATAAAGAAATAAAAGATAACAGAGAAGGAAAAGAAATAAGATTAAGTGATGTTAGTAGAGCATTGCAGGACTTAGTGAAACTCGGCGTAGTAAAATGTCTTAATCCTCGAAAAAGAGTCGGAGACAAGGGAATTTTATATCACCTTACCCAAAAAGGGGAGATACTCAAAAGTTGTTATAAAACACAGTAAATTAAGTCATATAAGAGCCGCTAATAAAGAATTTTTATCAAAGTTAAGGTTTTATATAGGTTACTTTTTAATGACGTTTTTTGGCTTTTATTCTGAAGAAAATAATCATCAAAATTGTTTATTTTTAGAATTAAGTTAAGTGGCGTAATCCTACAACTAATATATACACATAAGCCAAAAAACCAAAGGGACGAAGCTTATAGTCAAAGGGACGAAATTTTTAAAAAATGACTCAAGAGGACGAAAGGGACGAAAGGGACATAGAACATTGAAGAGGACGAAAGGGACGAAACGGACGGGACATTTAAAAAAGCAAAATCTAAATTATCAACAAATTGAAGGTATATCTATAAATAGATAAGGAGTTAGTAAATTCCTTGTTAGTATTTGGTCCTTTAGGTGCATCACAACCTTTTGTTGTTTTTTAGAATGTTATTTGGCATGTCCCGTTCGTCCCCTTCGTCCTTTTAGATTTTTACAGATATATCTTATCTAAACAATGAGTAAGCTTTATAAGTTGTCAATCTCTTAATTTTTATAATAAGATATTGATTGATATATCTTAAATCGCGAGGGTGATTAGGCTAGTGGCAAACCATCTCGCTTACATCGAGAATTCACCAGTTCGATTCTGGTATCACCCATATAACTAAATAAGACTCAAAATTGATATAACAAAAGTTATTAATAAAAATAGTAGAACTTTGTTATACTTGTTTACACAAAGTATATCCAAAAGGATATACTCTCTAAATGGGAAGAAAATGCCATTGGACTTAAGAGGCTAAATAAGGGCGATTAGGCTAGTGGCAAACCATCTCGCTTACATCGAGAATTCACCAGTTCGATTCTGGTATCGCCCATGTTTTATCATAAATAATATGATAATAAATAAACACTAATTTTCGGATATTTCTTAAAAAGTGCACTATAGAAATCTTTAAAAAGTTGAATAAACACCAAATTTTATGGAAACAAATTGTTTAGAAAAAGAAGTTGCAAAAGTAACTCCTCAAAAAACAGCGAACGAAAGAGCATATCTTTCAAGCATCATGCCAGAAGCTAGACAAGAAGGCTATACTTGTGTTACAGGTTGTAGCGATTGTGTAAGTTGCGATGGTAATGATTACGCACCACGAAAATAATTCTTTTGTTAGCATTTAAAGAGTAGTGATGTCTTAGTGGAAAAAATGGCAAAAAAACAACTCTTCATCCAATGGGATTCTACAAATGATTGCAATCTAAGATGTAGACATTGTTATCATAATAAAGAAGGAAATCAAAATCATTCTCAAGAAAAAAATAATTTAATGAGTTTACTAGAAGTTAAAGATATGGTTGATGATTTAGTTCAAACTTCTGATAGATGGGATATGAATCCTCGTTTGCATATTTCTGGAGGCGAGCCTTTGATGAGAAAGGATTTATTTGATATTTTGGAATATACACAACAAAATGGAGTTATAACAAAACTCCTTACAAATGGAACTTTAATTACAAGAGAAAAAGCAAAAGAAATAAAATCAAGAGGAGTAAATAGGGTTCAAATATCAATAGATGGGGATAAAGAAAGACATAATTTTGTTAGGCAAAGAGAATACGCTTTCGATAAAGCAATGGAAGGCATTTCTAATTGTAGAGATACAAATATTGGGGTTACAATTTCTTTTACTGCGATGCAATCAAATAAAGATTATATAGAACAAGCAATAAAAGACTCAATAAATGCAGGTGCAGAAATGTTTGGGATTCAATCTTATGTTCCAGATTCAAAATTAGGAATAAAAGACCCCGAATTTATTGATTCAAAAGAATTATATGAAATTTATCAGTTTCAAAGAGAATTAGACAAGAGATATGGAGATAAAATTAATTTATTGGAAACAGAAGTTTTGTGGAATCTGATGCATTGCGACGATCCCTTGATGCAAGCATCAAGAAAAGAAGGAAAATATTTGGGCGGTTGTGGTGCAGGATTCTCAGGGGTTTCAGTTCTTTCTAATGGAAGGGTTTATCCCTGTAGAAGGCTTCCAATAGATATAGGGCATATTGGAGAGGGGTTAGTAAATTTAATAACTGAAAAAGAAATAATGCAAGATTTAAGGGATTTTCAAAAAATTACTAAAAATACTGGTTGTGAATATGTTACACATTGTAAAGGTTGTAGGGCAATTGCTTATGCAACAACAGGAGATTATATGGCAAAAGACCCAATGTGTTTTAGAAACTTAGTTAAACCAACAGATCTAAAAGATATGTATATTGAAAATGCAAAGAGCTAAACCTATAATTGTAGAATGTATGAAAAGATTAAATCCTAACTCTGTTTTAGATTTAGGTTGTGGTAAATGTAAATTTTCTAAGTTGTTTATTGACAGAGGGATAAATGTTACGGCAGTAGATAAAGAAAATACGATTGAATCAAAAGACAATTTAATTTTTGTTCAAAAAGACATTAGAGATTTTGAATTTAAAAAAGACTTTGATTTAGTTGTTGGAACTGGAATTTTACACTTTCTTAAAAGAGGTGAGGCTCATCAAATGATAAAAAAGATAAAAGAGAATACTATTTCGAATGGGTTTAACTTTTTTATTTGCATGTCAAACGAAGAAAGGTATAATGATGATATTCATTTCTATCCAAATAAAGAGGAGTTAAATAAACTATACTCTGACTGGGAGATAATTCAAAATGAGCTTTGCCTTTCGAAGAAACATGGAGAAGGAATGCACCAACACAAAATGATTATCTTTTTAGCAAAAAAAATCTAAGATGCCAACTTTTAGTGAGAGGTCAAAAGTATATCCATTTACAACGGAAAATTTGGCAGGATATATGAAACACCTAAATTTAGAAGATAAAAAGGTTTTATCTATTACTGGTTCAGGAGATCATATTTTAAATTCTTTTTATTATGGTGCAAATAGTGTGGTTGGATTTGACATTAATTTTCTTGCCTCATTATTTGCAGAATTGAAATTTAATGCTATTAGGAAACTAGACTTTGAAGATTTCAAAAAATATTTTTTTGTCGAAAGTAATAAGTCAATGAGTTTTGAAACTTACAAAAGAATAAGGGAAGATTTATCTGAATCTTGTTTAAGTTTTTTTGATAATCTCTATGAAGATTATGATTTTAGGGGAGCAGATTTAAGGAAAGGAAAATTGTTTAATAAAAGATTTGATTATGATAATTTAAGAATTAGAAGCAATCCTTATTTATTATCGGGGCAGAATTTTGAAAAAACAAAATTAAACATCCAAGATAAAAATATTCATTTAATGAATTGTAATATTAGAGATTTGTCATCCCAATTAGAAGATAATTTTGATGCAGTATTGCTTTCAAACTTAGCAGATTATTCTCAACAAATCTATCCTAACAATCCAAATCATTTTAGTTTATTTTGTAACGAGATTCTCCCACCAGTTAAAAATCATTTGAATGAAGGAGGAATCATTTGCTCAGCTTATGTTTATGATGCAAGAGAAAAAGAGAATTACAAAAACCCTGTAGACAACCCAAACTTTAGAAGGGATATTATGGGGAATCTCGGAATGGATTATAACGAAATAATATTCAACTCAATTGTTCCTGAAAAAGAAAATGCCTCAGATTTAGTGATCTTACTAACAAAGAAAAATGGATAATTTTAATAGAAACAAATCAAAAGTTGAAAGAATAGGTGGAAGAAAAATAATCTCCAAAGAACACCAAAAACTAATTTTTTTAAAGAGAGAAGAATATTTCTATAATTTTTTCAGAAACAATCAATTTATTAAAACTCCTGACATTTATTCTATTGAAGGATTGAATATTAAAACATCTTTTGTTGAGGGGGAAGAAAAGAATACTCCTCTTGCAATAAAAGATTGGGCAAAAATTCATAATTATTTTATTGAACATCCCCTAGAAGAGAATAAGTTATTTATGCAACATGATATAAATCAGGTTTCTAGATATTTATTACAGCATGAAGATATCTCTAATATCCTGGGTAAAAAGATTGAATGTAAACTTAATGAAATAGATTTAAATGCCTCTATGAAAACATTGTTACATGGAGATTTAACACCAAAGAATTTTATTTTTTATAATAATGAGAATTATTATTTTGATTTTGAATTAGGAGGCATAGGGCATCCTGCTAGAGATCTAGCTTCCTTAATTATCTCGAACCTTAGAAAAAAAGAAAAGTTGGTTAATCATTACAAGGATTCTTTTAGTCATGGTTATGGTGGTTTAGAAGAGGACATCGATAATTGGACATTTGTCAGAGCATCTCAATTATATTTTATTTTTGATAAAAGAGAAGGTGGTGAAAAACAAAAAAATAAAATTAAGAATAATCTTATAGGAATCATAGAAACTCTTGTTTGATTAAAATCTTTTTTTTAAACAAATGAACTCTCAATGGATAAAAGAACCCTAAATGTTTTATTTAATGGATTATTGGATGAAGTTGATGGAAATTATGGAGAAATCAATTTCGAGAGCTGAATTAAGAAAGTATATCCTTTATGATATAATCTTTTACACCGAGTAGTCCGAAGTTCGATTCTTCGATGGCCCATTTGATAGAAATTCTTATATATCTAAATTATTCTAGAGTTATATGAAAATTTATTTAATTAGGCATGGAGAAAGTATTGGAAATGCAAAAGGCATTCATCAAGGTCAAAAAAACGACTTTTCATTAAGCGAATCTGGAAAAAGTCAGGCCGAATTATTAAAAAAAAGATTTGAAGATATAAAAATCGATGCTGCCTATTCATCTGACCTTAAAAGAGCAAAAGAAACAGCTGAATTTATATCAAAATCTAGAAATATAAAATTAATTATAGATAAACGGTTAAGAGAAAGAGATTTTGGATTAATTGGAGAACAAAAAGATATTATGTCTTCATGGAAAGATTTTTTACAGTATGAAACAAAAAAAGGAGTAAATCCTAGAGAAGCACGACCTATTGATGGAGAAAGTGATAAAGATCATTTTGATAGGGTATATTCTTTTTTTGAAGATTTAAAAAAGAATCATGATGAAAAAGAAACAGTTTTAGTTGTTGGACACGGAGGAACAAACAAAGTTACCTTCGGAGTTATAGAACATTTTTCAGAGAAAGAAATGTATAAAACACCTCAAGCAAATACATGCGTTAATGAGTTAGTCTTTGAAAACAATAAATGGATAGTAAATTCTATCAATAATACAGATCATCTAGAAATAGATGATGAAATAATAGGGATATTTAATAGCGTTAGAGACGAACCTTTAGATGTCATTAATAATCGATGCTGGGAAAAACATATAAAATTAAAAAAACTTTTTGATGATAAGGGATACAAAACAAAATATAAAATTTGTTCTTTTAAATGGTCTGAGCAAAAGTTACCAATAGAAATAAAAGATTTAGTAGATAATGATTTAGACTATCATCTGTACTTGATAGTTAAGATTAATGGTCTAAAATTACTAATAGATGCATCAAATGATTTTCAACTCCCTGAATATAATACTTGGAATGGAAAGAATAACTGCAATTTATGTATTTCTCCAGCAGAGTTTATTGAAGAAAATCTAGAAGAAATTTTAAATAAAAAGATTAAGGAGAAATATTCTAGTAATCAGATTATTTTTTTGAATGAAGTAAACGCTTTTCTAAAAAAGTTAAGAGAGAAAAGATATAAGAATTAATTTTGAGCCGAAATTATTTATGCATCTTTGGGCAAATAAGATCTGATAATTCTTATTACTTCTTCTGGAGAATTTAACTCTGTATCTATATCTATTCCTTCTGAATGCTGATTTCTCACACAGAACTTATATATTTCTGTTGCAGTTTTCTCATTTCCTGCAGGGAGAGGCCATTCTCCTATTGCCATCTTTTCCTCTAATGAAAAATTTCTTCTCTCTTCGACTCTTTTAATTAAAATATTTAAAGGAGCAATTAATTTAAAATAATGACTTTCTACCCCTACTTTTTTTGTTAGATCTTCAAAAGGTCTAACATATTCATAACTGCCAAATGCCTTGTCAACAATAACTGGATGTCCTGCTGTAAGATAATTTCTAGTTAAGGATAATGCATTATTTCTTGCTAAATCTAAAAAATAATCATTGGATTTTGCTCCTTTTACAAAATGTTTAATTGAATCTAAACTTAAATAAGCGGGATTTCCATTTAATACTTCCCAAAGTTTTTTTGCAGTTGTTGATTTTCCACTTCCAGAAGGACCTGAAATTATCAAACAATAAGGTTTAACATTCATATTTACCTCCTAACTTTCTTATTGTTTCTCCAAAAAAGGTTGAGACACATCTTTCTAATTCTCCCAAATCTGCCATAAAATGGAATTCTGGGGGAAACTCTGATTTTTCAACGACAACATTTGCTTCGCTTAAGATAGTTTTTATCATAGGTGTTTTTACAAATAATCTCTTTATTTCTGGAAATGTTTCCATTGAAAAAAAGTTATTTGGAACTACATATGGGACATCAAGATAGACTTCGCCTTCATTTAAATGTTCTAAACAATCATATCTTGTTACATCTAAAACTCTTAATTTATTATCTATTGTGGCAATCTTACAATTATTTTCAGATAAAGATTTAAAACCAGATAGAACCAATGTTTCAGAATTATGTGAAAGAAGTTTTTTTAGGTGGCTATCTGAAACTAACTGGTTTCCAAAGAATATTAAAACTTTATCAGATCGACATAACCCTCCTGCTTCATAAAATGCTTGAACAGGCCCTCTTGGCAAACCCTCATAAATCTGATAATTTTTTATTCCTTGCGTATTATATATCTCCTCAAATTTAGGTTTTAATTTAGGATTATCAATTGCTAAAATGATTCTTGAGTTTGGAACAACTTTTCTAATTGTATCTGTTAAATAGCCTATTGCAGGTATTCCTAAAATTGGGACAAGAGATTTACATCCACATTTTTGAGTTATATTTTTCATTCTAGAACCCTTACCTCCACAAACAATTATTGAATCTATACTATCTTCCATATTTGATTGGAGAAAGGATGTTATAAATAACTTTCTATTATTGTAACTATAAAGTTACTAAATTATCTTGTTTGGGTTTAATTAATGAGAATTCTATAAAGAGCATAACATTATTACTAAATATGGTTAAATTTCTCTGCAAATAATTAACTTGTTACAAATAATATCCTTTATGATATATTTTTTTACACCGAGTAGTCCGAAGTTCGATTCTTCGTGGGACCATTTCTAAGAATTTTGTATAGAAAGTTTTATATAATTTATTAGTTTATTTTTATTGTGAGGTGATGGTACCTCAGAAGCCTTATTCTGAACAACAATAAATTTTAAATAAAATAAACATGCAGAAATACCATGGAATATAGTGATATAAGCCAAAGCGACTTTATAGAATCTGCAGCTTACCTTACAGGTGAAGATAACATAACTTATGGTAAAGGCACTTGTGCTGCACCATGTAAGAGTTGTGGTGGGGGTTGCTATGGTTGTAAAGGAAGTAATACAAGCAAAGGAGCTTCTGCTTCTTTAGAAGGCAGAGAATCAAAACTTGCAGAGATGGTTGAAAGCGTACTTGAATAAATATGGATTTAGAAACCACTCTTAGCAAGTTTAAGATACTCGAAGAGAATTCTAGATTAGGTCTTCTTAGAAGGTCTTTTAATTTCACAGATGAACCAAAATTTTGGATGTATTCTTGTGTTTCTAGTAAAGGAAAATATGAAAGTTCCTCTCTAGATGAGGATAAGCAATTAGCAAAAGTTAAAGCATTAGGAGAGTATCTTGAGAGATATTGTTTAGATAATCCCCAACAAGATTTTTATTTTGGATCTTTTAATGAACTAGAGAGTAGGGCAATTAATCCAATCGATTTTGTTAATTTCCGAGATTCTGATTTAAACTTTAGAAAGCAAGAATATTTAGAGAAGATTAAATCTTCTAGAATAAAATGGGTTAAAGGTAGGATTGAGCCTGACGGCTCAAAAATATTAATACCTGCCCAGTTAGTCTATGTTGATTATAATTTTGAGAGAGAGCCAATGATTCGTCCAAGAGTAAGTACTGGAACTGCAACACACGAGTCTTTTGATGAAACATTTTATTCAGGGATCTTGGAGAATATTGAAAGAGATTCTTATATGCTTTCTTTTCTTTCAAAAAAACATCTTCCAAAAATAAATTTGAGAGATGGATTCTCTAAGGAATTGGATTATTTCAAGAGATATTTATTAGATTTACATGTATTTGAAACAACTACTGAATTAGGTATTCCCAGTTTTATGTGTTTGAATTTGGATAAAACAGGATTAGTCCTGCTGTTTCTGTTGGATTAAAATCAGATTTAAATCCAAGGAAAGCAATAGTTGGTTCAATAAAGGAGTCACAACAAGTAAGGCAATGGATAAGAAATTTATGGATTCAAAGAAACGGACCAAAAATTTCAAGACCTGAAGAAATAAAAGAAATTGAAGATAGGGGTTTTTATTGGTATGATTTAGATAGAATTAACGATTTAGATTATTTATTAAATTCTTCTGATATAAAAGACGTTAGAGAAATTCAGTCTCAAGTTGAAAAAAAGAAAGATTTAGTTACATATTTAAAAAGTAAGGGAATTGATAGTTATTCAGTAGATTTAACTGCTGAACCCTTTAGAGAAGCAGGTTTTTATGTAGTAAGAGCAATCCAACCACAACTACATCCACTTTTTTTAGATGAGTCATTTCCTTGTTATTGGAGTGAAAGATTGGAGAAAGAATTAAATGGTCGTGAGGTTAATAAAACGCCTCATCCTTTTATGTAAAATGATAGACGAAATTAGAGAATTTTATGAAAGAACAAAATTTAAGGTAGGAGAAGTAATTGAATGGGTAGATGACTATAAACCTCCTATTAATTGGGTTAAGATTTTCTTTAAAACCTATCCAAGAATGAAAAAAGTGGGTATGGATAGATTTGAAGATGATGGAGAGTTTTCTCGATTATTGAGTGAGAGAGAATCTACGAGGGAGTTTAGCGACTCGCCAATTTCTTTTGAAAAACTAAATAAAATACTATTTTATTCTTTTGGTATAAAAAATCCAGATGTTTCATTGGAGAATACAAGAAGATTTTATCCTTCAGCAGGTGCAAGGTATCCTATAGAAGCATATTTGCTAAACAATAATGTTGAAGGATTGGATAGGGGATTGTATCATTATAATTGCAAATCTAATGAGCTTGAATCTTTATTAGAAAAAGATTTATCTTTAGAATCTTCCCGGATTTTTGGTGAAGCATATAAAGGCAGCCCTAATTTTATTGTTCTAAATGGAGTACTCAGTAGAACAGAGGTTAAATATGGGATTAATGCTTATAGATTTGCATTAATTGAATCAGGACATATAGGACAGAATATTTCGCTTTTAGCACAAAAAGAAAATGTAGGGTGCTGTGCTTTAGGGGGTTTTGATAATGATAAATTATCTAATTTGTTGGATATAAATCAAGAGGACGAAATACCTCTTTATGCCTTTTCTTTAGGTAGTTTAAAACAATGATCCTTAAATTCTTTAATAATTGAGTTCTCTCCAATTTTGTTTACAATTTCCCAAGACCGTTTATAACTGGGGTAGAAAGAACTCATTTCAATTTCCTCGTCTAGTCTACTTTTATCAAAATGCTCCTTTAATATTTTTTTGTGAATTGAATGGAGGAGTAAATGTATTGCAGTATCAAAATCTTCTTTTTTATATTTATCAAGAATAAACTCAAAATAATTTCCCATTTCTTTTTCATTTTGTATGAAAAGATTATGAATAATTTCATGCATCATCATATCCACAAATCTTTTAGGAGTTAAGGAAAAGGTTTCATCTTCTGATTCAAACTGAATAGGAATTGTTAAGGGGTCTGATATTGGCATTATTGAACTTATTTTAATTACATAGACTCGAATTTCTTCTTTCTTCCATTTTAAACCAGTAATCTCTTCACAAGAGTTTAAAACTTGCTTTTCTTTGTCTCTCCAAATATTTTTAACTTTTTCCAGATAGTGATCAATATGTTTTTGATATTTTTCATAGTCAAAATTTTCTTTCACAGTTGGGTTGTGTATTGTTTGTTCATAAATAAATGACCAAATAAAACTTATTTTTACCATAATAAAACATATATTTTGGCATTTAATAAATTAACTCCCTCCCTCAAAGATTATTTCAGCTTCTTTCTTAAAAAGAAAGAAGCAAAAGTTCTATCTCAAAATGTTACTAAAGGGATAATAATGTTTACACCGAGCAAAAGCATTTTTAGTAAAAAGAATTAAATAAGAAAATGCTTTTGGGAGCAGAGGATTCGGAAGTTCGATCCTTCCTAGGCCCATATTAAATATATAGTCCAAAACTCTGTATAAATTAAATAATACATTTTGCTATCCACTTTTGGAAGTAATTTGATAAATTTCAACCAAAAATTAATTAAATTCTATTAACTTATTTTAATTATGGGTTTCTCTGTAAAACTTGTAACCCAGAGAGTTTCAATGAGGTGAGGACTCATTGTCATATCTAAAGTAACTCTTCGGAGAATTCGGGTCGTCAGGAGGGTGAGCCTCAATTATTTAACTAAAAATCATGGTATAGAAAGTTTTAAATACTATTGTTATTATTATAACAATATGGTTAATAATATAACAACATTGTCAATTTTAGAACCATTACTCTTTAAACAAGAATGGACACATTTAGCTGAGATTTCAAGGGAACTAAAAATCCCTCATCCAACATTAAGAATTTATTTAAATGAATTTGAAAAACGAGGAATAGCTGTAAAACATAACAAAGGAAGATTAACTTTATACAAACTGAATTATTCTAACCCATTAATTATGGATTATATTACTCTAATTGAGAAAAATAGATTAATTAACAAGAGTTCTAAGGAAGTTTTATTAAAAGAGATAGTATCTCTTTTGCATAATTTAGATAATCCCTCCCTAATATTTGGTTCTGCTTCTATTAGTCTAAAAACTGCTAATGATGTGGATTTAATTATTATCGGCAACCTTGATAAATCAAAATTTAGAGATTTTGAAAAAAAACATGACATAAAGTTTCATTTGATTAACTTGAAAAGATTAGAAGAAATAAGCCCAACCCTAAAGGAAGAAATAAAAAAGAAACATTTAATAGTTCAAGATTCTGAAAGAGTAATAAAATGGATGCTAACAAATTAAGATGGTGCTGTAAGCAATCTGCTGGCCTAAAGATAGACAAACCCAATGAAAATCTTGCTAAAGAATATCTGCAAAGTGCAGATGAAACATTGTCTATTTTACAAGATATTAAAGGCAAGTCTAATATGTGGCTCGCTACAACAAAATACTATTCTGAATATTTTTCTATTTATGCTTTACTTCAAAAGATTGGGATTAAATGTGAAATTCACGATTGCACGATAGAATTTGCTAAGCTATTAGAAGAAATGAAAATAATTCCAGAAGGTTATTCAAAGAAACTTGAAGATGACAAGGATTTAAGAATAGATAACCAATATTATCTTAAAAATAAGCCTGTTGATATAAATATTCGTGAAATAAGCGAGTTTATTCTTACAATAAAAAATAAAGTTAACTCTATAACCTTGGGTGAAGTGAACAATATAAGGGATGAGATTAAGAAACTTATTATCTAAGATTTTGCAAGAAATAATATCCTTTAGGATATAATCTTTTACACCGAGATGGCGGAGGTTCGATTCTTCGAGGGCCCATATTTTAAAATAATTAACTTTTTACATGATAGTCAAATTAAACTATTATGTTGATAAAAGATAATGTTTATGGTGATGAAGAAATAAATGAGGCGGTATTGATAGAGTTAATCAATTCTGAAGCATTACAAAGATTAAAGGGTGTGTCTCAACAGGGATTGCCTCAAGATTATTATCATAGAATTGTATTCTCAAGATTTGACCATTCAATAGGGGCTTTAATTTTATTAAGAAGATTGGGTGCTGATATTGAAGAGCAAATTGCAGGACTTTTGCACGATATTTCTCATACAGCTTTTTCTCATATAGTTGATTGGGTTTTAGGAGACCCCACCAAAGAGGATTACCAAGATAATAACCATATTAATATTTTTGAAAGTTCTAATATCCCAAAAATTTTAGAAAAATATGGTTTTGATTATAGAAAAATTGCAGATATAGAATCATATCTTCTTTTAGAAAAACCTGCTCCAAGTTTATGTGTAGATAGGTTTGATTACACTATTAGAGAACTTAAGGATTTAGGAGAAAATGAAATAGTGAATTTATGTGTTAATAATCTAATGAATATTGATGACCAAATGGTATTTAAAACAAAGGAATCTGCTGAAATGTTTGCTAACGCTTATTTAAAATTACAAAAAGAACATTGGGCAGGAAATGAAGCAAGAGCAAGGTATTCTATTTTAGCAGATGCTTTAAAGATGGCTATTGATGGAAATCTAATCACAGAAGAAGACCTAATGAAAACTGACCAATTTATTATGAATATCTTAGAAAATAGCAATCACTATCAAATTTTAGAGAAAGTAAATATGCTAAAGAATGGATTTAAGATAGAAGAATCCGATGAAGGAATAGAATTAAAGAAGAAGTTTAGGTATATTGATCCAGAGGTTTTAGTTGGAGAAACAATATCAAATTTAACAGAGCATTCACTTGATTATAAAAATTTATTAGAAAAAGAAAAGACTAATAAAGACTCTTTTGTTAAAATTAGTATAAGTAAATTAGGCCAAAACTAGGTATAAACTCAATAATACATTTTGCTATCCACTTTTGGAAGTAATATGATATATTAGTTTACAAAACTATAAAAACTTCTTTCTAATTATTATTTTATGACAAAAAATTATGCTGAAGAACTAAAAGAATTAATCAATAAATATAAGGAAGAAGGTTTTGAATGGGGAAAGCCAATTGATTATCTTGAGTTTAGAAACGGGTGTTCCAAAGAAGAGATGGAAAAAGAGATTCTTGATTATTCCAATGTTGAATTTGTTGAAAAACAAAGAGAACAAGGAGAAACAAGATATAAATTATATTTTGTATATAGTTCAAAAACAGGAAGAGTTTATGTATTAAAGTTCACAGAAAAAATAAGAATAATTACAGTTTATCCGATAGGGAGACAGACCTTAAAAAATTACAAAGGAAAGTTTAAAAAATCATAAATGATTTTTAGGACTTCCTGAATTCACATTCAGAAAGTTTAAAAAAGTCTAAAAACTTATAATAATCATGGCAATAAAAATACATTATAGTGAAGAAGACGATGTTTTTACTATTTACGATAATGAACATCAACCTTTAGAAACAATAGAATTTTCAGAATTTTTAAATATAGATATTGATAGAAACAAAAGAATTGTAGGATTAGAGATATTTTATGCCAGCGAGTTCTTTTCTGCATTGAATAAATTAATCACTAAGACATTATTGGAGTCTATTAATAATGTATCTATAGAATGTAATAATTATAGGAATAATTGGTTTATGGTTCTAGTCTTTAAAAATAAGGGGGATGAAATAAGGGTCCAATTACCTCCATTAAGAAAGTCAGATTATACTAGTCCACTTATCGCTAGTTGTGAATAACAACATATAGAACAAAAGTTCTATCTCAAAATGTTACTAAAAGGATAATACTGTTTACACCGAGCAAAAGCATTTTTAGTAAATATTATAAATAAGAAGATGCTTTTGGGAGCAGAGGATTCAGCAGTTCGATTCTTCGATGGCCCATATTTTTGAAAAAGAAAGATTTTTAAATAACCTATTTATTGATTTAAAATGGCAGAACAACAAATTTATTCTGGAAGATTGCTTGAAAATCCTTCAGGAGTGTATACTAGGTGTGAACTTCTTGTTGGACAAGTAGAACTAACTTTAAAATTTCCAAGTGATGCTTTAAGACATCATAAACTATTACAATATGATTGTTTTAATTTTTCTGGAGATTATGATAATCAAAGTATAACTCCTGAACATATAACACCTACAGAAAGAGTTTCAGATTTATTAAAAGAAATAGAGGATTGGGACCCTAGTGAAATGGAAAGGGTAACAAAAGGATTGTAACAAAACATATATCAAAATGGCTATCAAAAAACCAATTTTTATAGTCTATTGGTTTATAGCTTACAGTCCTCAATAAATTTTTTGGAAATATAAAAAGTTCTTGAAGCTATTTTTTTAAGATGATGAGAAATAGATTTTCTGTTTCCAATTGCAACATAAATGACTTTCTTACTAAAACCTATTGCAGATTTTACAGCTCCAGAAAAATCTCCATCATTAGAGATTAAATATGCTTCATCATAAATTCCTTTTTGAGCATCTAAAGCTAAATCCAATGCTAAATTAACATCACTTGCCTTTTCGATATAATAAATCTCTCCATCTTTTTTCCTTTTTTCAAGTCTTCCGAAAATGATATTAAACTTTTTTATTTTTCTTAATTTTTCAAGAAAACTCTGTTGTTCTGCATACATTTTAGGATTACTAAATTGTTCAATTGGAGCAATATAATAATTAATCCTTACTAGTTCATTATCTTCAATTAGTTTTTTACATAATTTCTCTATATCAATCTTACAATTAAAAGTCTTTTTAATAGAAAAATAAAAATTGCTTCCATCAATATAAATTGCTCTTTTGATCTTTTTAGAATTATTTTTCATGGTAAGGGATAGCATAGGATCCGGTTAAAGATCCTATGGGATTTATTAATATATTTAAGGATAAATCATTTATATAACTTTCTATGGAACAAAAGTTCTATCCAAAATGTTACTAAAAGGATAATATTATTTACACCAATATGGCGAAGGTCCTATTGTGTGCAGGGTCATATAAACTAAAGGATACAAATTAATATAAACACGTCCCAACAAATATTTTTATGGGATTAGAATTTGACTTGTCTGAAATAACCGAAATTGAAGAAATAAGAGAATTAAAAAATGAATTGGCTCCTAGAAATCAGTGCAGAAGTTATGTTCAAAAAAAAGGTGGTAAAGCAGAACTTCTTGAAAAAGAGGAGTTTGATACTCATTATAAAGGTGGAGATTTTATGGAAGGTCCATATAGAGAAACTTTTGGTGATGGATATGGAGAGCCCTATAATCCAAATAGACAAGCATTTGGAAA
This sequence comes from Candidatus Woesearchaeota archaeon, assembly GCA_964448605.1. GTDB lineage: Archaea > Nanobdellota > Nanobdellia > Pacearchaeales > GW2011-AR1 > ARS1285. Next base: position 79,542 of record CAYUZV010000002.1, read on the forward strand.
ATTAAAAAAAGGAAATATTGTTTATTGTGAGTTATCTGAGGGTAACCAAGAGAAGACTAAGATGTTATTAGAAAAAACAACTCGTTAAAAAATTAACTTTTAGGTCAATTAGTTTACACCGAGTAGTTCGAAGTTCGATTCTTCGAGGGTCCATATAATTTATAAATCTTAAAAATATTAATTGTTTGTAAAAAAGAGGAAAGATGAAAAATCATTTTGATATAAAAAAGAGATTGATAAGCCATAAAAAGCTGGCTCAGGAAAGAACTATTTTAGCTAATGAAAGAAATACTTTAGCATATATTAGAACGGGTTTTGGAGCTCTTGTTTTAGGACTTGCTTTAATCAAATTATTTGAAGAACATATCAAATATGTTTATGCTGGTTATGGTGTTGCTGCACTCGGAATAATTTTTATTATTTTAGGACTTGTTTATTATCCAATAAGAAAGAAAAATATTTTGAAATATTGATTTATTCCTCATAGGATTATTTATTTAATATTCAATAAAAAGAAAAAATGAAAACAAAAATCATAGCAACAATCGGACCGAAATCCATGTCCTTGCAGATTATAAAACAAATGAAATCAAACGGGTTAGACATAGCCAGGATAAACACAAAATGGGGAAACGAAAAACAATGGAATACTATGATAAAAAATCTTCAAAAATTAAAAATAGAAATTATGATTGATATAAAAAATTTAGATGTGATTAATTGGATAAACACTAAAAAAATAGATTATCTTGCAGTTTCATATGCTCAAAATACAAGACAAATTAAAAATATAAAAGATTTAATTAAAGATAAAAAAATCAAGACTATCTCTAAAATCGAAACTGAGAAGGGTTTGGAAAATATCAATGAACTAATAAAGATTAGTGATGGTATTATGATTGCAAGAGGTGATTTATCAAGAAATATCTCTTTTGAAAAGGTTCCTTATTATAAAAAATTAATTGTTGATAAATGCAATTCAAAAAGGAAATTTGTAATTGTTGCTACAGAAATGATGCTTTCAATGGTCAAATCAAAAATTCCAACTAATGCTGAAGTGGATGATGTTTTTAGCTCGGTTGTTGATGGGGGAAATGCTTTAATGCTTTCAGAAGAAACAGCAATTGGAAAATATCCTGTTTTATCTATTAAAACTATGAAAAAAATAATAATTTATGCTGAGAAATATTTAGAAAAGAGAATATAGAAAAAAGGTTCTATCTCGAAATGTTACTAAAAGGATAATAATTTTTAAACTGGGTGTCTGAAGTTCAATTCTCTCTGTTCTATATTAAATCAAGAGGTTAAAACTTAGTGTAAATTAAATAATACATTTTGTTATCTAATTTTGGAAGTAATTTGATAAGATTCTAAAACCAAAACATTTAAATAAAAGGTAAGATGTATCTTACGATGGTAAATATTAATTTAACTAGAATAAGTTCAAAAGGGCAGATTGTTATACCTATTGATATGAGAAATGATTTTAAAGAGGGTGAAGAGCTTCTAATTGTAAAAGATGAAGATAGAATCATTTTAAAAAAATCTTCAAAAATATCTGAACAAATGAGAGAAGATTTAGAATTTGCAAAAAGAACTGATGAGGCTTTGAAAAGAATTGAATCTGGAAGCGGAACCAAGATGAATTTTGATGATTTCTTAAATGAAATGAAAAAATGGTAGAGTTAATTTTTGAAGAAAGATTCAAAAGAATTTTTTCTAAAATTAAAGACTCGACATTAAAAGAAAAAATTATATTACACCGAGCAAAAGTATTTTCAGTTAAAGTATTAAAACAAGAAAATGCTTTTGGGAGCAGAGCATTCCGGGTTCGATTCCTTATGTGCCTATTATCCATAAACTTTTTCTCTTGTATCTATATCAAATACAATCCAGATATTATTTCTTAACTCTAACAAAACCCTGTATCCTCCAATTCTTAATCTAAAACAGCTTTTGTAGCCCTGTAATTTTTTTATATCAACTCTTTTTTCTTCTTGTAAATCTTTTAATTTTGAATTAATTAAATTTCTCATATTAAAAGGTAATTTAAAATATTTCTTTTTTACTTTTGAAGAGAACTCAATCTTTTTCATCTGAAAACATACCTCTTATGTTGAAAATGCATAAAAATTAATTTATTAATTTTTTTCATGCTCCTTTAAAATTTCTTCAAAAGAAATTGTTTCTCCTTTTTTAAACTCATCTAAAGCTTCTCTCCTTAAACTTTCACTTTCATTAGACAAAGGAAGAAAAGGTTCTATAAAATGCCAAATAACATCATCATAAGAATCTAACAAAAGCTGTTCTTTTAGTTTTGTCATTGCAAGGTGAGTTTCATCCTTTATTCTAAGTTGCATACTATTTGAATACATTTAGTATTTATATATCTTTCGGTTTTAAAGTGCTATCTCGAAATTGTTACTAAAAAGATAATAATGTTTGCAAAAATATAAAAACTTCTTTTTATTGTTTATTTATGGAAAAAGATTATTTCATTATTGTAATCATTGCAATAGCTGGGATTTTTGTTTTGTTTTTAATTGGTGTTTTGAATTTTTATCCAGTTGAAAGAGTTGTTCAGATTGATGCTGATAATATTAATGATGCTGTTGATTTGGCTAGACAAAGAGTTGTTAATTCACATTCTTATAATTTGTATGAAGGTGAAAATCCTGAGTTGATTCAAAATTCTTCGAGAGATTGTGAAATGTGCTGGATTATTGTTTATCAGTACGGGGTTAATGAGGGGAAAGCTCCTTTGAATGTTGAATCTGTTGAAATGAGGTTTGATTTTGAATCTGGAAGAATAGTTAATACTACTTATTCTGAAATTTTAAGGGATTCTAAAATATATTGCATGCCTGAACAGAGAAATGCTGATGTTTGTATAGAAATTTATGAACCTGTTTGTGGTTATTTTAGTGAAGAATCCGGATGTGAAGATTCTTCTTGTAGAAAGGAATATTCTAATTCTTGTTTTGCATGCAATGATGAAAGAGTTATTTATTATGAAAAAGGAATGTGTTAATAATGTAATATATTTTTAGTTTATAAAGGGTAGTCAATCAATTCTTAACAAATCCAACATTATCTCTGTTCTCAAATTCTTTATCTCCTGTAAGAAATTTTATACCTAGTTCTTTTGCCATAAAATAAGATATGCAATCAGTCATTGACATTCTTTTTTCTTTGTTTTCAAATCTAAATATCATTGCCTTTCTGATTGCTTCGGGACTTGTGTGAACAATGAACTTAGTAAATCTTTCAAGATATTTTCCAGGACTTGGATAGTTATCTCTTTTTAAAACATAACAAAGTTCAGCAAAGATAAAGTTGTTTATGATTATTTTTTTGTTAAGGTAATTTTTATAATTTTCATTGCCTCTGGTTATTTCAATCAGCGTATAATTATACAGAAAGGTTTCTTCAGACATTTTCTAATTCATTGTCGACTTCTTTTAATAATTTGTCTGTTGGTTTGCTGAATTCTTGAGTTCCAAAGATTTCTTCTAAAATGTTATTGTCTTGTTTTTTGAATAATAGAACTACATCTTCTCCTTCTTTTGTTTGTTCCTGTTCAATCACTTTTTGAGGTATAACTACTCTAATGAATTTCTCCATCTTCTAAGTTTTGTTTTAAGTTGTATCATGTTATAATTATACAATATAATTATTTAATGTTGTTATGAGAAAATGTTTCTGGTGTTTTGATATCACTAAAACCTTTGGTTTTGAACCTGCACATAAATGTGCAGGTTTGCATTGGTTTTGGTGAGTCAGAAATCTTAATTTCTGAAGAGACTGACTGCACACTAAAGTGTGCAGTTTGTTTTTGCTCTGAATAACTAACTCAAATTAATCAAAGCCTCAGTTAAATCGCCATTTGCCTGTTCTAATGCTTCTTTGGCTTTTTCTTCTGAAATTCCGTTTTTTTCAATGATTGTTTGAATATCTTCATTTGTTTTGTCTTCTTCTGGTTCTTTTTCTGATTCTTCTTCTGAAATCTCTCCTGAAATTTGGAAGTTTTCCTGTCCTTGCATTTTGATTTTCACAACAGAGGGTTCTGAAATTATTATATTTTTTTCAGGTGTTTCAATAATTACTTTTTGAGCATCAATCTCTTCCTGAGCAATGCCCATCTGTTTCATCATTGCCTGCATCTTTTTAGGATTTAGTCCACTGAACATCTTGAATATGTAAATGAGAAAGGATTTTTAAATGTTATTGCAATAGAGATCTTAAGTAATCTTCTCTTGATTCATCTGAAGGTCTGTCTTTAAATAATAATTCTAATAAATAATCTTCTTTTGAAGAAAATGTTTCAAAAAGATAGTCGTAGGATCTTTTTTTGATTGCTTGTGATGTTTCTTTGTTTCCAGGAACTAGTGCGAGTTTTTTTCCCTTTATCTTAAGATATTTTATTCCGAATAATTTGAGTTGAGGAATTAATCTTAAAGGAGAAATATCAGGCAATACTAAACAATAATTGCAGGGATTATCTTTCAAATAGTCATCTAATGCTTGTTTAAATGTTATTGTGTAGTTGGAGTTTGCTTGTTCTGGCTGGTTAAAGGTTATTATTCTATATTCCTTATTTTTTAGTTCTTCAACTGTTGCAAATTCTTCAAGCATAGTATTTATTGAATTCAGAGTTAAAAAGTATTATTGTGTTTGATTATGCTATTGGAAAGAAAATTTTCATTATTGCTACAAATGCTATTATAAGAATTATGAATAGGACGACTTGTGCAGGGCTAAACATAAAACGGCTTTTATATTCTTCATTATACCTCATTAATCCTCCGAAACTTGAAGGCATATGAATTCCTTGATTTGCCATATTAATTAGAGAAAGAGGGTGTTTTTAAATGTTCTGATAGATTTAAATGTGCGACCACTAAACATATGTTGTAAGTTGAATTATTTTATTTACACATAAATTTTAGGAGCTTCGCTAACCTGAATTTATTTTTTATTAATATCTGGTAAAAATTAAGAGATATGTAAGTAAGATAAGTATTGCAGGTGTGCACTTTTCTAATAGTGAGGCAGGTCTTATTAATTTGCACTCCTATGACTTATGCCTGTAAGTTCTGTATGATAGATTTAAAAAATCAATTTGTTTATTTAATTATGGTTAAAAAAGAGGTTGTTGGAAAAGGTGAGCAAAAGAAAGATTCGACTGGGTTGGTTTTGGCTTTGATTTTTTTGTTTTTGTTGTTTGTTGTTCTGGTTTTTCTTGTTTATTTACTTTATTTGAATCTTCCTGGAGAAAGTGTTAAGGGACTTGTTATGATAAAAGGACAGGATTTGACAGGTAAGAATTATTCTGCAAGACAGTTTTATCCAAATATGAAATTTAATCATAATAATATTTCTTATTCTATTGATATTAATTGTAAGGAAAGTAAGAAGGATAATGTTTTTGATGCATTTCATATTGTTGAAAGCAGGACTCCTTTGAGTTTTTATGAAGATTCAATAAATCCTGATATTGAAATTTCATGTTCAGAGATTAATCTTGATATTGATGAATCTCACTTTATTGCTGGAGAGGGTGGTGCAAAAGAGATTGTTCAGACAGGAAGATATAATATTATTAATGAAGGGATTATTTTGCTTTATAATTCGGATAATTCTAAAATTGATAAATGTGATTATCCTCATGTAGAGTTGCATGAGCTTATGCATGTTTTTGGATTTAATCATACTGAAAATAAGGGCAGTTTAATGTATCCTTATTTAGAGTCCTGTGAACAGATTCTTGATGAAAGTATTGTTGGGGAATTGAATATTCTATATTCTCAAGAGAATTTGCCTGATTTTTATTTTAAGAATTTAAGTGCAGTTAGGGAAGGAAGAAGACTTGATTTTAATCTTACAATTAAAAATTCAGGTGTTGTTGCATCAAGCACAACTCTTAGTATTTTTGAAAGAGACAAACTTGTTAAAACTATTGATTTAGAGGAGATTGGATTTGGTGCAGGAATAACACTTGATATTAAAAATCTCAATCTTCTCTACAGAAATTCAGAAGAAATTAAATTTGTTATAGATAGTGATAATAAAATAAAAGAAATCAATAAGAAAAATAATGTTGCAATTATAAACTTTAAATAATTAATCTAAAGAAGCAAATAAAAAAATAAAAATTATTCTTCTTCAGACTCTTCTTCAGGTTCTTCATCTGAGTCTATGTCTTCAGATTCTGATGAATCTTCAGATTCTTCACCTGAATCCGTACTTCCAGATTCTTCTTCAGAACCTTCTGATTCTTCACCTGAATCCATTTCTTCAGATTCTGATGAATCTTCTGAACTCATTTCTTCTGATCCAGATTCTTCACCTGAATCCGTACTTCCAGATTCTTCTTCAGGTTCTTCAGAACCTTCTTCTGAAGTTTCTTCAGTTGTTTCCATTTCTTCTTCCATTTTCAAACATACCTAATTTAATTAAAATAGAATAAGTTTTTTAGTTTTTAAATCTTTGGAGTGTTATTTTACTCTGTTGGAGTGATAGAAAAGGGCTTAGTAAATGCTTTTACCTAAAATATTTATATTAATCTCTGCTAATGTTCCGGGTTTTAAGATGTCTTGGAGAAATTTTGGTATAACTATAACTGCTTGTTTTCCGTGTTTTGCAATTTTCTTTGTTATTGTGATTTTATTTTGCATTTTTAGAATTCTTGGTTATCTTGGGTTTTTCGGGATTTGTTCTGGATTATGAGAATCTTGGAATGAATCATAATAACTATCATCCAAGTCATATCCGTAATCTTCTAAATCTAATTCTCTTAATGCATAAATTTCATTATTTGGGATATCATAACCTAATCCATCATCTTGCCATATGTCAGGAGTTTCTATTCTAGGAGAATCATTCAAGATTTTCTCTAATTCCCTATAAAGTTCATCATCCTCATGTTCTGCCTGAGATTCTAAATCTTCATCTCTTTTAGATTCATAATAATTTTCTGCTTCTGCAATGTAATCTTGAATAAAGGGTTTATTATCCTCTATATCAGGTTTTCTTTCAGGTTCATAGTCCCAATTTTCAAGGGCTTCATCTATTTTTCTTTGATGTTCTTCTGCTTTTGAATATGCATCTGAATAATATCCTGGGTCAAACTCTAAGTCTGAACCTTTATATTCTTCATCATCTTCTTCTGGGAAATCTGTATTGTATGTCATTTTTTTGTTTTATTACATATTTTATACATAAGTGCTGTAAAAAGGGTTTATAAATCTTTCTATTTGTTGTCATTTTAAAGTTAGAACAAATTAGGATATTATTGTTTGGTTTAGGTTTTCAGATGCAATCATATTGACTGCTTCTTTTATGTAATTGCTTTCTAAAGCGAATCCTAAACTTTCACCTACTAATTTGAAATTGTTTATTCCAATTGCCTGTCCTTTTGAATTAATTAAGGGGCCTCCTGAATTTCCAGGATTCAATGCCGCATCTGTCTGTATGTAGGCAGGTATTTGATTTGCTCCTTTTCTGTTAACTCCTGAAATTATTCCTTCTGAAACTGAAAAAGATAAACCTAAAGGATTTCCAATTGCAATTACTTTTTCACCTACTTTTATTTCATTAGAATTTCCTAATTCTAAATGGGGTAAGGTTCCATCTATTTTTAGTAATGCTAAATCAAGCAAGGAATTGTATCCTATGAATTCCATATCTTTTGCTTCTCTTTCAGAGGTTATTGCAGTTGCATATCTTGCTCCTGCAAGAACATGTGCATTTGTTATTACATAACCTTTTGGTGAAATTATAAAACCAGTTCCTTGTGCAAGGTCTGTCTGAATACTTACAATTGATTTAACTGCTAAATTAATAATGCCTGAAAAATCAGAACCTGATTCTGCTTTAATGTAATTTATTTCTTCTGAAAAATCACTTTCGATTTCAATTAGATTATTTGATAATTCTTTTATTTTACTATTTATTTCAGCATTATTTAATTCTATTTTTTTATTTAATTGATATTCTGTTGAATTTATTTGTCCTGGTATTTGGGTTAGTTTGAAACCTATTAGGAAAATCAACATTGTCTGAATTATTAGTAAAAGAAGTATTATAATTATCCAAGTTGTTAATGCTTTGCTGGGTCCTCTTTTTATTGGTTTTTTCACCATTATATATTTTAGAAAATAGATTATTTAAATTTTAGGTTAGGATATTTTTTCTTCTCTCTTGAAATCACCATTTAATAAAATAGGTTTGTCTTTTATTTCATATTCTATCTCGCTGTCTGATAAATCTATTTCTGTATTTAAAAATTCATCAGGTGCAGATTTTTCATTAATTGGAGTTATTTTTCTGAATTTCATTTTAGAACTCTCTGTATTTGATTGTTTTTATAAGGTAAAGGAGATATATAAGTTTTTTGGTGATTTTGCTGTGTGGACTCCTGAGACCTATTTTAAGAAGGATGAAACTTTTTTTAGAAAATTAAGGAAAACAAGTTTAACTCTAATTTTTCTTGATATTGGTAATATGTAAGGGATAATTCATAGATTGTTCATGTATGTTGGATAATTTATCAAATGTAAATAAAGTAATTTAAAGTAAGATATGTCCTTGCTTCTACACAGTAATTTTGGATTGTGGATAAATTTAAATACCAATTAATTTTTGAAATATTAAGTCTCGGTAGCTCAGTTGGTAGAGCGCACGGCTGTTAACCGTGATGTCGGAGGTTCGAGTCCTTCCCGAGACGTTTAATCTTCTAAATATTTTTGAGAATTTTTAATTGTTGTATAAATTAATTTAGTTCTTATTCGGGAGTATAGTAATTGATTGGTTAAATTGTCTTCTGGAAATTCATGTCATGAACAATTGCCTCAATGTTTTTCTATTGTGTTTGAGTTTCCATTTTTCAATACCATTCTCCATTTTTTAGAAGTTTTCTTTTTATTAAACCAGTTTTTGTTGAATTTTTTGAAGGTTATTTTAAAATTATTTCCATTAGAAGGGTCTGCTAAAATTAAATGAGTTTTTGTATATCCTTTTATAACTGAATAATGTCCTCTTTGGGATTGAGGGTTTATATAATTTACAAGGACAGGGATTTTTTTGTCTATGAATTTTTTTATTTCATTTATTGAAGAATTGTTTTTTGCACTAACTCTGAAATTATTTTTTCTTGCTGTTTGAATGAGGATTTTGTGGCTTGTTCCTCTTCCTTTTACTGGATTGCATTGTTTTATTATTTTTTGAATTGGAATTTTTTTTCCATAATATTGAAAAATCATTTTAAGAGAAACTGGTCCACAAGCTGAACTTCCTTTTTTTTGTGAGTAATGTTTTAGATTTATTACCATTTTGGAATATAATCTTCACCTTCTATTCTATTAGGTATAATTGAAACTACATTTATAGAATCTCCGTCAAAGTCCCTCACAGTTGTTCTTTTTATTCTGAATTCTGGTTGGTAGGGTTTTTCTTCTTGTTCTTGTGAGTAATTATTTCTTGGTGCTATCATTTTAAACTGCTATTGCCTCCATTAAACATTTATTTTGAATATCTGCTTTAATTTGTTCTGCTATTTCTGATGCTATTCCGTTATCTCCATAATTTCCTCTTGACAAATCAACTCCCACTAAACATCCAGGACTTACTGCATTAATCTCTCCTAAATAAGTTTGAGGAAATTCCTCATCTCCTGAATAAAAGACATCTATTCCAGCCCAATAAACTTCTTTTTTACTTAAAAGAGGGTTTATTGAATCCACAATTCTCCAATCATCTTCTGTTAATTCTGTTTTTTGAAGAGAACCTCCTTGTTTTACATTGCATCTAAATTCACCTATGTCTGGAACTCTCATTACTGCACCATAAGGTTCTCCATTTATTACATGAATTCTTTTATCTCCATAAATTCCTGGAATGTTTTCCTGTAAAATTGCTGGCTTAGTTTTATTTTCAGTTAATCTGTTACATAATGAAACTAAATCTTCAAAATTTTGTTCATTTAAGTTTATTCTTTCTATTCCGTTTCCACCAAAACCATTAGCTGGTTTGTAGATTAATTTTTCATCTCCTTCTTTTATTCTTAAATACATAAATTCTGCAAGTCTTTCTGAATCTGAATCTGCAATTGTTGCTGGCAAAATTCCCGGATTTTCTCTTGCAATATCTTCAAGATAATTTTTGTTTCCAAAATATTTTTGAGATTCAGGTGAATTTATAAATAATCTTCTTCCATTATTGTATTTTTCTAATTCATCTAAAAAGTCTTTTCTTATTGGAGGGTCAAATCTCACTAAAACTATGTCTGCTTGTTCAGCTAAATTTGGATTAGGTGTTGTTGATAGTGCAATTTTAAAATAAGAATCTAATGCCATTATTCCTGCCAGATATCTTGTAGAATCTCCTTCTCTATCTAATCCTTCTTCATCAATATAGATAAGAACTTTTGCTCTGTTCTCTAAATCAGAATATGAATCTCCAAATATCTCCTTGCTTCTTTCAGGAACAATTCCAATTGCTCCTCTTCCATTTTTTATTCTATAATTTCCGTTTGTCATTCTAATGTTTTACCTCTTAGTAACAACATGTAAAAAAACTATTTAAAATATCTTAAGTGTTTTTTTGTAAAAAGGGAAAGATTTATAAATAAATAAAACTTTTTTACAAAAAATGAAAACAAAGATTAAGAAATTAAAATTTCAGACTTTTGTTTTCAATAAAATTAAAGAAAATGAAAACAAAAATTAAGAAATTAAAATTTCAGACTTTTGTTTTCAATAAAATTAAAGAAAATGAAAACAAAAATTAAGAAATTATTATTTGAGTATTCTGAAAATTCTCGGATAACAACTAAAGAATTGGGTAAAAAAATTGGAGCCAGTCAGCAGTCTGCATTTTATCTTTTGAATACTTTTAGGAAAAAGAAGATTATTAGTCCTGCTGTTCTTGTTGATGCTATTAAGTTAGGTTATACTAATGTGATTGTTGGTTTTAATTTTTTAAAGAATGATTCTTATACAAGAAAAGAGATTGTTGATGAATTGAAAAAAGTTGATTCTATAATTGCAATAGAAGAGGGTAAAGAGGGTATTGATTTGATTGTTGAGTATTCGTGTTTGAATTTGTCTGCTTTTAATAAGATTCATTCAGAGATAATTTATAAGTTTTTTAAAAAGTTAAGAACTACTTTTGTTTTTCCAATAATAGTTATAAGAGAGTATTCTCGCAGATATCTTACAAAAAAATATTGCAATAGGGATGTGATTCTTTCAGGTGATAGGGAGTTGAAAGAACTTAATGAAAATGAATTAAAGGTTCTTGATGAACTTGTTGATTTTCCTGAAAAAAAAATTATTGATATTTCTGATTCTCTGAAAATGAATGTTAAGTCTGTTATTAAAATTAAGAAATCTCTTGAAAAAAAGTTTATTATAAAGGGCTATGGTGCTGTTTTTAATCATTTGAAATTGAGTGTGAATCGGCAGATGATTTTTCTTAGGTTTTCAGGTGAAGGGGGTGTGAAGGATATTGATAAATTTAATGATTATGCTAAAAATAACAAAAATATTGTTAAATTTGTTAAACTTATTGGAGAGTATCAGGTTTTGGTTTTTGTTGAGAGTTTGAAAGAAATTGAGATAATCAAGGATATAAGGACTAGTTTTCCAATAGAAAGTTATCTTATAATTAAAAGTGATAAGATGCACAAGAAAAGGTATCTTCCAAAACAAACATATTTAAAGTAGTTTAAATAGTTTAATAAGTAAAAAGGAGAAGAAAATGAAAATTTATGCAGTAGGTGGTTATAATGAAGTGGGTAAGAATATGACTGCTGTGGATTTGGGTGATGATGTGATTTTGTTTGATTGTGGGTTTTTTTTGCCCCCTATTGTTGAACTTGAAGAAACAGAAAAAGCTTATAGTGAAAAAAAACTTCGTTCAATAAAAGCTGTTCCGAATGATATTTTGCTGGATAAACTTGGATTAAGGTCTAAAGTTCGGGCAATAATCCCGAGTCATGCTCATCTTGACCATATTGGTGCTATTCCATTTCTTGCTTACAGATATAATGCTGATGTTATTGGAACTCCTTATACTATTGAAGTTTTGAAAACTCTTTTGAAGGATGAAAAAATTCAGCTTAAAAATAATTTGAGAACAATACAACCAAATTCATTTTGTTATGTTCAGGGAAAGAATCGGAAGTATAAAGTTGATTTTATTAATATAACTCATTCAACTCTGCAGACTTCGCTTGTAGCATTGCATACTCCTGAAGGGATTGTTCTTTATGCTAATGATTTTAAACTTGATGATAATCCTATTTTGGGTAAAAAACCGAATTATGAGAAAATGAAAGAGATTGCTAAAGAGGGTGTTAAGGTTTTAATTGTTGATTCTCTTTATTCAGGTGATGAGAGGAAAACTGCGAGTGAGAAGGTTGCAAGGACACTTTTAGAAGAAGTTTTATTGACTACTGAAAATAGTAATAATGGTTTGATTGTGACTACATTTTCTTCGCATATTGCAAGATTAAAGTCTATTGTGGAGTTTGGTAAAATGCTTGACAGGAAAGTTGTTTTTTTAGGAAGGAGTTTGAATAAATATGTTTCTGCTGCTTCAAAGGTTGATTTGTGTCCTTTTAGAAAAGATATTGAGATTGGGAGTTACAGAAAGCAGTTAGAGAGAAAGTTGAATAATGTTGCTCAGAAAAAAACAAAGTATATGGTTGTTTGCACGGGACATCAGGGTGAACCAGGTAGTATTTTGGATAGATTGGCTCGGAATAAACTGCCTTTTAAAATTCAGAAAAATGACCATGTTGTTTTTTCTTCATCAGTTATTCCTGCTCCTACCAATATTGAAAATAGAGAAGTTTTAGATAATAAGTTGAAAAAAATAGGTGCGAGGATTTTTAATAATATTCATGTTAGTGGGCATGCTGGTCGTGAGGATTTGAGGGATTTTGTGAATATGCTTAATCCAGAACATATTATTCCAGCTCATGGTTCGCATGATAAAATTGAACCAATGATGGAACTTGCTCGTGAATTAGGTTACAAACCTAAAAATCTTCATTTATTAAATGATGGTGGAAAAGTGGATTTGTAAGATGGTTGAAAAAAATATTTTGAAGAGAGTATTTAATTGGGTGTTGAATATCTTGTTATTTTTACTATTAGTTTTAGGGATATATTTATTTTATAATAGAATTTTTGAAAGTTGGATTATTCTTGGTTTTGGTTTTCAGGAAATTAAAAAATTATTAGAAGATAAAAAATGGTAAAAGAAGAGATTGTGACATCTTTGAAAAATGCTGTTGAACATGGAGAGAGTTTGCAGGTTGCTGTTCAGACTTTGATTAATTCAGGTTATGATGCTAATGAGGTTCAGGATGCATCTAAATATGTTAGTGGTGGTGTTATTGGACAGGTTGAAGCAAGTGATGAAGAGCAGTTGATAATGCCTGAAGAAAAGGGATTTTTTTCTAAATTATTTGGTCGGAAAAAGAAAGAGAGTGTGGGAGGACCTCCTCCTGAAGTTCCTGTTCCAAGTAATGTTGAGGTTCAGAAAAATTCGGCTTCAGGGCAGAAGGTTGGAGGACAACAAGGACAATCAATGGAAAATGCTATGAATAATCAAAATTCTCAAATGCCTAAAGGAGCAGGAGGTGGTGAAGGTGTTATAGGGCAGTTGGGTGGTTCTGGTGGTGTTGGTGGGCAAGGTGGTGGTGTTCAGGGTGGTGCTGGTTTAGGTGGTGGGCAAGGTGGTGGTGGTGTTGGTGGGCAAGGTGGTGGTGTTCAGAGTGGTGCTGGTTTAGGTGGTGGGCAAGGTGGTGGTGGTGTTCAGGGTAATTTTAAAGGTGGAAAAGTTCCTCCAAATTTAGGAGGTGGTTTTCCAGCAAAACCTCTTAATAAAATTGAAGTGAGTGGGAAAGAAAAAAAATCTTATTTTAAGGAAATAATTTTGCTTATTATACTAATTTTGTTAGTTGGTGTTTTAATTTTCAGTATATTTTTTAGAGAAAGTATTCTTGGATTTTTTAGTGGTTGAAGTTTGTTTGAGAAGGGCATAGATTTAAGTAGAGTTGAGAATCTTTTTGAATATGGTAGAAATATATTCACCTGCAGAGGATTCGTGGTTAATACAAGATTGTTTGAAAGAATGGTTGAAGGGTAGAGATGAAAATATTAGGATTTTGGATATGGGTTCGGGTTCTGGTATTTTGGGTCATAGTTGTATTGAAATGGGATTTGAGAATGTTTTATGTGTTGATATTTCTAAGGATGTTGTTTCTGAATTGAAAAAGAAGAGTTTGAATGCTATTCAAAGTGATTTATTTTCTAATGTTAGGAGTAAATTTGATTTGATTGTTTTTAATTCTCCTTATTTGCCCTTGGATAAAAGGGAGCCCTTAGGTAGTCAGAGGAATACTACTGGAGGTGTTAAAGGTTGTGAAGTGATTGTTAGATTTTTGAGGGGGGTTGGGGATTTTTTGAGTGATAAAGGCAGGGTTTTGTTGTTGTTTTCTTCTTTGAGTTGTCCTGAAGTGATACTTGGAGAGTGTAAGAAATTGGGTTTTGATTTTATAAGAAAAGGTTTTAAAAAAGTGGATTTTGAGTTATTAGAGGTTTATGAGGTTTGGAAAAATAAGAGATGCTAAAAGAGTTATTGCTACTTGTTAATTGAAATCTACCTGACTAACTCCTCCGTCTTTTTTTATTTTAATTATATTATCAACAAAACTTTCTATTTTGGGTTCATGGCTTACTAAAATTAATTGAGATATGTTTAATTGGTTTAGAATATCTCTCATTTTGTCTAATTGTTGTGTTGAGAATCCGTCTGTTGGTTCATCAAGAATGATTATATTTGATGTTCTTAAGTTACTTAAAATTGAATTTATAACTTGGTTTAAGGATAATCTGTATGCAAGTGCTATTGCAGTTCTTTCTCCACCACTTAGGAATGCATAATCTAATTCATAATCCTGTTGCATAATTATTGGTGAAAAATCATCATCAAGTGTTGCTGTTAGAGAATCTGATACAAGTGTTGAAAACCATGTTGAGAATAATCTTGAAAATTCTTCTTTTAATGTTATCATTATTTGTTTTTCTGTGAATAGTATCAAATTTAAAAAATCATTGGAAATCCAGTATTCAAGTGCTCTTAAAAGTTCTATGTTTTTTTGAAGTTTTTCTTTTTCTTTTATTTGTTTGTCTAATTCAAGAATTTGTTGTTCTGTGAATTGAATTTCCTTGTTTATTTCTGCTTTTTTAATTAATAATTCATTTTCAGTTGTTTTTGCTTTTTTTAATTCTTCATCCTTTTCTCTAAAAATCTCATCATATTTTTCATATTCTTTTATTGAAATTTCTGTTTTTTTAATTAATTCATCAAAATGTTCTAAATCTTTTTTTAGTGAAGCTATTTGATTTTCAATTTGCTGTTTTTGTTCTTTTTTGTCTTTTAATGAATCAATTTTTAGTTTTATGAGTTCTAATTCTGATTTTCTTTTTTTGAATTCTTCTTTTTGTTTTTTTGTTTCTTCAATTTTTTGAATTAATTCGTTTCTTTTTTCAGTTAATTTTGTTAGAGTGTTGAATATTTGTTTTTCTTCACTGTCTGCATTTGAAAAAATATTGTTTTTGTATTCTTCTGTTACTTGTTGAAGGCAGGTAGGACATTCTCTTAAATTTGAAATTTTGTTTTTTAAATCCTGTATTTCGGATTTTTTTGAATTTAAAGAGTTTATTCTGCTTATTATGTCTAAATATTCTTTTTGTATTTCATTTTCTTTTTGTTCCTGAAAGTTTATTCTTTGGTCTAATGAATCGTATTCTTCTTTGTTGAAAGTTATGTTTTCGTTTTGTTTTATTTGTTCCTGGATATTTTTTAATGAATTCTGATTAAATATTATTTGTCTTGATTTTTCGTTTTTCATTAGTTCTGATTTTTCTTTTTCAGTTTCTATTTTCTTTTTTTCATTTATTTTTTCCTGTATTGCATTAAGAAGGTTTTCTTTTTCCTGTCTATTTTTAGTTGCATTTTCTGAATCTGTGTTTATTTTTATTTGATTTTGTTTTAGAGTTTGAAAGAAGGTTTGTTTTTCTATTAAATTTTCTTTAGTTTTATCTAATTCAGAGATGAGTGTTTGATTTATTCTTATTTTTTCTCTTAATTTTGAAGCTAAAATTGAGGAATTTTCCTGTATTCGTTTGTATTTGTCAATTCCGAAAACATGTCTTAATGTGTTTAATCTTATGTCTCTTGATTCCTGGATTATTTGTTTCATTTCTTCTTGAGGTGTGTAAACTGTGAATTTGTATAAAAGGTTGGTTTTTTTAGAGAATTCTTTTGGATAGTTTAACAATTCAAGAATTTTGTTTTTTACCTCTGTTATGCTTGCTTCGTATTTTTCATTATCAATTGTTATTGATGCATAATCTTGTCCTATTGATTTTCCTTTTTTCTTTAGAGTTCTTTCTATTGTGATTTCTTTATTTTCTATTTCAAAATTTAATGTAACACTTGCTTCTTCTTCTCCATTTTTTAAAAGTGCAGTTGCTTTTTGAGAGGGTTGGAGTCCGAATAATGCAAATTCTATTGCTAAAAGAATTGTGGTTTTTCCAGAACCAATATCACCTGAAAGAAGTGTAGAACCTTTTGGGAATGTGATTTTTTGTTCTTTATAACTTCTTAGGTTTTTAATATGAATTTTTTTTAAAAGCATTTTTTATTTATTAAAAGGATTTTATAAAGATGATTGTGGTTAAGTTTATAATGTGTTCTTTCCTTGGATATTTATGAAAAAGAGTATGTTGAATAGTCTTATCATAAACACTTCAGTTGATTAATTTTGATACAGATCCTGATGCAAGAGCTTGGGGATGTTCTTTTATGGAGGAATTTTTGAATTCTAGTTATTCAAGAAATATTTTTAGAAATCAGGATGAGGTATTGAGAACAGCTGAAGAAGCTGATTTTTTAGGATATCTTTTAGATAAGGGAGCATATCATCTTATTGATAAAATTTTTGTTTATGAATATTCTTCAAGAGTTCGTTTATTAAGATTTTATAATAGAGTTATTGCTCCGAGGCATAGTGTTCCTAAGATAAATTTTTAAAACTCAATTCCTAAAACCTTTCCTAATTCGCCAAATAATCTTTGTTCAAATATTGTTGATTTTTCACCTTCTTGTTTTTCTATATTCAGAGATTGGATAAGTGGAAAAATATATTTGTTAAAATCAGATTCGTTGTTTGCTTCGTATTTTTTTATTAAAACTTCTTCGATTTTTTCAGATTCTTTGCTGTCTAATTGAATTTCCATTTCTTGTTTTTCTTGTTCAAGTTTTGAGGTGTTTTTTAGAAATGAGTATGCTTGTTTGTTTTTCAGATAATCTTCTATTTCCTGGAATTTTATGTCAGAGGTTTTTCCTTGTTTTAGTTTTCCTTTTATTTTTAGTAAAACTATTTTGTCTTTTAGCTCTCTTGATTCTAGTTCTTTTAGAATTGTTTGAGTTCCGATTAAGCTGTTTTCAATTTCTAATTCTATTAATTCTGTTTGTTTTATTGGAATTTCTTTTTTTGTGCATTTTGTATATCCATTTACATCAACTATGTAAAAACTTCCGTGTTTTAATTCCTCCAGTTCTTTGAAGTTGTTTGGGAAAGTAGGGCCTCCGTAAATCATTGGTTTTTCATTTAATTGTTTTTCAAAGTTTATGTGAATATGTCCTAAGGCATAATAATCTGCTTTTGGCACTTCGTTTAATGATATTGTTTCTATTGGAAGATTTTTCATTTCTTCTATTTCTGATATTGTTGTGTGGAGCATGAGGATTCTGAATTTGCTTTCATAGGGTTCGGTTATTTTTATTTTTTTTAAATCAGGTATTTCAAGTCCTGATTTTTTTCCTGGATAACCATAAATGAGACAAGATTCGTGAGGTATTGGTTTTAGAATTATTTCTTCTTCTGTTTCTTCAAATTTTGTTATTTCGCAGAATCCTGCTTTTTCCAGAACTTCTAAAAAAGTTTTTCCTGAAACTGAATAATCGTGAGAACCTGCTATTACATAGGATTTTATTCCTGAATCTTTTAATTTTTTGAATTCTGCAAATGTTTCTTTTAGAATTTCTATTGGAGGAAATGCTGAATCAAATAAATCTCCTGTAAATAAGATGAAATCTGTTTTTTCTTCTATGCAGATGTCTATTGCTTTTGAGAAAGATTCTAAGTTTAGTTTTTGGAGTTCTGGTTGTCTCCATGCTCCTAAATGGGAATCTGCAATATGTGCGAATTTCATTTATATCTAAATATAGAATATTTATAAGAATAATTGTTATAGGATATGTTATTCCATATCTTCATCAATCATTTCTTCGGGAAGTTCATCTGAATCCATTTAAATCACCTAAAATTATATAGATTCTGAGGTTTTAAAAGGTTTCTGTGGTGAAATTAATGGTGATTGTATTGCGAATATTTATATTTATTGAGTTTATTTTTGGTAATGGATAAAGGATTTATTATGGAAATTTCTACAAGTATGATTGCTTTTACAGGTTTCTTGGCAGGGTTGTTTACTTCACTTTATTATTTTATTCAGATAAGGAATGTTAATTTTGTTGAAGGGCTTTTGTTTGCAGTAATATATTTAAATATTAATTTCCTATTTTTATATATCAAGAAAGGGGGCATATAAACAGGTTCCCTTCGGGAACTTCTAGAATTTATATGCCTTATGAAAAGGTGGTTAAAATGAAATTTGTTTAGGATGATTTATATGTTTTGGTTTTATTCTATAGTATAGGTAATCTATTTAAACCTGGTTTTGTTTGTTAGATTATGAAAGCTTTGAAACCATCGCATAGAGAGAATAAAAGGTATCTTTTGATAAAGGGCAGTGATGCTAATAAGAATGCTGTTGAGGAGATTATTTTGGAGTTTTTGGGTGTTATCGGTTATGCTGATGTTTGTCCTAATGTTATTTCTTCAGGTAGTGGGAAGTTGGTTTTGAGCATTAATAGGAAAATGATTGATAAAGTCAGAGCTTGTTTTTTTATGAGTGGCAGGGATTTGAGGGTTGAGAGAGTTAGTGGGAGTGTAAAGGGTGTTCAGAGTTGAGGGGGTGTGTATAACCTACAGACATATGTCTAGTGGTCGCACATAGTGATGTTAAAAAAATAATTTTTGTTGGGAAGTTAAAATCACCTTCTAAAATGATGCTTTTCTAAATAATCAGTTAGAGATTCATTTTTGCATTGATGATGTCCGCAGTCATTCGCACATGTTTCTTGTAAATCTGATAATGAAATTCCATGGCTTTGGAGCATTCCAATTCTATAATCATGTATGCAAACTGTTCTAAGAAGTTCTCTTTGTTCTAAATAAGATGAATTTCTGAATCCATCTCTATTAGTTGGTTTTTTTGCTTCTGTAATCATTTCTTTTTTAAGTATTTATATTTTAAATATCTACTTCAAAATTTGTTCCTATTGAGTTTCCTGCTTCGTCATTTATCTGTATATCAATTGAATGATTTCCGTTTCTGAATCTTAATCTTTTTTCGCATTTGTTTTCATCTAATCTATTGCATAATCTTCTCCATCTTGGTCTTCTGTCATTTCTGTCAATATAATAAGCACTTTCAAAATTTTCTTCTTTTATTTCAAGAGAAACATAAACATTCCTATCTTCTTTTTCCCAAAATGTATCTGGATTTAATAATTCTGGAGGAGTTGTGTCAACATCTAAGATGACTGGTTTGCTTTCTGCTTTGTTTCCTACTAAATCAGTTAATTCAAACCAGTATTTTATTTCTGTATATCCTGTTAAATCAACATTGGTATTGCATGAAAATCCTCTTCTGCCTTCAAGACATTCACTTAAATTAAGGGTTTTTTGTTCTGTTTTTGACTGGTTTTTATAGTATAAAATTAATTCAACTGGATTTTCTTCTCTGAATTCTACTTCAAATATTCCTGATGCAAAACCTCTTTTAGGTTCTGTTTTTGAGATTCTT
Organism: Candidatus Woesearchaeota archaeon; assembly: GCA_964448605.1. Lineage (GTDB taxonomy): Archaea > Nanobdellota > Nanobdellia > Pacearchaeales > GW2011-AR1 > ARS1285. The sequence continues at coordinate 99,557 of CAYUZV010000002.1, forward strand.
GGTTCTTTTGAGTCAACAAAAAAGTTGATGGTTTCTGAAACTTTGTTTCCTGACTCATCTTTTACAAAAATAGTCAGATTATGCTCTCCGTCTCTGAAAGATAATCTTTCAGTACATTTGTTTCCTTCCATTCGTCTGCAAATGCTTCTTTCTCTTGCTCTTGAATCTAATGTGTCAATGTATGTTATTTCATCTAATCTTGATTCATTTATTTCTATATCTAAGTAAACATATCTATCGTCAAATGAATAATTTAAGTAAATTATTTCTGGTAGAGATATATCTACGAAAAATTCTTCTTTTTTTGTTTCGTCTTTGCTTCCTGCCATATCTATTAATTCAAACCAGAATTCAATATTTTGATTGCTGTAAGGTGTAATTACTTTTAAATATTCATCAAATGTTATTTGCTCTTCGCAAATTTGTCTTCCTCTTTCTTCTACACAATTACTTAAATTAAAAGGCAATACCTGATAACCTGTTAAAGAATTTCCAAAATGGAGGAGTAATGCTGCAGGATTTTCTTCTTTAAATTCTACAATGTATTTTCCCTGATAATCTGTTTCTGCTTTTGAGATTCTTGGTTCTTTTGAATCTACATAAAATTGTACTTTTTTTTCAACCGAATTTGAATTTCTGTCTCTCATTTTTATTGTTATGTCATTTAATCCATCTCTAAAACTTATATATCTTGAAAATGATTCTGTTAATGAAGATAGTCTTTTCCATCTTCCTCTTCCGTTTATGTTGTCTATGTAAGTTAAAGAAAAAGGTTCTTCAGATTCAAGGTCAAATAAAACTTTTCTTGAATTATATATTTCGTCTTGTATTGGAGAATTGATTGTTACATTTGGAGGTTCTTGGTCTATTGAGGAGTTGTTTCCTAAAATTTTGCATCCTTCTATATCTCTGCATTTGTAAGGTGCAGTTGGATAATAGTTGTCTGTAACACATATCTGACATATATCGTGGTAACAGGTTTTTAAGGGATTCTCTTCATCAGGTATTGATTGTCCGTAAGTTAGACATAATCTTTGATAAGCAGATACGAAACTTAGGGTTATTGTTAAAATTAATACTAAACTTAAGATGATTTTTGTGTTTTTCATTTTCTTTTTTATTTTGTCTATTCCTTTATTTAAAAGGATTTGTGTGATTTATCTCAATCATCTCCTTTTTTTAAAAAAGGGGAAGCTAAATTAAAAAAATAAAAGAAATAAAAATTTAAATTGCTTCTCCCCAGAAGTAAATACTTCCTGTGTCAAAATCTCCGTTACATGGCTCTGGCAAATCAAGTCTAAATGTTATAGACATTTCAGCGCCTGGTGCTAGTGTGTTTGCAACATAGTAAGGTCCTTGTTTCTGTGCCTGAAGTATTTCAGCATTTTCATAGAATGGATTTGGATCATTAAAACCAATACCATATTCTATATTACAATAACCTTCTGCATCGCAATTTCTGTTTCCATTAACAGCATCTTCCTCTAAATCTTTTGATGTTGAGTAAGCACCGTTTGTAGCAAAGTATCTGAAATTGCTCAATGCAAGTTGATTTGTAGTAGGGCACATTGCTCCACTGCTTGCTGAGTCGTAGAAGTCTGTTCCTGATATAAACATATCAAGCATAACTCCTGAACCTTGGTCAGCATCATTTCCAACTAACATTGTGTCTGAATAAGAACTTGTTCCAGGTCTTACATCTTCAAACCACATGTCTCCATCAATACTTAATGCAACAAATGGGTTGAAATACCAGTATTCGTTCTCATCCATTGTTCCAGAATAGCCGTCGTAATCCATTGCCTCAACAGTTACCCAGTACTCTCCCCACATACTATCTGCTGTTTCAACAGTTAAAGTACATTCGTAGTACTGCATAGTGTCTTTGTTAAATTTGTGCAATTTTTCTTCAAGAATTCTTGCATTACATGAATCTGGAATTCTTGGTGCACATCCTTTTTCGTCGCAAATTTCGTCAACATCTCTTACAAAATAAGGACTTGTTTCCTGACAATTAACTTCTATTTCATTACCTATTCCCTGAATATCACCAACTGTTGCAAAAACATCTTCAATTTTTTCTTTTCCATTCTTATCCATTACAAGAACATTCCATTGAATTTGTTCACCTTCGAAAGCATAATTGTTTATTCTTTCGATTAATTCAGTTCCATCTGGTGATACTCTTCCAGGTTCTGTTGCATCATCAAGCACTATCCTATTATCACACATCCAAACTATTGGTTCAAAATCTTCTGTGATAATGTCTGGAGTAACACCTGTTCCGACACTTACACCCAAAATCATAGGCATAACTGAAACAACTAACATAGCCATAGCCAATAAGCTAAATAGCTTTTTCATTTTATATTTATTTTTATAACCTCCTTTCAGTAATTTTAAATTTGAGAATTTTTCTATTGTTTGACTCTTTTTTGATTCACTCATAAGTTACATTCGTCAAAAAATCTTTATAAAGAATTTCGGGATGAGAAATATATTTCCCAATTTCCCGAATATAAATGTATATTTTGCTAAGTATAGAAGTTTTACTTACTTAAAATTGATGAAAAGTTTTTAGAAAAAGTATTAATACTTCAAAAGGTTTATAAGTAGAAATATTTAGGTAAAAATATGCGAGGGTTCCCGAGTGGTCAAAGGGGCAGGACTTAAGATCCTGTGACTTAGTGTCTTCGGGGGTTCGAATCCTCCCCCTCGCATTTTGATATTGATGGTTTTAAATTATCTGGTTCCAAAAACTATTTAATAGGTTAGTGATTTATTTATTTATGAATAAAAATTCCAACCTTAGCAAGCAGGGCATTTTTAAGTTCCAACTGAAACTGCCTCGCCACCTTAGAAACAACATCCCTAATATTAGATTCAGTTGGAACAATAAAAAAGGGCAGGTTTATCTTTTGGCAGCGATTATAATTTCAATTGCAGTTATTGGTTTGGGTTCGAGGGGAAATTGGATTTCTGTGAAACCTTCGCCAAAGGTGATTTATGATTTGGAAGAGGATTTGAAAAAAGAGAGTTATGAAATTGTTGATTATGGTATTTATAATGGGCAGGATGTTGATTTGCTTATTGAGAATTTTATTGATTCAGAGTTTGCTCCTTATTTTTTGAGAAAGACGGATGATTCCAATATTGTTTTTGTTTATGGTGATAAGAATAATCTGAAAGCTATGAAATATCAGAGTGCGATTAGTGGTGAGATAAATGCGAAGATTGGGGCGAATGTTAATTGGCAGAATTTTGGAACATTTTCAGAGGAGATTGATGTTGTTTTGCATGGTGATGAAATTGTTGTTAGTGTTTTGGATAGGGATTATTTTTTTAATTTGAGAGATAATGAAATGTTTTATTTTATAATTGTTCAGAAGAGGGATGGAGAGATTCATGTTGAGATTAATGATTAGATTTATAAATGCTTTTTGAATAATGATTTATATGCCTCGTTAGCTCAGTCTGGTTAGAGCACCGGCCTTTTAAGCCGGGTGTCGCAGGTTCAAATCCTGTACGGGGCATAATATTATAATAATTTTTATTAATGACAGATGATTGATTTTATTATGATATCTCTGAAAATGGTTTGTTATATGGAAAGTTGTGATTGATTATTTTCAATCTTGAACCCACCAAACATTTTATAAACTCTTTTTTGGTTTAAGATATATGAAAAAAGTGATGATTATGTTTTTAATTTTTGGAATGGTTTTTATGGTTTCTGGTATTCCTAATCCTGCTCCGATTTATTGTGAGAATATGGGTTATACATATAATGATACTGATTGTATTTTTGATGATGGTTCATTTTGTGAGTTATGGAGTTTTTATAATGGAGATTGTGGAAGTGATAAAGTTGATGAATTGGATTGTCTTGAAAAGGGTGAGGGAATGTCTCCTGGTTATGAATGTTGTGAAGGACTTGTGAGTAAGAATCCTAAGACACTTGTGATAGATGGTGTTTGTGATCAGATTGCTGGAAGTTTTGGAATATGTATTGCTTGTGGTGATGGGGTTTGTGAAGAGGAGTATGAGAATATTTGTAATTGTCCAGAGGATTGTTCTGAATCAGAAGATGGTGATTCTGAAGTATCTGGTCAAAAAAAAGAGGATGGAAGTGAGGATAATGGGATTGGTCAAACAATCCGAAACAGAGTTCATTCAGGAGTTTACACAAATGAAAATGGGGAGCAAATTAGAGTGAGTGAGATGGCTCAAAATAGATTTAAATTGGAATCTGGAGGAGTTGAAGCAGAATGTGAATGTGAATTAGAAGAAGAGGAAATTCAGCAGAACAGGACTAGGTTGAAGGTTAGGATGAGTAATGGGAAAAATTCTGAAGTTAAAGTTATGCCTGATGTTGCTTCTGAAAATGCATTGGAAAAGTTGAGAATGAATAATTGTTTGTCAGAAGAAGGATGTGAGATTGAGTTGAAGGAAGTGGGTTCTGGAGAGAGTGCGAAGTTGGCTTATGAAGTTAGGGCTAAAAAACAGGGCAGATTTTTGGGTTTGTTTAAAGTTCGTATGAATGTTGAAGCACAGGTTGATGCTGAGAATGGAGAAGTTATTAGAACTAAAAAACCTTGGTGGGCTTTTTTGGTTAATGAATGAAAGCAAATTTAATTGAGGGAATATCTTTTTATTTTCTTTGGGTTGAAAGTGTTAAAATTAATTTTAGAAATTTGGTTGTTTTGATTATCCTTGTTATTTTAACTTACTTCAATAGAGCAATAATGTTTAAAAAATCTTATTATTTTAATATAGATGAATAAAGTTAATACAGTGATTGAAGGTTGTTTTATAAATACTTTTAGTAAATTTAGGTATTCTTCAAGACCTTTTCTTGTTCCCCTGGATGCAAGAGTTCTCTTGAGTGAGGCAGGTGATAGGTTTTTATTGTTAGATATGGATAATATTAAAGGAATTAAAGGAGAGTATTCTATAGAAGATTTTGAGCCTTATTTTGAAAATATTTTTGATTATCCTCGTTTGTTAGCAGATATTTGCGGAAGAGTTTTTTTAAAAGAAGAGTATCATTTAGGAATTTATCAAGGTGTTATTCCGAAAGTTTTATATGATTGTGAAAGGATTCTTAATGGAGAGGTTTCTAATAGAGAGTTAAATGGTGAATAATTATTAGAGATTGTCTCTTGAATAGATTCCTATTAGTTCTGTTTTATCTAATACATGTCCTTGCATTGCTTGTTTAATCTCTGTTTTATCAGGATTTTCTAAATTTAAGAAATTATCTAAAGCATAGATTTTAAAATAATAATTATGAATTCCTGAACCTGCTGGAGGGCTTGGACCTCCATAAGAAGATTTTTCATAAGTGCTTTTTCCAGATTTTCCTGGAATGCTGTTTTCTTTAATTTTAAATTCAGTTTTTTCAATTGGAATATTAAAAACAATCCAGTGAATCCAGGTGTATCCTGCAACTCTTTGAGCATCAGGGTCCTCAACTATTAGAACTAATGATTTTGCAGTTTCTGGAATTTCTGATATTTCCAAAGGAGGATTTATATTTTCTCCATCTGAAGTGTATTTTGAAGGTATTTTTTCTTTATTGTTGAAATTGCTTTTTATTTTCATACATACAAAAAGTTTTTTAACTAAATAAATCTTTTCTTAAAATGTCAAATCGAATATCTTTTCACGAGCAGATTTCGAGGAATAAATGGAAATCGTTTTTTCTTATGTTGTTGATAGTTGGTGTTTTTGTTGTGTTTGGTTATGTGATTGGAATGGCTTTGAATCCTGATTATTTTTGGTTTATACTTATAATTGCAACGGTTATTTCAATTATTTATGTTTGGGCGGGATATTATAATTCACATAAGATTGCATTAAAATCTGTTAATGCTCGAGAGGCAACTCGTATTGAGTTTCCTGAATTTCATAATATTGTTGAGGGGCTTTCTCTTGCTTCTGGAATGCCTAAGCCGAAGTTGTATGTTATGGATAATCCGAATATAAATGCATTTGCTTCTGGAAGAGATCCTAAAAATTCTGTTATTTGTGTTACAACTGGTGCTTTGGAGAAATTGGATAAGCATGAGTTGGAAGGTGTTTTAGGGCATGAGTTAAGTCATATTGCGAATTATGATATTAGATTTATGACTCTGACTGCTGTTCTTGTTGGAATGATTGCTATTGTTTCGCAGATTTTTTTAAGGAGTTTGTTTTGGAGGTCGTTTTCTGGAGGGAATCGTGATAGAGATAATAGGACTCAGATAGTTTTTATTGTAATTGGAATTCTTTTGGCTATTCTTGCACCAATTGTTGTGCAGTTAGTTCAATTAGGGATTTCCCGTAAAAGAGAATATGCTGCTGATGCATCTGCTGTGAAGTTTATTCGTTCTCCTACTGGATTAATAAGAGCTTTGGAAAAAATTGAGAGAGAGAGTGTTTCTCGTGAGACTCGGGAAATAAATAAAGCTGTTGCTCCTTTGTTTATTTCAGATCCTTTTAAGAAAAAAGTAAAGAATTTGTTTCAGACACATCCTCCTTTAGTGAAAAGAATTAAAATATTGGAAAGGATGTAAAATTATTATTTTTTAAAACCCAAAATTAAATATAAAAACCCTGATGCTAAAGGTACTATCATAAAAAATAGGAATTCTTTGTGGATGATTAGTGTTGCGATTAGTCCTAATGTTAAAGGGATTGTTGCTATGTAACCTCTTATTTTTTCATATTGTTCCGGTTGCTAATCCTATAGAAATAATGAAAAGTTGTTTAAAAATTTGTTGATTGAAATTATATATTATAATAATTTATTTTTAGGGTTCAAACTCTCTTTTTATATTTAAAATTTTCTTTTTTAAATCTGGAATATTGAATTTTATAATGTTCCAGACAATGTCCATATCAACTCCAAAATAATGATGAATCATTTTGTCTCTTGTTTCTGCGATATCTTTCAATTCAATATCTGGATTTTTATTTTTAAGAGATATTGAAATATTTTTAACAGCTTCTCCAATTATTTCTATTTCTCTGACTATTGCACTTTGTTTTAAACGATTTGAGATTAATTCTTCTTTGGTTAGATTTTTTGAAAAATCTGATATAGCTTCTATACTCTCTAAGATATGTTCAATGTAGATTAAATCATTTTTTCATTCATATTATTCTTATTTCTTCATTTGAGATTTTGTTTTTTAAATAAGGGCTTAATCCTTTATATGTAACTAAATCTACTTTTTTATTTAATTTTTTTGATAAATCTTTTTCCAATCCTGCAAAACTAAATCCCATTTTTCTTGTTGGTTGTATTATGATATCAATATCACTTGATTTTTTTTGCTTTCCTTTTGAATAACTTCCGAATATTCCTGCTTTTTTTATATTCTTCTTTTTTAGAATTCTTATAATTCTTGGTTTTAATTTTTGAAGTTCTTTTAAGTTTTTTGGAGTTTCTAATTTTTCGTCAGCTTCTTTTTCTTTTTTAGTTAGTTCTTTTTTTATTATAAAATAGTGCAGTTTGTTTTTGCTCTGAATGAAAAGAAAAATAAAATCAGTATTATTATTCTCATAACACTATCACATCTTCAATCACAACATCTTCAAGAGGTTTGTCTTGAGAGTCTGTTTGCACTTTTGCTATCTTATCTATAATCTCCATTCCTTCTATAACTTCGCCGAAGACAGGATGTTTGCTTGTTAGAGGAGGTTTGTTGAAATCCAGAAAAGTGTTGTCTTGTAAATTTATGAAGAATTGTGAAGAACCTGAATTTGGTTGTCCTGTGTTTGCCATTGAAATTGTTCCTCTTAAATTTGAATGTCCTTCTACAAATTCGTCTTTAATATTTGGGATATTTGGATCTCCTTTTCCTGTTCCTGTTGGGTCGCCTCCCTGAATCATAAATCTCTCAATGACTCTGTGGAAGATTACTCCATCATAAACATTCTGTCTTGCGAGTTTTAGAAAATTATTTGTTGTTATTGGAGTGTCTTTGTATAAAAGAAGAGTTATATCTCCAAAATTTGTTTTTAATATGACTTTTGTTTCTGAGTTTATTTGATTATTGATTGTATTTCCTGTTAGGTTCTTGCTGATTGAAAAACCTATTACAATTATTAGTGCTAAAATAAAGAGAGTCAAAAATGTTCTAAATCTCATGTTTTTAGATATTTTTGAAGTTTAAAAATCTAATGTCACTACCTGAAAATAACTCTTTTATCGACGATAAATTTATAAATATGTTTTCATTGTGTAATGTATGGAGATAAATAGGGATATGACAGCTTTTGCAGTGTTTTCTGGCAGAAATAGTTGTAATTCTATTTATACGACAATTAAATCTGTCTTTAAACTGATTTAAATCTTGGATTTTTTCCGGGTTTGAATCGAGGAGTTCTATGATGTTACAAAAACTAAATTCTGGGTCAGAATGTATGTGCGATGTTTGTAGTGAGGCAGTTACAAATCCTATTTGTCCTTATTGTCTTGCAGAAGCAATATCTGCATGGCTGACTCTTTATCCTAATTTGAGAGAAGAATTAATGCCTAAATTAAAGAATTATCTGAATAAAATAAGTGGAAGATTGCTTAATTATACTATCTGTATTAAATGTAAATCAAAAAGGGCTATGGTTTGTCCTTATTGTTTTACTGAATTTGTTTTAAGAGAATTGAAGAAACTAAATGTGAGTCCGATGGTGCTTAAGGAGTTTTTTGAGTTTTTTAATTTTGATTTGCATCATACTGGTTATTCAAATGAAGCTTATGAGCTGGGAGTGTTTTAAAATGAGAGATAAATTTGTTGAGTTAGGATGTGAATTTATGGGTCCTGAAGTTTGTGAAGAACTTGCAGATGAAGAAGGATATGAAATTGCAGAATTAGAGAATCAACATTTTGATGAAGATACAGAATGATAGGAAAATGTCCCCATTGTGGAATAAAATTGAATGAACCTCCTTTTGGAGAAAGGGAGTTAAATGAGGTGATGATATTGATAAGGTATCGGGAGATGATGGAGAGTGGAATGGATATTGAGGATATTGGGACTCTTGGATACTGTAAAGTATGTAATGCTAAAAAGGGAGAGGTGGAGGGGCAGAGAGGTAAGTGAATTTAAAGAAATAGATAAAAATAAAAAAAATTAACAAAAACTATATGATGTATCTTTAGCACATACCTCATCTAATCTTGCTTCAAGAGCTTTAACACTTTCAACTAATAGTGTAACTGTTGCGCCCAAATTACGGCCTTCAATATATTCCTTAACTCTTTTTTCAACAACAGGCCTGCAAACTTCTTCTGAACCTTCCAAGGTTTCAACCATTTCACATTCTTCTCCTGTCTCAACATATTCGTAAATTGGTATTTGAGACTGTGCAAAATCAGGATAGCTTGAGTGGTCGATTTCACTTCCATGATTCTCTATTCTAGCAACAGCATTCAAAGCATCTTCTGATGAACCTGTCCATGCAGGTGTGTAATCTGAATAGTTCTTTGCATAAATCTTCTGAACAAAGGTATCTCCTGTTATATTCACATCTCCATTAAACTGCAACCAGTCATTATCAAACTCTCCATAAATCAAAGGTGTAGATAAATCTGAATTTTCAATATATAATATATTAGAACCCTGTTCATTAAAACCACTTCTATAACCTATGAAAACATTTGAACTTCCTCCTGCATTATAACCTGAGGTTCTTCCAATGAAAACATTATTATCTCCACTTAGGTTAAATCCTGCCGACTCTCCAATGATTGTATTATAAATTGCATCATCTGTTAATGAACCTAAACTCCCATAACCTGCCACATTTCCGATTAAAACATTTCGAAAACAATTGTTTCTTAAATATCTTCCAGACATTCTACCAATAAAAGTATTCATTGTTGAATTTATATTTTCACCTGCTCTATCTCCGATGTAAATTCCTGCATTAACAGAAGAGCCCAATCCTGCAGCAGAATAACCTATCGCAACATTATTATCTCCATCAATATTCTCGTTTAATGTCCCTCTTCCAAGTCCAACATTATCAGAAGAACCAACTCCATGGGTACCAGAAGCATAACCAAGAAACGAATTTCCTGAACCGCCTTCTAAAGAGTTTCCAGCAAGATAACCAATTAAAATGTTTCTTTCTCCAGTTTCTAAGTTCTGCCCTGTTCCTCTTCCTATATGAACTCCGTCATCTCCTGAATATCCTTCAGGAGGCAAATCTCCAATAAAAACATTAGTTAAATCAGTGTAAAAATTACCTGAAGATAAGTTTCCACTAGCATTCAAATTCTCGCTAATTTCTAAAGAACCCTGGTCAACAAAGATGTTTCCAGCTATAATTCCACCTAAGGTAATTAAAAGCACTACTAAAGCCAAAGATACAATATTATTTTTTATTGTCATGTTTTTACCTCCTTTCATCCTATGTTAGTGTTCTCATATAATTTACCTGTTAAACACAAACTTCCATTCAAATAACTCACAACATCTTTTGATTGATTTCTCATTGCTAACGCATCTGTTGGATTATCACATTGCTCTGATTCATCAGAACAATCTCCAGAACTAACACACATATCTCCTGATGAATTAATGAATGCAATTGAGCCCTTAGTCGAATTTCTAATCACTAAAGAGTTATCTTCAGGGGTTTCACAAGTTCCGATGAAACATGAACCTTCTAAAACAACATTTCCTTCTGATCCTAACCATGCAACAGGGTCGTTGTTGTTTTTGATGTAGAATTTGTGAGTGTCGTTTGGAAGAATTGTTTTGAAACTTCCTGATTGATTTACTTCATTTCCTGAGGTGTCGTTTGCATAAATAGTGTAATTGACATCTCCAATTGGAAAGGATTCGTTTGTTTGGATTTCGGTTGTCCAAACATCTCCTGATACAAATGAAAGAAAGCTTTGCCATATTACATTTGAAATTTCTGTTACTCCTGACCAGATTTTAAGCCAGACACTTTCAACTTGAGAGTTGTCTGTGATTGTTGCATTGAAAGTTACATTTTCTTCTACTAAAATATCTCCATCGATAACATCTGCTTCATTAATGTCAATAAGAGAAGTTATGATTGGATTAATGCTAATTGTGAAAGTATCTGAAACAGAGGAATTTGTGTTTATCCCATCTGTTACTAAGATTTTGAGTTTGCATGATGTGCAATCTGGTAGATCAGAAGAGTTTAATTCTAGAGTTGTTTGATTATAATCTATTTCCAATGTTGTGTAGTTTCCTCCGTTGTCAGAGCTAAATAGGATTGCATAGACTACTGTATCGTTGTCTAGGTCAGAAGAGTTCCATGTTAAGTTAAAGAGTTCTCCTGTGAAAGTTTGGTTTGAAAGGTTTGAGGTTATGGTGAGGGAGGGTGTGTTGAGGGAGCGGTTTATTTCTGCCTTGGTTATGTTGTTTTTTTCGATATAGATTCTGGTGACATTATTGGAAAAAGGAAGAACGAATGCGAAAGAGATTGTATTCACTTCAATCATATCTCCTCCTATACTCATTATATAAAACGAAGGGTCGAAACTCATTTCAGATAAAATAGAACCATCTTCTTCGACAATAACACTATAATTACCTCCAGAGGATTGATTATATATTTTTTTTTCATAGAGAATATATGAGTAATCGTCTATAAAAACCAAATCTCCGATTAGATTTCCACTTATTAATATTCCATAATCTACACTTAAAAAAGCTAAGTCTGAAGAAAAAGTATCTAAGAGGTGCATATAGCTTACATTATCAATCCATCTATAATCTTCTTCAGAAGCATCACCCATAAAATTATATAAATTTACACTATTATCAGTAGATAACCAGGGAATTAGACTACCAATGGTGGTGATGGGACATCCCTCAGGGTATTCTAAACATATATCATCTAGACTCCCATTTCCATCTAAATCCCCGTTAGGACACTCATTTAAAAATATATTTCCTTCATCCCACATTGTGCTGTTGTATTCTTCACAAAATTTAAATGTATGTCCTATTTCATGTGCTGCACCATGTCTTATATCTTCTTCTACTATAACTCCTAAAACTGCATAATTGAGAGGAATTATAACTCCAAATAAGGGTTTCCATATATAAGATATCCCTTTAGCATCAAATCCATGATCTACAAACCATCCTTCAGGAGCTATACCTACTACCCTATCTGTAGATCCGCTAAGTCTTCCCATTTTATAAATATCCTTAAGAAGAGGATATAATTCATCTTCTTCTAAATTTTCTCCAATTGAGGAATGGAAAATATCTGGATTGGTTTCTGTAATCAGTTTTTCATCAGGTATCGGATAAGTTGAATTAATAAATCTTATACTATCTTTAATACTCTCCTCGAAAGAAGAAGTTTTCTCATCTAATGCAACAAAATCTATAACGAACTCTCTGCTTTCTACAACATTTACATAAACACTATCCGAGATAGAACTTACTATTTCTATTAGTAAAATCAAGATTACAATTGATACTATAATTATTACCTGCTTTTTATTTATCATCTTTTTTCTTCTTAAATATACACTCCAATAATGAAAAAAAGGTATAAAAGATTATCAATAATACAAATAATAGAAAATAAGGATTTTCAATTCCTAAGGCCGAAGGGGTTTTAATCTGACCCCCTACAAAAGATTGATAGGGTATTATAAACGATAACGATATTCCCATTAACAATACCAAAATAACCTTCCACTTATTAGGTCTCAGAAACTCTATTAGTTTATTTTTTTCCATTTTCTTCACCTCCTTTTGATTCTTTATTCATTTTCATATTATGTTTTAATAATTTTTATATGCAAAGTAAATGCTGGTAAATTTTTCCATATCTATCTATTGCTAGTCTCTCATATAGCTCTCCATGCACTACCCATGCTTCCTTATTATTCAGTTCATTTTCTACATTAATTTGTTCTAATATAAAATCATCAAGAGTCAGATTTTCTATTTTTTTCCTTAAAAAATCTTTTTGACCTTTAATAATAACATTGCTATCATTGGATTCATTATTAACAAAAGATTGAAGAATAAGATATGCTTTTTCAGAATCGCTTACATCTTGATTTAAATCATAAAATTCATAATAAATATCCTGACAAGAACCTGGAGTTATTGAAGAACTTAGCATCCAGTAAAACAAGATAATTATTAAAAATGCTATAATTCCTAAGGTTAGATTAATAATTCCAAATAATTTTTTTTCGTTTCTATTTAGCAAAACAATTCCGTAAACAAAAGAACAGATGGCAAGTGAGGGAAAGATCAGAGGTGTAGATTCTAGATAGATTGTAGATAAATTCTCCAATAGAGAAATTAATAGGGGAGCTTTCTCATTTAAATCAAAGACCCTAATTAATGGAAAAATGATAAATATAAATATAAAAGGCAACCCCATCCATATAACAATCCAGAGAAAAGGTTGTCTTACTAACCCGAATCTTCTCTTTTTTTTATCAACCTTACTTTTTCTTACCATCTTAAATCTCCTCAACATCTATTTTAATTTTTTTATCATCTCCTGCTTCATCAGGAATAAACCATAAATCTACATCTTTTTCTTCATTAGCATTAATTGTTTCGGTTTTACTTGTTTTAAAAACATCTTCAAAATATAGGCTTACATTTATGTTTTTTTCTTCATCCTTATTATTTTTTATTTCAGTTCTAACCAGAGTTGTTTTTCCTTTAACCATATCAACATTTTCTACAACTTGGATAGGAGTTATTTCTTGAATGCTTAAGTCGTTTAAATTGGATTCGTACCATTTGATATAGTTATGCAATCCTCCCCCTATAATATCGTTATCACCATCATTATCAATATCAATTGAAAAAACTGCTTTAGCACCTCCAAGGGTATCAAATACATAATTTTCTGTAAATTCTGCAGGGGAACTTCCATCATTTTCATACCACCATATATACCAACCATATATAGATCCTACTAAAAAATCTAGATTATCATCGTTATTTAAATCTCGAATGTAAATAGAATCCGAACCTTTATCACTTATGTTATGAATTGTCCATCCTGGAGGAGAACTACCATTATTCTCACACATTATTGTTCGACCATAAAATGAAACTGCAATAATATCTATATCAGAATCGTTATCCATATCATCTGCAAAAACTCCTTCAGAGCCATTAAAGGAAGAAGTTATTGTATGTACCTCCCATCCTGGAGGAGAACTACCATTATTTTCATACCACCTTATATGATTGAAATTATCTCCGGTATCAAAAATAGTTTCAATCATATCATTATCGCCATCCCTATCAATATCTATCGAAAATGTAGAAGCCTCTGAAAAACCATATTTTCCGTATCCTGGCAACTCATGGGTTTTCCATCCTGGAGGAGAACTCCCATTATTTTCAAACCAATAATGACTTCCAGTAACATCAATATCTTGGTCTCCATCTATATCAATAGCATAAATAGAATTGTAAGTTTTAGAATCATTGCTAATATTAAAAGATCTCCAACCAGGAGGAGAGCTTCCATTATTTTCAAAACCTATAAGTCCTCCATTTAGAGTTCCAGCAATCACATCAATATCGTTATCTCCGTCGATATCTATAGCAAAGATATCTCTCGGATCCTTATCAAGGATACTAATGTTGTAACTTTTCCATCCTGGTGGAGAACTTCCATTATTTTCATGCCAAGTGATCAAATCAGGTCCCTTCCTAGAACTTATTACATCGACATCGTTATCCCCGTCAACATCTATAGCAAAAATAGACCATGCTTCTGCATTTTCTAATATTATATGACTCTCCCAACCAATCACCGGATCAACCACAAACTCACTCAATGCTTCAACCTCTCCTCTTATCTCCAAATCAATATAATTTTCTTCACTCAAGGAATAAACACTAACTGAATAATCCAAATTAACAACATCTTTAAAATCATAGTAGTTGTTTCCGAAATATAAGGTGTGGCCTGTCAGAAATGTTTCATTTAAACCAGGCATTAGTTCTATAGTAGTATTAAATGCCTTAAAATAAACCGGATTTTTATCTATGTCATATTCCGTTGCGTTCCATAAGATAGTGTCAGAATCTATCCCATATAAAATATTTAACTTTATATCTTTCTTATTGTCTTTTAAATTTTTTAAAACATAAGTCTGTTTTACAGGTCTCTCGTCCACATTAAAAAAGCCTGTATCAACTTCTTCGTAGATAGTTTCAATTTCAAGAGAATCTGATGTGAATTTGTTTTTTACCTTATCACTTGATGAGAGAGTGTTTTCTTTATTAAAAGATTTTATTGGAGAATTATCATAATTTGTTTTGAATTTTATTTGTTTGAATCCCCTGAGATGTTTGAATTTATCTTCGATTACTAGATCTTCTTTTTCATTATTTTTTATAATTCTAGCACCTGCATTATAAATTACATTTCCAGTAATTATGTTTGTTATTTTATCTTGATTGATTTCTATAATATTTGAATTAAAAGAGTTAATGAAGAATAAAAAAATGATTAATACTAAACTTAAAACAATTATCAACCCTCTTTTCATATAATAAAAATCTCTGCAACTTTTTAAACCTTGCTCTAATTTTAGGATAAATTATTAGAAAAAATGATATTCCTGCAATTTATCATTTGTAAGCTTTTTTATAAAGGAAAATGATTTAAATATTATAGATTTATTTTAACCTCTTCTTAGTAATCAAAATTATACCGAAAGATTTATATAGTTGTATGAATTGTATATCATATGAAAAGATTTTCATATATCTTTGAAATAAAGAATTGTATAGAAAATATGAAAGGAGGATTTATAGTTGAATAAAATGGCAAAAAATGCACTTGATGTTGGAGCACTTATTTTGTTAGTTGTAGGTGGTTTGAATTGGGGTTTGATAGGGTTACTTGGATTTAATATAGTTTCTGTATTATTTGGTAGTGGAGTTATTTCAAGAATTATTTATACTCTTGTAGGATTATCTGCACTATATGTAATTTATTTTTTATTTAAAGAGTAAATAAATTTATTGGAGAAAAATGCACAAAATAATAGAATTGGATTATGAATATTCAGATTTGGAACCTTGGATAGATGAGGAGACTGTTCAGCTTCATTATACTAAGCATCATCAGAGTTATGCTGATAGGTTGAATAAGGCTTTGGAAGGTCATGATATTGCGGATAAGGAAATTGAAGAGTTATTGCAAAATCCTGATTTGATTCCTGAAGGTATAAGAGATGCTGTGATGAAAAATGGTGGACAGGTTTTGAATCATAATCTTTTTTTTAGTAATTTGAAAAAAGATGTTCAGATTTCTGGGAAGATTTTGGAATTAATTGAAAATAATTTTGGAGATTTTGAAAGTTTTAAAAAGAAATTTTCTGAAACTGCTATGAGTGTTTTTGGAAGTGGCTGGGTTTGGTTGGTCTTGGATGGAGAGAAATTAAAGATTATGAAAACATCGAATCATGAAACACCTATTATGCAGGGAAAAAAAGCAATTCTTGTTTTAGATATGTGGGAGCATTCTTTTTATTTAAAATATCAGAATAGAAAATCAGAGTATATTGAGAATTTTTTTAAGGTTATTAATTGGAATAAAATTAATTCGTTGATTAATTGATTGTAAGGAGGTTTTTAAAAATGGAAAAGATAAAAGTATTTTCAACAACGACATGTCCTTATTGCAATGTTGCTAAGGATTTTTTAAAAGATAAAGGTGTTGTTTTTGAGGAAATTGATGTTGCGAGTGATAGAGAAGCTGCTAAAGAAATGGTTGAAAAAACAGGGCAAATGGGGGTTCCGGTGATAATGGTGGGAGATAAAGCAGTTATTGGTTTTGATAAGGAGAAGATTGAAGAATTGATTGGATAATGTTAAAAATATCTGTGATTTATGGTTCGCATAGAATTGGAAGGCAGGGAATAAAAGTTGCTAAGTTTGTTTGCAATTCATTGAAAAATCAGGGGCATGATGTTGAATTTGTTGATGCTCTTGAATATAATCTGCCTTTGCTTGACAAGATGTATAAAGAATATTCTGGAGATGCTCCTTTAAATTTGGAGAAATTGCATAAGATATTTGAAGAGTCAGATGTTTTTGTTGTTGTTAGTGGAGAGTATAATCATTCTATTCCTCCTGGATTGAAAAATATTTTGGATTATTTTCAATCAGAGTATTTTTATAAACCTGCTGGAATTGTGAGTTATTCTGCTGGAAGTTTTGGAGGAGTTCGTGCTTCTGTTCATTTAAGAGCAATTTTAGGAGAATTGGGAATGGTTTCAATTCCTACAATTTTTCCTGTTTCAAAAGTTCAGGATTCATTTGATGATGAAGGAAATGATTTGACTTTTGAAAAAGATTATGAAAGAAGATTTGAAAAGTTTGTTAAAGAATTAGAATGGTATGGGTATGCTTTGAAGAATAAAAGGGATTAGTAAAACTTTTTCCAGAAAATGAAAATTCCTGTGAATACTGCTGCAAGAAGTATTGCAAAATATATTGCAAGCCATTTTATGTAGTTGGGGGGTTGTTTTTCTACAATTGCTGGTGTCAGGTTGTTGGTGAGAGATTCTGTTGAGTTAGATTCTTTTTTATTGCATTTTACTTCTAATTGTTTTTGCATTAGATGACTATCACCTTCAAAATAAACATAGGCATTTAAAGAGTATTCTCCTTCTTCTGTTTCAGGTATGTTAATTAAAAATTCAGTGATTTCCTTGTTATTTCCCCTATATTCTTCTAAATCAAATTCTTCGCTTTGTTCATTGATTTTTAAATCCGAATTCCTTATTTTTATATAGATATTTTGGTCCTTAGTTCCCAGATTTAGTGTTTCTATTTTAATTTTTACGGGATTTCCACATTCTCCAGATTCTGGTTCAATTGTAAATTTATTTATTACTATGTCTTTTTCTTCTCTTTTAATTTTAATTTCTGCATAATCTTCGTTATAATAATTTCCATCTTTTGCTTTTACAAAAATTACATAATCATTTTCTTCATCTATGTCTTCGGGAATTGGTATTTCCAAATCATGCACTCCTCTTTTTTCATCATCTATGTCAATTGAAAAATCGTATTCTTCAACAATATCTTGATTTGTTAAGTCGTAGAGATAAACATCTACATCAAAATCCAAATCTTCTAAAGCATTATTATCTATTTCAACTCTGAAATCTATTTTATCACTTACTTTAAAAATTTCATCTTCCCGAGGGTCTTTTATTTCAACTTCTATTTCAGAATTTTTTTCATATCTTTCAATTTTAGTAAAACTGAAATTTTTTTTGCATGTTGTTGAACAGCAGTTATCTTCTTGATTTAACCAATCATTACATATTTCATTTTCTGAACAAATGTCTCCTCCTAATTCTGAACAGGTTTTTAAATTTACATTTATATTTATTTTATTGCTTAGTGTATATTCTTCTGAATCTTCTGCTTTAAAAACAATCCAATCTGTTCCTGTCCATTTGTTTAATATCTCAAAATCTATTATTCCGTTATTCATGTTTACTATTATGTTTTGATTATTTGAAGTTTCTGTTATTGTAAATGTTAATGTATCTCCTTCAGGGTCTTTGAAATGATTATTTAAATCTATTGCATTTTCTAAGGTTTCCTGAGGAATATTTATATCACTTATTTCCTGCACTAATATTGGAGGGTCATTAATACAATTTTCATCAATATTATTTATTATTTCTTCTGCATCCGGGTGTATGTAAGGATTTTGGTCATTGCAATCTTCATTTTTTGTATATCCGTCTCCATCTTCATCCTGACCTCCGACAATCCATTGAACTGAATTTTTGAATAAATCTCTTGATTGAGGAGTCCAGTAATCACTCTCTGTTATTCCAAAAAATATTCTTCGAGGTTCTTCTTTGTATGCTATAACATAGTAACCTGAATCTATTGATGAATCTCCTAAGGTTGTTATTTTTTCACAATTCTGTTTTTTTCCTTTTAAATAATAGACAGGAAGAGATGAGCCTCTTGCTTCGCAACATGAAGTGTAAATTTGAATTTCCTGTTCCTGATTATTAGTTATAAAATGTTCATAATTATATGCTCTTAATGCCTGATTTCCTGCAGATTTTGTGCTTCTCTGATAACTCCAGTATTCATAATAATAAGGGTTTACTACCATTGAAGGATGTTCTTCTACTGGAATATTTGTTATTCTTTCATTTCCTACTAAAATCATGCTGTATTCTGAAAAATTTGTTTTACTTACTTTTGAGTCATCTATTAAATCATAGGTATAATCTAATTCATTAATTATCTGAATAAAATTTGAATCAGGTCTTGAGGTGTCTTTGACTACATAAGCTATATCTGTTGCTGTTGCTATTGGGATTAATAGTAACAAGGTTAATAAGAGTATTTTAATTTTCATTTGAGGAATCCTCTTGTGATTTAGTTTCCTCTTCTTTTTGTTTTTTTGATTTAAGATAATAAAGAAGTGAGATGGTTATAAAAAGTATCATAATAGTTCCAGTTACTGCGATTGCTATGGGTTTTTTTATGTTTGTTTCTCCTACTGCACTTCCTGTTACTGAGGGATTGTTTTCTGTTTCCTGATTTTCTTGAGTTTCTTCTTCATTTTTATTAAAAAGATTGTCAAAAAATCCTTCTTCCTCTTCATATTCTGAATCATTGCCTTTTGCTATTACAATTACTGTTGAACTTAAACCAACTCCGTTTCCATCTTCTGGAGTAAATTTAATATTAATATTGCTTTCTGTTGTTCCGGATTTTGTTATTTTTAAAATAAAATTAGCTTTTTTTTGTTCATCTGGTTGAAGTGTGAAATTATTGTCTAAAATTTCTATTGAATTTTTTAAATCACCTGATGGAAATGTTTCAATTTTGAGAGGGATATCATTCACATTTTTTACTAAAATAGATTTTTGTATTTCATCTCCGACTTCGCCTCTTAAAATCATTCTTGCATTTCCTATGCTTCCTGTAATTGCTGTGATGAGGGTAACTTGCAAAAATATAAAAATCAAGGCATAAACCTGTTTTTTGTTTATCATTGTTACTTTTAAGTCAGTATGTTTTTAAAGATTATTAAGATAAAATGATGTTTTTATAAGAGTGGTTATGGTTTTAATTTTATCAAAAAACTTTAAATAGTCCTAAAATATGAATTTTTATGGCAAAGAAAGCTAAGGAAAAGAAAGGAAAGAAACCGCATAAGAATAAGCCGACTTCGAAGAAGTATTCAAAGTATAGGGTTGAGGGGGATAAATTGATTAGGGAGAAAAGTTGCCCTCGTTGTGGTGTAGGAGTTTTTTTAATGAAAGCGAATAATCGTTTGTATTGCGGAAAGTGCAAGTATACAGAGTATATTAAAAAAGAGTGATTAATCTTTTTTTAAAAAATCTGCTATTGATTTTATTAGTTGAGGATTGTAAGATAAAAGAAGATGTCCTCCTCTGACATCTGTTTGGTTGAATCTTTTATCAATTGCATATTGCAGTGTTATTATTTTATCATTGGGACTATATATAAATAAATGATTTTGAATAGAGTTTCTTCCAATTAATTTTTCCAATCCTTTATTGTAAAAATCAGGTCTTCCACCCATTAATTTATTTACTCTGCATCCGAGTTCTTCAAGAGGCACTGGTTTTAGTGGGGAGTATGCAGTTACGAGTTTTTCTACAAATTTTTTTCCTCCTAAAACTTCTGTGTAATATCTTGCAATTAATCCTCCTAAACAAAATCCTATTAGGTTAAATTTTTCTTTGTTTGATTGTTCCATTAAATTCTGAATTTGTCTTCCTACATTTTCAGCTGATTTCTGAACAGGAGCACTGTAATCGTATCCGATTGAAATAATTCTTATATTTTCTTTTTCAAATAATTTTATTGTGCTATACATTGACCTGTAATAATTAGAGGATGCTCCGTGTAAAAGAATGTTTAAATCTTCTCCTTTTTTTATTTCTTCTAAATTTCTTTGGTTTATTTCATCAACCTTTTTTTTGGTTCCAAAAAGAGTGCGAACTGCATAATAATATGATTTTAATCTGTTAGTTGTTTTATCTAAAAATTTGTTTTCCATTTTTAAGGTTAGTATTTTATATTTTTAAAATTTAATATAAAAAATATTAAGGGGATTATTGCGTATGCTAAAAGTGCTAAAATGTCTGTGGTTAAATCTTTTAGTTGGAAACCTTTTATCATTATTGCATTTAGTGCATGATTTGAGAATGTCATTGGTGTTGCATAGGAAACATAGTTCATAAATTCTTCCATTATGTCTGGTGGAAAGAAAGCATGTGAAATTAAGAAAGAAGGTATTATGATTAAAGGGACAAGGACTAATATTTGTTGCATTGTTTTTACTTTTGAAGAAATGAATAATCCAAGAGATATTGAGGAACATGCAAGGAGGAAAAGAATTGTTGTTACTGCGAATATTGAGCCAGTTATTCTTAGATTGTATAGAATTAGGGAAAGAATAAGGGTGTAAATCATTATGATAAATCCGAAGATTAAGAAGAGCGTGAATTTTCCGAGGAAGAATTTTAAATGAGATATTGGTGTTGTTGAAATTCGATAAAGAGTGTTTTTTTCTTTTTCAGAGATTATGTTTAATGAGGGAGCCATTATGCAAACGAAAAAAACTATTAAAGAAAGGACACCTGCTCCGAGATAATCAAAATATTTTATTTCTCCATGAATTGCTATTTCGTTTAAGATTATTGGTTCTGAAAGGAATTTTCTTTCAAGTTTTTTAAATTCGTAATTTATGTCTTCTGTTTTGCCCTGAATGTTTTCAAAGTCGTTGTTTATATTATTGAATTTTTCTTCCATATCATCTGCATTTATGTAAGGAATTTCCATTGATTCTATTTTATGAAGAATTCTTCGGACTTCTCTGTTTGAATTGTTAAGATTTTCCTGAACTTCTGAAATTTTTGTTAAAATTTGATTTTTTTGTGAAAAGTTTGAGAATTGTATTGCCTGTATTAATTCAATGAAAGTTTGTTCTGATTCTTGTATGAGTTGTTTTTGAGAATCTGTTGTTTGTTTTATTTCATCTAAAATTTCTTCTGCCTGATTTATTGAATCGTCTTCTAAATCTTCTTTTAGTTTTTCTAAATCTTCTTCTAATTCATCTGCTTTTATTTCTACATTGTCTATTATTATTTTTATTTCATCTATTTTTTGTTTTCCCTTGTCTTTTTCCTTTTCTAAATCTTCAAGAATATCAGAGGTAATATTTTGCAGTGTATCTTTCGCAATTTCAACTTTTGCTCCTGATAGTGAGCTGTAAGTCAGAAAGTTTGAGCTGTCTATGTAAATTTCTATTTCTCCAGCTATGGTGTTGTCTATATTTTCTCTGAAATCAGGTGGAATGTAAATTACTGCTCTTGCTTGGGATTTGTTTAGTTTTTTGAGTGAATCTGTGAGAGATTCAGATTGTTCAATTATGTCAAAAAATTCTGAATTTTCTGTTGCTGAAATTACATAATTTGAAAGGGGTGATTTGTCTTTGTCTACGATTATTGTGTCTAAATGATTTATGTCACCTTCTGCAAAAGAGCTTCCAAACATTATTATGAAAACAATTGGTTCTAAAATTGCTATAAGTAAAAATCCTTTATCATTAAAGATGTGCTTTGCTTCTTTTTTAAGTATTGTGAAAAACATTTTATTGTTCTATTAAATTTATCATTATTTCTTCTAAGTTGAGTGTGTAGTCGTTTTCCTTCAAAAGTTCTGAAGTTTTCTTTTTTAAAATTAATTTTCCTTTGTGGAGTATTGCTATTTCATTGCATAATCTTTCTGCTTCGTCAATTGAATGAGTTGTTAGAATTATTGTTTTTGATTTTTTTAATTTGATTAGAATTTCTGTGATTATTTTTTTAGTTATGATGTCTATTCCTACAAGTGCTTCGTCTAAGATTAGTATTTCAGGTTCTCCGATAAGAGCAACTGCAATTGAAACTCTTTTTTGAAAACCTCCTGAAAGAATTTTTACTTTTCTCTGAAGGTCTCCGAGTTGGAGTTGTTTTTGAAGATTTTCTATTTTTTTTATTGTTTCTTTATGGGAGAGTTTGTATGCTCTTCCAAAAAAATAAAGATTGTCAAAAATTGATAAATCATCGTAAAGTGAGAGTTTTTGAGGAACAAGTGCTAATTTATTTTTTATTGTTTTTAAATTCGGATTTTGGAAATAAGTTATTTTTCCTTCATATTTTAAAAGTCCCATTAATATATGTATGAGAGTTGTTTTTCCTGCTCCATTGCTTCCTAATAAACCAAATATCGTGTTTTTTTGTATTTCTAAGGAGATGTTGTCTAATGCTTTTATTTTTTTGAAATTTTTTGACAGATTTTTTATTTGGATTATTGGTTCCATTTCAGAAAAGAAGTTTAAAGTTTTATAAGGATTTATGTGGTTTTTGATATGAGTGTCTTTTATTTTAGTTGAATTATTTGTAGACAGGAAGGTAGATTATATTAATATGGTCACAAGTCTATCTCAGGCATTTTTCTTTCTGATTCTGGGATTTTTAGATAGTCTTGTTTTTTTCTTCCAAATAGATTAAAGAACATTACTCCAGGGAATTGGCTTGATGCATTGTCAAGGTCTAAAACTGCATCATTGTAGTATTGTCTTGCATATGCGACTTTGTCTTCTATTGCTGAAAGTTCTTTTTGTAATTGGAGGAAATTTTGATTTGATTGAAGTTGAGGATAGTTTTCTGCTATTGCAAATAGTCTTCCTAAAAATCCCTGCAATTTGTCACCTGCTTCAACTTTCTCTGCTATATTTCCAGATTTCATCATTTCTGCTCTTGCTTTTGTAACACTATCCATAATTGTTTTTTCTTGTTTTGCATATGCTTTTACAACTTTAACTAAAGAAGGGACTAAATCTGCTCTTTTTTTTAGTTGAACATCTATTTGTGCTAAAGAGTTTTCAATTCTGTTTTCAAGAATAACAAATCTATTGAAATAATAAATAAATATTGCTATGATTAAGATTATTACTCCAATGATTATCCAGGTTAAAAGTGCCATATTTAATAGAGTTTAAAGAGTTTATAAAATTATTCCTCAGGTTTTACAAGATATTCAAGATAATTTTCAAGTTTTTTTTCATTCCTGAAGTTGTTTCACAATAAACTACTTCTCCATTATCCAAAGTTCCAAATGCCTGTCTATCTGGGTTATAAGGATCTTCAGGATTATCTCCAAAACTATCTTCATAAGGTCCATCTGAAAATTTCTTTTTTCTAAAAAATTCATCAAAACTTGCCTTCTCCAATAAAACAGCATTTCCTCCTCTTTCACTAACATAATTATAACATTGGTTTCTTGGAATCAAAGATAAAAATAATTCTGCTTTCCTAATCATTTCAGGAGTCATTTCTATTTTTCTCATTAAAAATATAATAATAACCCTTTTTAAAAATTATTGTTTTTGATATATCAAGAAATTTGCTAAAATCTTCCTACCTCACGATTTATCGTGAGGTTTGATTGGACGATTTTCAAGATGCAAATTTCTGGCTTTTCAAAAGACCACATCTTGAAAGATGCGGTTTTCCTTTTGAAAATAATAAAGTTTAAAAATAATTTATTCCTTGTAATTTATGAAAAAAGCTGTGGAAAAGGATTTGAAAAAAAATAGAATCAGGAGAATTCTTTTGATTTCGGGATTTTTGATTCTTTTAGTTGCTGTTTTTCAGTTTACTACTTATTCAATTACAAAATATACTGGGTATTTTTTGAATGATATGATTTTTAATAAACCCTCTGATTTTGAGGTTTGTTTAGATAATCGGGATGTAACACTTTATATTAATTCAGAGAATCCTTCTAAAACTCTTGCGAATATTAATTTAGATAAGTATTTGGATAATATTAAGATTATGAATTGTTTGAGGGATAATCAGGCATGTTTGAGGAAGGGTGTTGTCTCGTTTCCGACTTGGATAATTCGAGATATTAAAATTGAAAAGGATATTTCAGTTTATGAACTTGCTGATTATTCTGGTTGTGATTTAATTTAAATAGGAGGTAAAATGGTATCAGTTGATAAAGAAAAATGCATTGGATGCGGTTCTTGTGCAACTGTCTGTGCTGAAGTTTTTGAAATGAAAGATGGAAAAGCAGTTGTTAAGGATGGTGCAGATGGTTCTAAGGATTGTGTCAAGGAAGCAATAGATACATGTCCTGTTGATGCGATTGTTTAGAGAAATTCATAAAACTCTTTTATTAGATTTTTAGTTTCTTCTAAACCTAAACAAGGGTCTGTTATTGATAGTCCTTTTTTTAGTTGTTCTTTGGTGGTTATTTTTTGATTTCCTGTTTTTAGAAAGCTTTCAATCATAAAACCTTTTAGATATTTTTTGTTTTCTAATTGTTGAATTTTTTTTAGATTTTCAATTTGTTTTAATGGTTCTTTGTTTGAATTGTCGTGGGATAAGTCGATTATTATTGAAGGATTTTTTATGTTTTTTGATTGGAGTAAATCTGATGCTTGGTTTATACTTTCCTGATTTATGTGAGAGATATTTTTTCCTCCCCTTAGGATTAGGTGTGAATGAGGATTTCCATTGGATGTTATTTGATTATTGTTAAGCAAGAATGTGTGGGAATTTTGTGTTGATATTACAGAATTTATTGCTTTTTTAATGTCTCCGGATGTTGGATTTTTGAGTCCTACGGGATGATTAAGATGTGATGCTAAGTTTCTGTGTTCCTGGTCTTCTGTTGAGCGAGCTCCGATTGCTGAATATGAAAGAAGGGATTTGAGATAAGGGTAGGAATGAGTGAAAAGAATTTCATCTGCTATTGGAAGATTTAGTTTTGTTATTTCAATCATTAATTTTCTTGCTTGTTCAATTCCTTTTTGGATATTTGGAGGATTGAATGGGTCTGGTTGAATCAGAAGTCCTTCCCAACCGAGAGTTGTTCTTGGTTTTTGAGTATAAACTCTTAGGATAATTTTTATTTTGTCTTTTACTTGTTCTTGGATTAAGGAAATTTGTTTTGCATATTCTATTGTGTCATTGGGCGGGTATGCAGAACAGGGTCCAATTATTAAAAGAGTTCGATTGTCTTTTGATTCTAAAATATCTTTTATTTCTTGTCTGTGTTTTTGAATTTTTTGTTTTAATTCATCTGTTAGGGTGAGTTCTTTTCTTGTTTCTTGAGGGATTAATATTTTCATGATTTTAATGGGAAGGGGATGTTTTTAAATATATTCTTAAGTATAGAAAGTTTTATAAATATGAAAATATATTCATATGTATTAAATTACATATGTTAAAATGAATAAATATCATTTGTTTTTTTCGAATCTTGCAAATCCTCTGAAGGTGGATATTATGACAGAGTTGAGGAAGAGAGATATGTCTGTTTTGGAACTTGCTAAGAAACTGAAAATTGAGCAGTCAAAATTGAGTCATGCTCTTGCTTCGTTGAGGTGTTGTTCAATTGTAAATGTAAAACAAGAGGGTAAAAAGAGAGTTTATAAATTAAATAAGGAGACTATTCTGCCTATTTTGGAAATTATTGATGAGCATGAATCTAAGTTTTGTGGGAGATGTAAGGCAATGAAGAATAGGAAGGGGAAATGAAAAAAGTTTATTTGATACATGGTTGGAGTGGAAAACCCAGTGATAAAGCATGGTTTGGCTGGCTTAGAAGAGAGTGTGAAAAAAAAGGAATTGAATTTGAATTTCCAGAGATGCCAGATACTGATTATCCTAAAATTGAAGAATGGGTTGGAAAATTAAATGAGATTGTGAGGGGTGAAAAAATTTATCTGATTGGGCATAGTATTGGTAATCAGGCGATTATGAGATATTTAGAACAACTTGAAGAGGGCAGGAAAATTAAGGGAGTTGTTTTTGTTGCTGGATTTTTTAATTTATTAGAAGGGGCTTATGAAGATGAGGAAGAAATAGATGTTGCGAAACCCTGGTTGGAAACTCCGATTGATTGTGAAAAAGTTAGGAAGAGATTTGAGAAGATTTTGGCTATATTCTCCACTGATGATGATTGTGTGCCTCTGTCTGATTCAGAATTATTTAAAGAAAAATTGGGTGCTGAAATAATTGTAAAAGAGAATGAAGGTCATTTTAATGAAATAAATGAGATAATGGAGTTTATTGAAGATGAGAAAAATATACCTTGATAATGTCAAACTTTCTTGGAAAGAAAGTTTGAACAAAGAATACCTTTTCCGAGAAAAGGTAAACCAAAATCAAGGCATTATCAAGGAGGTTTTAAAAGATGAGAAAAATATACCTTGATAATGTCAAACTTTCTTGGAAAGAAAGTTTGAACAAAGAATACCTTTTCCGAGAAAAGGTAAACCAAAATCAAGGCATTATCAAGGAGGTTTTAAAAGATGAGAAAAATATACCTTGATAATGCTGCGACTACTCGGGTAGATGAAAAAGTTTTAAGAGCCATGGTTCCATATTTTAATGAGAGTTATGGTAATGCAAGTTCGCAGCATTTGATTGGGCAGGATGCTAAAAGGGCCTTAGAGGAGTCTCGTTCTGTTATTGCTCGTTCAATTGGTGCTAAACATGATGAAATTATTTTTACTGGAAGTGGAACAGAGGCAAATAATCTTGTTTTGAAAGGATTGTTTTTTGCTAATGTTGAAAGGGAGAAAAATCATATTATAACAACAAAAATTGAACATGATTGTGTTTTGAATTCTTGCAAATGGTTAGAAAGGCAAGGTGCTAAAGTAACTTATCTAAATGTTGATTCAGAAGGTTTTGTTGATATTTCTCAGTTGGAAAAGGAGATTTGTGAGAATACCTTAGTTGTTTCTGTAATTCATGGAAATAATGAAATTGGAGTTATTCAGAATTTGGAGAAGATTGGAAAGATTTGTCGTGAAAAAGGGATTTATTTTCATACTGATGCTTGTCAAAGTTATACTAAAGTTCCTCTGAATATTAGAAAGATGAATTTGGATTTTGTTACTCTTAATGCTCATAAGATTCATGGACCTAAGGGTGTTGGAGTTTTATATATTCAGGGAGAGTTGAAAAAATTTATTCATCCACTTTTGCATGGGGGAGGGCATGAATTTGGAATAAGAAGTTCAACTGAAAATATTCCGGGAATTGTGGGTTTTGCAAGGGCTGTTAAAATTTCTCGTTTTAAGGATGTTAGGAAAATGAAAAAATTAAGAGATTATTTTATTGAGCATTTGTTGAAAATTGAAAATGTTAATTTGAATGGTCCTAAGGGAGATTTTCGTTTGTGCAATAATGTGAATGTTTCATTTAATGATATTGAAGGTGAGGCGATTGGGGGCTATCTGGATGCTTATGGAATTTGCAATTCAACTGGTTCTGCTTGCTCTTCGCATAGTTTAGAACCGAGTCATGTTTTGCAAGCAATTGGATTGGATAAGGGTAGAGCAAATACTTCAATAAGGTTAAGTTTGAGTAAATATACAACTAAAAAAGAAATTGATTATACTCTGAGAGTTTTGTTGAAGGTTGTTGCAAAGTTGAGGAAAATTACTCCAATTAAGTTTGTTCCTACTGAATTAAATGAGCGGGAGGTTAAAATGGAAGAAAAGTGCGATTGTTGTGATTGTTCTTCTTGTGGTTGTGAATCAAAATGAGTGAGTGGTCTGAAAAGTGTGAATTCACAGGTCCAGAAGTTTGTGAAGAGAATTTAGATGAAAAGGGCTTGGATTTGCAAGAAGAAGAAAGAAAACATTTTGGAGAAAATGATAGATAAAAATATAAGTTTTCGGGAACTCTTGGAGAAGCATCCTGAGTCTGAAGAGATTTTGATGAAGTCAGGAATGCATTGCATAGGTTGTCCTATGGCTATGCAGGAAACTTTAGAAGAAGGTGCTATGGCTCATGGAATTGATGCTGAAGAGTTGGTTGGAAAGATAAATGAAAGATTGAAAAATAATGGAAAATAGATTTTCAACTTATAATAAGGAAGTTATGAAACATTTTCTTAATCCTAAAAATATGGGAGAGATTGGAGATGCAGATGGTGTTGGTGATATTGGGAATATGAAATGCGGAGATAGGATGGTTGTTTATTTGAAAGTTAAGGATGGATTTTTAGAAGATGTGAAGTTTAAGACTTTTGGTTGTGTTGCTGCTATTGCTGCATCTGATATTTTGTGTGAACTTGCTAAAGGTTTGAGTATTGAAGAAGCTAAGAAAATTGATAATAATAAAATAATTGAAAAACTTGGAGGTTTGCCTAATCTAAAATTGCATTGTTCTGTTTTAGGTGCAGAGGCTTTGAAAAAGGCAATTCAAGATTATGAGGAAAATGGAAAAAACAATAACTTCAATAATGAAATATGAGCATTGCAGACTTGAGAAATTATTGGAAGAATTAAAGAAAGTTAAAGATTTGAAAAAGTTTAAATCAAAGTTTAGTGAGTTTCACTGGAATTTGGAAAAGCATATTTTTGTTGAAGAGAGAGTTGTTTTTTATGTCTACAACAGAAAAGATGAAAAAGGAGATAAGGATATGTTTAATTTGTTGAAGGAGCATAAGGATATTTTGTGGGAAGTGAAAAAAGTAAATGAGAGTATTGATTCTGGAGAGATTTTGGATTTGAGTGAAATTTGTTATTTGTTGAAGGAACATGTTAAATTTGAAGAAGAGGCTTTTTATCCTAAAATGGATGAAGAGCTTGAAGGTGATTTGAGAAGACTGATTATTGAGAGAGCTGAAGAGATTATTCTAGGATAATAATGTTTTTAAATTTAGATTTTGAAATATAAAATGGATAATGAAATGTTTGAGAGGTTTGTAAGGCAACAGAGAAATTATCAGGTGGGTTGTTGTGTTAATTCTGATAGAATGAGAAATCCACCTAAAATAGATGATTATGGTTTTATTACTGGAATGAATAGTGAAAGGTTTATTGTTAGTTATTTAGGAGAGGGACGAGTAGATGTTTTTTATAGTGATTGTTTAGGGCAGATGATGAAGACATTTCCTCCGACAAAAGAAGGTATTGAGAGATTTGCAGAAATACACCCTCAATTATATAAGGGGATTCTTGAAGGTTATGAGAGAATTTTTGGAAAGAAAGAATAATAATCTTTTTAAATACACTAAAATATTTATAATATGGATAATAAATTTTATGAAAGGTTTTTAGAAAGGCAGATAAATTTATGTATAGGTTGTTGTGTTAGGAGAGAGGGTTTCAGTGAAGGAGAGTATGGAATTATAACCCATATGGATAATGAAAGAGTTGAAGTGGATTATTTGAATGGTAATAGGGTTTTTCATTCTTCTGTTGTTTTGGCAGATATGCAAAAAGGACTTCCTGACACAAGAGAGGGTGTTAAGAAATTTGCATCTGAAAATCCAGAAGATTTTGGAAAAATATTTGGATTTTATGCAAATATATTTGAGGATAAATAAGATTTTTAGAAATTTATTTTTTAAATTATGTATTTTTTGCGGTGGAATATATGCTATTGATTCTTATAAGAATTTATCTTAAAACTATTTCTTTTTGTCTTCTTTTTCTTTAGATTTTTCTTTTGTTTTTGATTTTTTGCCTAATTCTGAAAATACATAAATATAAAGTATTTCTAAGATTCCTATTGTATTAAAAATTAGTAAAACTATAAACCAAGTTAAGTGTGTTTTTCTTGCGGATTTCCAGAGTGCTAAGCCTTTCCAGATGATTGACCACACAGCTATGACTAACAATATAATCATTGCAATTTCTGCAGATACTCCTAAAGTTCCTGCGATTCCATCAACAAGTGTGTTTGCCATTTTCTCTTTTTATATATCTTAAAAGATGTTTTGGTTTATAAATGTTTTTGCATCTTTATGCTGGGATTTTTACATAACCTTGATTCAATAATTCAAAAAGTTCTTCTGAGATTTTGTTTTCTCCTTTTTTTAAGGTTTCTCCTCTGTGATAGCAATGAAAATCAGAACCATAAGTCAATGGAAGAGAATGTTCTCTTGCGAAAGATTTGACTCTTGAATAATCATTCCATTTGTCGTTTGGTTGGACTTCTAAAAAATCTATTCCTTGTTTTAAAAATCTTTTTAGTCCTTCATAATAACCTTCCTTAGGCATGTCTTTTTCAAAGTGAGCAACTCCTATTGAACCTCCTGCATTGTGAGTGGTTTCTATTGCTTCATTAATTTGAGCAGGTTTTCTAAAATCAGTTCTTTTTAAAAATTCCTGCATTTTAGTGTCAAATGGATTAAAATTTAGTGCTAAAAGGTGATAGTTTAGAGTTGATATTTCTGCTCCTGGAATGACTCTTATTGGAGTGAAATTAGTATCTAATGAGAGATAGGCATCACAAGAGTCGTGGTCTGTTATTGCTATTAAATCTAATTCATTAAAACAAGCTCTGCTTATTGCTGTTTCTGGAGAGCAATTGCCATCAGAGTAGTTTGTATGAATATGCAAATCGCAATATTTTTCTTTCATTGTAATTATATGCTTAATAAAAGGTTTTTAAAACTTGTCTTTAAGAAAAATAATTACATCTGGCTTCTTATTTGCCTTACTGATTTTTCTTCTTTTGCTCTGTTTTTTATTGATATTATCAGAAAT
The DNA here is from genome assembly GCA_964448605.1 of Candidatus Woesearchaeota archaeon. Taxonomy (GTDB): domain Archaea; phylum Nanobdellota; class Nanobdellia; order Pacearchaeales; family GW2011-AR1; genus ARS1285. The sequence goes on from CAYUZV010000002.1 coordinate 131,139, forward strand.
ATAATTATGAAAGCTATTATTACAATTATTCCTATGATTATGTAGTTGAAATAATCTTCTATGAATGAAATTTTTGATTCTTGCTGTGCTGGAATTTGGTTTTCTGGAGATGTTTCTTCTGAATTTTTAGTTGTTTGGTTTTCTTCAGTAGTTGTTTCTGATGTTTGATTTTGTTGGATTTCTGTTGAGTTTGTTTCAGATGTTGAGTTTGTTTCTGTTGTGTTTTGAATTTCTTCTATTATTTCTGTTATTGTTCCATTATCACATTTTCCAACACCAATCACAGCATTTTCATCTGAAGCAGAAATTATTTCAAATAAGTAATCTGAATTGTCTATTGTTTTTATTTCAGAAGGGTTCTGGTCATTTGAGAGTTCTATTTTTTCAGTGCCTGTTAGAATATTTGCAGTTGCTGTTTCAGGGTAGGTTCCTTGTGCACTAAATAAAAAAACCTCTAATCCTCCTATTGATTTTACTTCTCCTATTTCAATGTCTTCTGTTGAACTATCTATTCTTATTTTAGCATTTTCGTCTGATAAATTTGTCAGAGATGCTGTGTATTCTTCTTCTCTTATTTCAAATGTTGTTGATGAGTTTGTAATTTCCAAATTTTTAGAATTAATTAAAATATTTGCAACAATTCTACTAAATGCTGGTATTTCATCTGCATCAATAATTCCAATTCCTATTCCATTAATTGTTCTTTTTTTTCCTATATCAATATCATTGTTATCAGTTTCTAAATCTCCTGTTGAACAATTGTAAGATGCTGATACTATTGTTATTGAAAATAGTATTATTAGTAATAATGCCTCTTTTTTCATGTTAGGAAAAAGATGAAAGTGTTTATAAACTTTGGGATATTTTTGGTTTATGACAATTGAGGGAATAATTTGGTATTTGTTTTTGATTGATGCTATAGTTGTAAATGTAATTGTTTTGTTTTTTAAAAAATGGTATATTAAAAAGGGGTTTAATAAGATTTTGCCCTTGTATTTTTTGTGGAGTTTGGTTTATTTATTTCTTGTTTTGTGGGTTGGTTTTGCACTTTATAGGTTGCGAATTATTCCTTAGTTTCTCCTTCTTGTTTTGAAGTTCTTTTGGAATTGGGAGTTAATTCAAGAAATCCTAAGAGATTTGATTTTCCGACATCTCCTGTTAATTTAATTTTATCTCTTAATTCTAAATCTCCTTTGAAATTTTTTATATCTATTTCTTCATTTTCAAGATTAACAATAACTTTTCCATGATTAAGAGAAATTTTTCCACTTGTTGAATAAGAGAGTGATTTAATATTTGTGTTTTCAAGTTTTAAATAAGAGTGTTGTATTGATTCATCCAAACTTATTCTCATATTTGATTTGCTTAAAACAGGTATTCCTTCTATGAATATTTTGTTTGCTGTTCCATCTAAAGAAGTTATTTCCCTTTTATTAAGGATTAAATTTCCATTAAAATTTTCAATTACGATACTTGCTCTTGATTTATCTGATAAATCAAATTTTTGTGAATTTAGATTTAATGAATGAGGGTCAATTGCTTTTATTTTTATTTTTCCTGCACTTTCTATGTTTAAGGATTCAGGAGGTATCATCAAAGTATCTATAAATATTGATTTTTCTGTTGATTTTATTGTGTCGCCTGTTATTGTTGTTGAAAGATTTTTAGAAAAATCCGGATGCATGGATGAATAAATTATAAATCCAATTATTCCAACAAATATCAAAAATAGAATTAGAGTTATGTGGTGTTTTCCAAGCCCTTCATTTTTTTCATTAAATCTGTAACTTTCCATTATTTCTTATTAAATCCTCCTCCTCTTACTTTTATTAGTTGTTCTTCTAAAACATCTGTGAATTTAAATGGATTGTTTATGTTTTTTACATAAGTTGTGCTGTCTTTTGAAAATAATCTTATTTCTATTGTTCCATAAGAGAATATTCTTTGCCAGAGGGACTGAATTATTTCAAAATCACTTATTGCTGAAAAATCAACTTTTTTTGATTTTTTGTTTAATATTCCCTTGGTATAAACAAAAGAGTTGCTATCAATTTCATAGGAGTTTCCGAATCGATGAATTTCTGTATATGCTATGCAAACAAATGCAAATATTAGTGCAAGTTTTAGTGAAAAAGGGTGTATTTCATTATTTGATATTTCCATATAAACAAGAAATAAAAATAAGATGATTATCATTAAATATATTGGAATGTAGATTTTCCGTGAATTACTGACTTTGATAAATGGTTTTTCCCCTTTTTTCATGTTAAATTAAGTTAATTAGTTTTTATAAATATTTGTGCGAGAGTTTAACAGGATGAGTAAATAAAACCTAGGGGGTAAAGGACTTTAACATCGCAAGCCTTATTCCCCTAGGAAAAAGAGGTGTTTAATATATCAGGCATTGGGGGTTTATAATACTTTAGTTTAATTTTTGGGTGGTGAAAAAGTATCATCTCGTATCAGGTTTAAAAGAATTTTTTCCTTTAATCTTCCTTAAATACTCCAATGCCTCCTCACTTGAAAACATATCTTCTTTTTTTATGTTCTTTATTTCTTCAAGTCTTTCCTTCATTTCATCATTTAATTCTAATTTACTTTCTAGATATTCTTCGAGAATTCTTAATATAACCTCATTGTAACTCTCTCTTCCTGCAATTCTTAATCTTTTTAAGATGTCAGCTGTTTCTTTTTCAACTTTAATCATAGTTTGATTTTCCATGGTTATACTAAGGTTTAACTCTTTATAAACCTTGTTCTGATTTTATTTTCCTAATTATTTTATCCATTTCCTTTAATTGCTCTTTATTATAGGCTTTATCTCTTAGTTTATATCCAATACAATAAACCTGATTATCTACAACACTTATAAATAATCTTTTTTACCTATTCGCAATCTTCTGAGATTTGTCCCTCCAACCCTGGAAGTATTTTGATATAATTGGGATAATATGCTTTTTAATTTTGAATCAACACTAATGAATTCCTCTTCATCATAATCTTCAAAATCTTTTATGCATTTTTTAAGCCATATGATTTCTAAGTTTTCCATAGAGCTAAAAAGGATTTAGAAAGTTTTAAGGTTTTTGAAAGTTTATCATCTCGTACCAGATTCTAGACTGGGTAGATGATAATAAAATTAAGAGTTTCTCAACAGGGGATTATAAAACCCTAGAAGAATCGGTGTCATGCAAAAGAGCACGTCCTGACTCTTCTGGGGAAAAAGAGGTGATAATATATAGAGGTATAGGTTGTTTATAAAGCTTTCGGTTTGTTGTAACTTTTAAATGACAATCGTATATTTTTGATTATATATTTTAGTTTCTATGGGACAAAATAGTTTATAAGCATTGTTGTTTTGGAATTAAATGGGGTTTGAAGAGTTTTTACCAGAAGAAGAGGAAATTGAGGAAAGGTCTGGAGAAGTTGAGAAGATTTCTCCTAATCAGGTTTATGGAATTATTACGAGTAAGAAACCGGATTGGCAGTCAATTATTTACGAACTTGTTAATTCAGAGCAGTTGGATCCTTGGGATATTGATATTGTTATTTTAACACAGAGATATTTTGAAAGAATTTTGGGAATGGAGCAGATTCCTGATTTTTATGTTTCTTCAAAAGTTCTTTTGGCTGCATCTTTGTTGCTTCGTTTGAAATCAGAGTTTTTGTATGACAGGCATTTAAGAAGTGTTGATGATATTTTGTTTGGAAGGAAAGAGGAGGCACCTAAGGGAATTGAGAGAATTGAGATTGATGATGAAGAGCTTCCGATTTTAATGCCTCGGACACCTTTGTCAAGGCAGAGGAAAATTACTCTTCCTGAATTAATGTCTGCATTGAATAAGGCAATTAATACTGAATCTCGTAGGATTCGAAAAGTTGTTAATATTAAAAGGGCTGAAAAATTGTCGCATGTTGATATTCCTAATTTTAGAAGGATTGATTTGAAAGATAGAATAAGGCAGTTTTATGCAAGGATTTTGACTTCTTTGAAAAAAGAAAAAAAACCAGAAAATAAAGTTAGTTACAATAATTTGGTTGGAAAAGAAAGAGAGGAAAAACTTGCTTGTTTTTTGCCTCTTCTTCATCTGAGTAATAATCGGAAGTTGTGGCTTGAGCAAGAGAATCATCTTGAAGAAATATGGATTTATCTTTATGAGTATTTTGAAAAAAATAAGGAAGATTTTATTAAAGAGTTGGAAGAGGATATTGAAGATATGAAGGAAGAACTGGGTGAGAGTGTTAGTGGAGGTTCAGGGAGTGGTCTTGAAAAAGCTCGTCGTAAAAAAGATGAAAAGAAAAAATTAGAAGAAGATGTTAAGAAAGAGTTGATGTCAGAGTTGAATGAGATTGTGAAGGAAGAGAAAATTGAAGAGATTAGTGGGTTTAGTCAGGAATGATATTTTCTGGGATATAATGTTTAAATAATTGTTGTAAGGGTGTGATAATTCTTTTGGTAAATTAAAATTTTTAAGCAATTTATTGATTTTTAGAAATTAGATCATCCCAAAAATCAATCCTGCAATAGTTGAATAGATAACAACTAATAAAACATAAACTGCTGTTTTCTTTGTTCCTAAAACTTTTCTTATGACTAACATATTTGGTAAACTTAAAGATGGTCCTGCGAGAAGCAATGCTAAAGATGGTCCAGATGCCATTCCTTTAGCAATTAATGCTTGTAGGATAGGGATTTCAGTTAAAGTAGAGAAATACATAAATGCTCCAAATATCGAAGCTATTAAGTTTCCTAAAATTGTATTTTGTCCCACTAAATTTTGTATTAGAGTTTCTGGAAGTAAGGGCATTATAAATCCTGCAAT
>CAYUZV010000003.1:0-123590 GCA_964448605.1 Candidatus Woesearchaeota archaeon
TTGGTTCTTCTGTTGCTAATTTAGGAGATTTAAATGGAGATGGTGTTCAGGATATAGTAGTGGGGGAGGAAACTAATGATGAAGGAGGCACTGATAATGGTGCTGTTTGGATTATGTTTTTGAATACTTCCGGAGGAGTGATAGATGAGTATAAAATTAATGAATCTAGGTTTGGTAATGGTGATGAATTGGCAGGAGGTTTTTTTGGTTCTTCTGTTGCTAATTTAGGAGATTTAAATGGAGATGGTGTTCAGGATATTGCAGTAGGAGAGTATGGAGATGATGATGGAGGTGTGAATAATGGTGCTGTTTGGATAATGTTTTTGAATAAGTCAGGAGGAGTGATTGATGAATATAAAATAAATGAAACTCGTTTTGGAAGTGGAAATGAGTTAGGAGGAGATTATTTAGGTGTTTCTGTTGCAGGAGTTGGTGATTTAAATGGAGATGGTGTTCAGGATATAGTTACAGGAGCATATGCTGATGCAGATGGAGGACTTGCAAATGGTGCTGTTTGGGTTATGTTTTTGAATACTTCAGGAGGAGTTGAATCAGAGTATAAAATTAATTCTTCTGCTTTTGGAAATGGTAGTGAATTAAGTGGAGATTGGTTTGGTTCTTCTGTTGCTAATTTAGGAGATTTAAATGGAGATGGTGTTCAGGATATAGTAGTGGGGGAGGAAACTAATGATGAAGGAGGCACTGATAATGGTGCTGTTTGGATTATGTTTTTGAATACTTCCGGAGGAGTGATAGATGAGTATAAAATTAATGAATCTAGGTTTGGTAATGGTGATGAATTGGCAGGAGGTTTTTTTGGTAATTCTGTTGCCAATCTTGGTGATTTGAATAATGATGGTTTGCAAGACATCATTGTAGGGGAACCAAATAATGATGATGGTTTGAGTAGCAATGGTGCTGTCTGGATGTTATTTTTGAATGGGAGTGGGGGAGGAGGTGGTGAGAGTGGTGGAAATGGTACTATTAGTAATTGTCAAGACTTAGATATTGCAGGACAAACTTATAATCTTACTGCTGATATTATTAATAATTCTATTTCTGGAGGTGCTTGTATTAACATAACTGCAGAGAATGTTACACTTGATTGTGAGGGTTATTATATTTCGAGTGATTTGAATGTGAGTGGGATTTATTCAGATAAATGGAATACGAGTGTTAGAGGGTGTAATGTGAGTGTTGGTGGGAGTTCTGGAATAAATACTGATGCTAAAGGTATTTGGTTTGATAATTCAAATAATAGTTTGATTTTTAATAGTAGTTTTGAAGCTGATGTTGGTTATGGAATTCATTTAGAGAATTCTGATAATAATAATTTGACTTTGAATAATGGGACAAGTGATTTAAGTGCAGGGATTTATTTTGGTTCATCTTCAAATTATAATATTTTAAATAATAACACAGGAACATCTGATTCAGGTTCTGGAATTCGTCTTTGGTTGTCTTCAAACAATAATCTAACCTCAAACACAGGAACATCTAATTCAGATTATGGAATTTATCTTTGGTCGTCTTCAAACAATAATCTAACCTCAAACACAGGAACATCTAATTCAGGTTCTGGAATTTATTTGTATGATTCAGATAATAATATTTTTAATAATGCTCAGGCAATTGGTTATTTATCTGATAGTTATGCTTTATCCTTTGCAGAGGGAAGTTCAAATAATATCTTTCAAGATTGTGTTAATATTTCAGGAATGGAGGGGGATGTTTATTTGAAGGTCTTGCCTGCATTTCTTGAAGCTTCTATAAATAATAGTTTTATTAATTGTTCTTATAATATCTCTAAAGAAGTGGTTGACGGGTTTCAGGATTTAACCCGTAAATGGTACTACCGTGCTTATGTAAATGATACAAATGGAAGGATTGTTTCAGGTGCAAATGTTTCAGGTTATAATGTTTCTAATGATTTGCAGTTTAGTGAGTTGAGTAATTCATCTGGTTATATTTCTCGTCAGGAGGTTATTGATTATGTGAATGTTGGTGGGACAAGGACATATTATTCTCTTTATGATGTGATTACTGATAATTCTACTTATGTTGCTCGTAGTGATAGTTATAATGTTACTCTTGAGGAGAGTAATATGAAGGATGTTATTACCTTGAATGAGAATGTTAGTTATTGCGGGGAGTTGGATATTGCTGGGAAGGTTTATTATATGACTGATGATATTGTGGATAATTCTGTTTCTGGAGGTGCTTGTATAAATATTACTGCTGAGAATGTTACACTGGATTGTGGAGGGTATTATATTTCGAGTGATTTGAATGTGAGTGGGATTTATTCAGATAAATGGAATACGAGTGTTAGAGGGTGTAATGTGAGTGTTGGTGGGAGTTCTGGAATAAATACTGATGCTAAAGGTATTTGGTTTGATAATTCAAATAATAGTTTGATTTTTAATAGTAGTTTTGAAGCTGATGTTGGTTTGGGGATTTATCTTTGGTATTCTTCAAATAATAACTTAACTTCTAACACAGGAACATCTAATTCAAGTTTAGGGATTTATTTTGGTTCATCTTCAAATAATAACTTAACTAATAACACAGGAACAAGTGATTCAGGTGTTGGAATTTATCTTGATTCATCTTCAAATAATGTTTTAACATCAAATACAGGAACAAGTAATTCAAGTGTTGGAATTTATCTTGATTCATCTTCAAATAATGTTTTAACATCTAATACAGGAACAAGTAATTCAAGTTTTGGAATTTATTTAGCTTCAGTTTCAAATAATAACTTAACTTCTAACACAGGAACAAGTAATTCAAGTGTTGGAATTTATCTTGATTCATCTTCAAATAATGTTTTAACATCTAATACAGGAACAAGTGATTCTGCCGGAGGAATCTATTTTTATTGGTCTTCAAATAATAGTTTAATCTCAAATACAGGAACAAGTAATTCAAGTGTTGGAATTTATCTTTGGTATTCTTCAAATAATAATCTAACATCTAATGCAGGAACAAGTGATTCAAATTATGGGATTTATCTTGCTTCAAGTTCAGGAGATATTTTTGAGAATAATGTAGGAACAAGTGATTCAGGGGTAGGGATTTATTTTTATAGTATTTCAAACTCTGTTTTGATGAATAATAGAGGTGTTAGTGATTCGGATAAAGGAATTTATCTTGATTCATCTTCAAATAGTAATTTAACTTCAAATACTGGAGTGAGTAATTCAAGTTATGGTATTTATTTGGGTAATTCTGATAATAATGTTTTTAATAATACTCAGGCGATTGGTTATTTGTCTGGAAGTGTGGGAATAAATGTTTCTGATTCATCTGATAATATTTTTTATGATTGTGTGAATGTTTCTGGTGTTGGGGCAGATGTTGCTGTTGCAAATTCTGGGACAAGTGATAATAATACTTTTATTAATTGTAGTTATAATGTTTCAAAAGAGGTTTATTCAGATAGTGATGGTTATTTGACTAGAAAATGGTATTATCGAGTTTTTGTGGATGATACAACGGGATTATCTGTTGATAATGCGAATGTGTCTGGTTATAATGTTTCTGGTGATTTGGTTTTTGGAAGTTTGATGACTGATGTTTTATCAGGTTGGACAAATAGAACAGAGGTGATAGATTATGTTAATTTAGGGGGTAGCAGAGTTTATTATAGCAATTATATTTTGAGTGCACATAATTTAAGTGATTATGGTGAGCATAGTTATAATTTTACCCTGAATGAAAATAAGGTGAATGATAGTATAGGTATTTCTTTTGATAATGTTGCTCCGAGTTTGAGTAATTCAAGTTGGTATGCTGATACTTCGAGTGCTGTTATAAATTGGTCTACTGATACTGGTGCGAATCGGAGCGTGAATTATTGGACTAGTGGTGCAATTACTACTGTAGGTTTTAATAAGTATGTTTATAATCATAGTGTGAATTTTTCTGGATTATCTTCAAGTACTACTTATAATTATTATTTTACAAGTTGTGATTTTGCTGGAAATTGCAATAGTTCTACAAATAATACTTTTACAACTACTGCGAGTGGGGGGGATAGTGGTAGTGGAAGCGGAAGCAGTGGAAGTAGTGGAATAGTTGAAAGTGTTTGTGTTTCTGAATGGCTGTGTGGTAATTGGTCTGAATGTATTGATGGTTTTGAAACAAGAGTTTGTTTAGATATTAATGAATGTGGAAATGAAAATGAAAAACCTTCTGAATCGAGAGAGTGTGTAGTTGAGGATATTGAAAAAATTGAAGAAGGAATATCTGATGAAGAGGTCGAGAAAGAGAAGAAAGAAAATGAAATTATAAAAACATTAAAGGAAATAGTTGAAACTTCTTCAGAGATTGCAGTTTCTTCTGGTGGGAATATTTTTACTGGAAATGTTCTTAATAATGAATTTTTGCTTGTTGTATATGTGGGTGAGAAAATAATTGGGAATTTGTTTTATAGGGAATCTGCTAATGAAGTTGTTCTTGAAAAGTTTGATAAAAATGTTAATTTAGAAGTCAAAAAACCTGAAGAGTTTTTTGGAAAGATAATTAATAGAAATAAAAATAAAAGAATGACTTTTGATTTGGATGGTGATAAAATGAGAATGTATTTTGATTTACTTAATTATTCAGATTTTGTAGAAGAGAGTGCTCTGGAAATGGGAGATGATTTTAGTTTGAGTCTATTTAAAGAGAATATTAAAAAATTTAGCCAGAAAGAGTTGGATGAGATTGCAGAAGATTCTATTATTGAACTTGATGATGAGGAGTTTGATATAGAGGTTAATGAGGAAAAGGCAAAAGAGAGAGGAGCTGAATATAAGTGGGGCTATAAAATTAAATTGAAGGATTTAAAACTTATGGCTAAAATTGATGTCACTAGTAATAGAGATATTTCAAATTATGGTAAAAATAAGTTGAGAGTAGGAAATAAATTATTAAGTTTTGAAGATTTGGTTAATGCTGGTTATAAAGTTAGTGTTGGAAGTCCTATTTTAGAATCTGGTGAAGAAAGTGGTTATGGTATAGGGGAGAATGAAATTGTTCTTAAGGGAAAGATTAATGTTTTAGATAGGGTTTTAGATGTTATTGATAAACTTATTTTAAAACCCATTACTAAAGATATTGAGTATAAAAATAAAGTTACTATTTTTATTGAAAAGGATTTTACAGGGGAAGCAGAAATAGGGGATGTTGTTAATTTGGATCCTAGTTTGTTTATTTTTATTGTGAAAGCAGAGCATTTGAATAAGAAGAGGAAATTTATTAAGGATATTTATGAAGAGGTTAAGGAGCAAGATGATGTTTGGAGTGATGAGATTAGGAATAGGGAATATGTTCGGGTTACTTTTGAGGAAAATTTGACCAAGAGTAATGATGTTACTATTTATGCTCGTGGTAATGGAAATATTGAAATTTACGAAAAGAATGAAGATTCTATTGTGGGTGCGATTGAAAATGTGAGGGAGGAAGGATGGTATAAGGGTTATTTGAGTGGATTAGGTGAGAATGTTACTCAGAATGTTTTTGATTTGAGGGTTGTGAAGGGAAATATTGAATTTGATTATATTGTGGATCCGACTGTAGATGAAATGTGGAATGTAACTGGTCCGGGAGGAATTGCTTATGGGGTTGCAGTTGATAATTTAGGAGGTGTTTATGTGACAGGAGATTCAGGAGGTAATTATTATACTGTTAAGTATAATGCGAGTAATGGTAGTGAGATTTGGAATGTAACAGGACCTGTGGGAACTGCTTATGATGTTGCAGTAGATAATGGTAATGGACTTTATGTGGGAGGAGTTTTTAATAATAATTTTTTTATTATAAAACATAACTTAACTAATGGAAATCAAATTTGGAATATTAGTTATGATAGTGGAGGGGGAGATAGTGCAAAAGGGATTTCAGTTGATAATAATGGAAATGTTTATATAACAGGAGAAGCAAATGGAAATTACACAACTGTTAAATATGATTCTGATGGCAATTATCAATGGAATATAACTGATGTTGCAGGAACTGCTTATGGAATTGATATTTATGGTGATTATTTTTATGTTACAGGAGAACGTAATAATGATTTTTATACTGTGAAATATAATTTAACAGAGGGGAGTCAAATTCTTAATATGACTTCTGATTTTGGAGAAAATGATATTGCATATGGAATTAAGGTTAATAATGATTTTGTTTATGTTACAGGAACTAAAGGTAATTTAGATTGGCATAAAGTATGGTATACAGTAAAATATAATTCTAGTGGGAGCCATCTATGGAATGTTTCATATTATGCTGAAAGCAATGACGATGATATTGCTTATGGAATTGATTTGGATAGTTCTGGGGATGTTTATATAACAGGAGAAGCAAATGGAAATTACACAACTGTTAAATATGATTCTGATGGCAATTATCAATGGAATATAACTGAGATTGCAGGAACTGCTTATGGAATTGATTTAGATAATGAGAATTATATTTATGTGACTGGGACTTCTAATAATGATTTTTATACTATTAAATATGATAATGAAAGTGTTATTAATTCTCCACAGGTGAGTTATGTTTCTTCAATTTCTAATGTGGATTTGGTTGAAGCAGATGTTAAGAGTGTTCAGTTTAATGTGAGTGTTGAGGATGATGATGGTGTTGGGGATATTAGTTTAGTTAGTGCTAATTTTACAGGCAATTCTGGAGGATTTAGAGCTAATTCTAGTTGTGTTGCTGTATCTGGAGAGAGTGAAGGCAATTTGCAGAATTATTCTTGCACAATTGATTTATGGTATTGGGATGAATCAGGTGATTGGAATGTTAGTATTTATGCAGAAGATAGTGAAGAAAATTCAGGGATTAATAATAGTGTTAATTTTAATGTAAATGAATTGAAATCTATTATGATATTTCCTTCTTCAATTTCTTTTACTGTGACTTCCAATTCATTTAATGTTACATCTAATGAAAATGTTACAGTTAATAATACTGGGAATTATAATGCAAGTGGGAAAATTAAAGTTTATGGACTTGATATTTTTGAAGAAGGGGGGAGTTTTATTGGAGCAGGTAATTTTAGTGTGGATGTTGATGCAGAACCTTGTGATGGTTTTAGTATGATTAATGGAACTAATGTTACTATTTCAAATTCTGTTTTGGAAAGAGGTAATCTTTCTAATGGAAAAGCACAAGAAGTTTTGTATTATTGTCTAAGAAAATTTCCTTCCGGACTTCCTTCTGGAATTTATGATACTTCTATTGGGAGTGGTTATGGGAATTGGTTAGTGAGTTTATAATTTCTGTATTTTTTAATCATAAGGTTGTTTATGATATATTTTAATTTTCATAATTTGGATAGCTGATTCAGAATCTGTTATGAGAATTTTAGAAATCTTCTGATGAACATAATAGAGATTAATTTTAAAATGAAAATCCTTGGAAGGTATTATTGTTTTACTTATGAAATCAAAAAAGAGAATACTTTAGATTTAAGATTTGGATTTTTCAGACATAATATGAATAGGCATAAATTACTCTGATAAAAAAATAAAAATCTGAATCTCTCAAAAACATTTATAAACCTTAAAATATATAATATAAAATGAAAAAGAGAGGGAGTTATACTAAGGTTGGTATCGTAGTGTTTTTAATATTAGGTTTGTCAATGCTATTTGTTTCTGCAGGACTTATTGATTGGTTTCAAAAGACAATTACAGGAAAAGCGAGCACACAACCAACGAATTTAACAATTACTGTTTCAGGAACTAATCCTGCTGTTATTGAATATGTTTCGCCTATTGCTGATGTTAGTCTTGATGATGGAGGAGTAAGTACTGCAGTGGAATTTACTCTTCTTATGTCTGATGCAGATGGTGTTGCTGATTTAAATGATTCAAGTGTTTCTGCGAATTTTTCAAGAACAGGAGAGAGCACAAGAATAAATAGTTCATGTGTTCATTTGGAAGATTTAGATGCAAATAAAGCAAATTATTCTTGCACAATTAGTTTTTGGTATTGGGATGGTCCTGGTTCTTGGGATATTGGTGTGAAGGGAAATGATTTAGGAAATACTACCTGGGTTTATAATACTTCTACAAATGTTACCTTAGAAACACTTTATTCATTAGTTCTTTCTCCTGTTTCTTTAACCTGGCCTGCTATTTCACCAAATGCAACTAATCAGACATCTGATAATGATCCAACAGTAATAAACAATACTGGAAATTATAATGGGACTATTGATGTTATAGGAATTGATTTATATGGTGAAACAGATAGTAGTTATAGGATTTATACTGAAAATTTTACAGTTGGTTTAACAACAGGTGCTGAAAATCCTGAATGCGGAGGAGATATATTGCAAAATGGAACTTCTACTACAATAACTAATAGTGTTTCAAACCGAGGGAATTTATCAGAGGGAGGAGGTGTTGGACAAGAAGATTTTTACCATTGTATTTTTCATGTTCCCTCTAATTTATCATCTCAAACTTATTCAACTAATACAGGAGGAAGCTGGACAATATTGTATTATGCGTCTTAGGCAATAAATATATAAACTAAAAAAATTTAAAATGGATATGAAAAAAAGATGTGCTGGAATAATAGTTTTAATATTAGTTTTAAATTTAGTTAGTGCTTTTGGTGTTAGTTCTCCTTATTGGGGTGATAGGCCTTTGGTAATGGCAAAAGGTGAGAAAAAAATAATTGAATTTACCTTGCAGAATAAGGCAGGTGATGAAGATTTATTAATTAAAGCTGAAATGATAAAAGGTCATGAAATTGCAGAAATGAAATATGAAGAAATGACCATAGGTGCTGGGACTACTGGAAATAAATTTCCAGTTGAAATCAAAATGCCGAGAAATGCAACAGAACCTTATACTATTGAGATAATTATAAAAACCGCTCCTGCTGGGAAAGGTGCTCCTGTAACTTTAGGAGTAGGTGCTGGGATAAGATTTCAGGTTTATCCTTCAGAAGAAGTTGTTGAACCTAGCTTATTTGAAAATAAATTATTATGGTTTATTATTATTGGAATTATTGCTTTAGTAGGATTGATTTTAATAATCTTAGGAAAAAAGAAAAAGAAAAAATCAAAAAAAGACAAAAAGGCAAAGAAGAAGTGATTTGCAAATAGGATAGGATTATTTTAATTTGTTGTTAAGGAAGGGTTGATTATTATGTTTAAAGGTTTTTGGTTTGTTGGAACAATACAACTTAGAATCCATAAATCTATTTGTTGAAAATAATTTTTCAGAATTTTAATAACCTTTAAAAACATCTTTGTCTTTTTTGTATTATGAAAAAAGAAATTTATTTTTTTGTAGGGATGTTTGTATTATTGATGGTAGCAGTTGTTCATGGAGGTGTTTTTAGCTGGGTTGAAGAAACAATTACTGGGAAAGTCAGTTCTCAATCTACTTCTGTTGCTATTCAGGTAAGAGCATTGTTGTCTGTTGTGACTATAATAAGTCCTATAGAAACTACTTATTCTACAAGTTCAATTTTGTTAAACTATACAGCTGAAAGAGCAGTAGATGTTTGGTATAATCTGAATAATGGTATAAATATTAGTTTGAATTCTTCTAAGTTATTAACTCTTTCAGAAGGAAGTTATACTCTTTATTTATTTGCAAATAATTCAGAAGGAAATGAAAATTTCACTAGTGTTGATTTTAGTGTTGATTTAAGTGCTCCTGGTGATGGGGGGGGTGGAGGTGGTGGAGGTGGTGGTGAAATTATTGAAACTCCTGCAGTTTCTGAAGAAACAGAAATTATTGAAGAAATTTTTGATGAAGAAGAATTTGAAGAATTAAAAAATTCAGGAGTGTTTCCAAAAAAAAAGCATTTTCTTTTAGAATTTGAATACAATCAGGGAAATTTAATTTTAATAAGCAAAATTTTTGAAGAAGGATTTTATTCATTTTTAAATCATGATTTGGAGAAAGAATATAGAATTAACTCTTATTCCAAGGAAGGCAGACTTTTATATTCTGATTCTTTTCATAATCCAGGACAATATTTTTCAGATGGTTTTGATGAAGGGAAAATAATAGGGGGTATAGAGGATTTAGAAAAAGCAATATTTTATCTTAGAATACCTGCCCAAGAAGATTTGGATAAAATTGAAATATTAAGAAAAAATAAAAAGATATTTGAAACTCAAATTTAATTTAGTGAGGGACCCTTTGGGTTGAGAGTAGTGGATTGAAATGCGAGGTGGGGAGTTTTGATATTAGAGAGAATTGTGGTTATTAATGGGTTAATAAAAAAGTTTATAAATTAGTAATTTCAATAATATATTAATGGAAGAACTATTAGAGAATGTTGACGAATTTTTAGAATCAGTGATGATAATTTAGTTAAAAAAAGATATAATGTTGCTGTTTCAGATTATTTTAAGGCAATAGTCATTATTTCTGATTATTTGATTTATAAGGAAATAAAAAGAATGCCTAAAAATCATAATGAGAATTTTGAAAATATAATGAATCCAAAATTCTCAAAGAAGAACTTTGCCCAAATTTCCTTCGGAAATCGTAGTAATGCAAAGTTTTCTAATGAAAGATTTTATTTATTGAAAATTTATTTTAAAGAGTTGTATCTTGATGTTTCTCGTTTATTTAAGATTTATATTAAATCATATAATCTTCGTTTGAGTCAGGAAGATGCTAAGGAGTTAAAAGAATATGCAAATGGACTTAAGGATAAAATTAATAAAAAATAAGTTGAAAAAATATCTTAAGAATAAAAAAATTTTGGATATAATTGTATTTGGTTCTTTTGTTAAGGGAAAAGAAGTTCCAAATGATATTGATATTGCAGTGATTAGTGATGAAAAATTTGAGATAAATATTCCTAATTTTCATGTTGTTTTTTTAAAGTGTTCTGATTTTTTTAATAATCCTCCTACTTTGATTAATACCTTGTTTAGGGAAGGGTATAGTTTGAAAAATAATAAATATTTTTCAGAGATTTATGGTTTTTCAAGCAGAGTTTTATATAAATACGAACTTAGAAATTTAAGTGCTTCGAATAAAGTTAAAATTGTGAATTTGCTTAGAGGTAAAAAAGAGAAAGGTTTGGTTAAGGAGAATAAAGGTGAATGGCTTGCTAATCAGATTTTTGTTGTTCCTGTTGAAAATGAAAGTATCTTTGAAAGATTGTTTATTAATTTTAAAATTAAATATAGCAAATTTTATTTATTAATGCATTAGTTAAATATAAAGAAAATGGATGATTTAAATAATTTATTAAAAAAAAGAAATTTAAAGAATTTTTTGAAAAAAAGAGGTATAAACAATGTTAATGAAGATTCTTTGAAAGAAATTAGTGGGATTGTTTTTAAATATTTAGATTTTTTGGTGTCTGTTTCTAAGGAAGAAATGGTTATAAATGGAAGAAAGGTTTTGAAAAAAAAGGATGTTATTAATGCATTTGATAAGATTAAGAAAAAAGAGGAAATATTTGAGGTTTAGTGAGATTTGGTTTTTTGATTTGTATTAAATAAAATTGCTAAGAGAATTATATTTGCGAATAGTAGAAGTGTTGGGATGAAACTTGAATTATAAGATGCTATTTCATTAGTTCTTATACTTTGGAAGGAAAATAATCTTGAAATAAAGCTATCAAAGGATGTTCCAATTCCAAGAGAGAGAAGTGCGATTGAAAAGAAATTTGTTTTGTGGAAAATAATTAAAAGTGATGCAAATAAAATTATGATTAATCCAAGATGATAGTGGTGGAAGGTGAGTCCTGTGATTTCTCTTATTAGTGGAATTTTTCCATTATTTAGAAAAACTTTTAATCGATAGTAAATTATTGGAAGAGTGAAAAAAATTGTAAAGATGATTAATTTTTTTTGAGTGTTCATTAAGGATTATTTTTTTAGAGTTTTTAAATAAATGTGTTTGGGAAATGATATTTAGTTTAGTTTTTTGATTAACTCTTGTTTTATTGTTTCTTTTTTTTCTTTTGAAATTGTAAATAATGTTTTTTCTACCATGGCTTCGGATATTGTAAAGATATAATTTAATTTAATTATGCTATTTTTTATTGCTCCCTCGGTTTTATTTAGAGGAATTCCTTTCATATTTAGATTAGAGGTTATTCCCATTACTACGATATTTCCTTGTTCTTCAAATAAGATTAATGCAGGTCTTTTTTTTATTTCAAATGTATCTGTAAATTGCACAGATGCAAGAATTACTTGTCCGAAATTATACATTTTCCCAATCCTCATCCTCTTTATTATTCCAAATTTCTTTCATTTTTTGTTGTTGTATTTTATGGATGAATTTATCGTATTGGTTTCTTTCTTTAATTTTTTTAAAACTTTTTAATAATTCTTTAATTAGTTCATTATAAGTTTGTCGGGGGTATTGCCTTTCTTTTTTTAGAGTTTCGATTAATTCTTTATCTATTAAAATTGTAGATTGTTTAACCATTTTATAGTTTATTATATAGTTGCTATGTATCTTTTATATATAAGTTTTTTGGTATTGCTTTAGATTTTTTCAATCTCGCTTCCTTTTTTGGTGTCATTTATTTTATATCCTTTTTCTTGGATTTGGTTTCTTATTTTATCTGCCTCTGTCCAGTTTTTTTCTTTTCTTACTTTTTCTCTTTTTTCTAAAAGTTGTTTTATGTTTTCTGGAATTTTTATTTTTGGTTTTTTTAAAAGTTCTAATGCAAATATTTTATCCATTTCTTTAATTGTATTTATTTTTCCTTCTGCTTTTTCATCTCTTATTAGTTTCCATAGGATTTTTAGTGCTTTTGGAATGTTTAAGTCATTGTTAATTGCTTTTTGAAATTCTTTTAGGTATTTTTGGTTTATTTTATTGTCTTGTTTTATTTTTGAGATTATTCTTTTTAATCTTTGATGGGAATTTTTAGAGTTTGTTAGATTTTCTAAACTGAAATTTAGATTTTTTCTATAGTGTCCTGTTAGACAAAAGTATCTGAAATCTAAAGGTGAGAATCCTTTTTCTTCTAAGTCTTTTAATCTGTAAACATTTCCCAGGGATTTGCTCATTTTTCCTTTGTTTATTACAAGCCATCTTAGATGAAGCCAGTATTTTACCCAGGGTTTTTTTCCTGTTGCTGTTTCTGATTGTGCTATTTCATTTGTGTGATGGATTGGTATGTGTTCTTCTCCTCCTGTGTGAATATCAAATTGTTCTCCTAAATATTTCATTGACATTGCTGAACATTCAATATGCCAGCCGGGAAAACCTTTTCCCCAGGGAGATTCCCATTGCATTAAATGATTTGGTTGGTTTGTTATCCATAATGCAAAATCTGTTTTGTTTTTTCTTTTATCATCTGTTTTTGTTCTTGAACCTTGTTTTAGATTTTCTATTTTGAGATTTGCAAGTTTTCCATAGTCATTTAATTTAGAGGTATCAAAAATTAATCCTACTGGTGTTTTGTAAGTGTATCCATTTTTTTCTATTTTTTTGATTAGTTCTATTTGTTCTTTTATATGTTCTGTTGCTTTTGGCCATTTGTCTGGTTCTTTTATATTTAATTTTTTTAAATCTTGTTTGAATTCTTTTGTGTATTTTTCTGCTATTTTTAACATTGATTCTTTTGTTAAAGGAAGATTTTCTCTTTTTAATGCTTTTAACATTTTGTCTTCACCTTCATCTGCATCTGATGTTAGATGTCCTACATCTGTTATGTTTATTATGTGTTTGATTTTGTAGTTATTGTATTCTAAAGTTCTTATAAGAATGTCTTCAAAGATGTAACGATAGAGATTTCCAATATGTTGATACCAATAGACTGTTGGACCACATCCATAGATTCCTATTTGGTTTTTTTTAATTGGTTTGAAGATTTCTTTTTTTCTTGAAAGAGTATTGTATAGTTTTAGCATAAAATAAATAGAAATAGAGGTATAAAAATTATTGGGTTTCTATTGCTTCAAGGACTTCCTGAGGTAGTGATTTTCTGTTTACCTGATATTGTCCAAATAATTCCCATAATAAATCTTTTCTTTCTTTTTCTTCAAAATCTTCTGGATTTTCTCTACCTAATTGGATTAATTTTGTTATTAGTTTTTCGTGTTTTTGTCTTGCATTTGTTCCGGGAGTTCTTCCTTGTTTGTAGAATTTTCTATTATGTCTGTTTGTATATAAACAGGGATTTAGATTTCTATATCCATCTCTAAATCCTTGATATGTAGCATCTGTTTGTGAATTTGTTCCAGGAGTATATTTTCCATGAGTTAATTCGAATTCTACTAAGATAGGGTCTGTTTTTGGGATTATCATTTTATTTATTCTCCTTTTGTTGCTTGTTCAAACATGAACCCTAATGCTGATGCAAAGAAACTTGTGTTTAGCCAGACTGCAATGTGTTCATCATGTGTGTTTCCTTTTGAGATTAGGAAAAGAATTTGATTTCCGTCTGCAATGTAAAATCTTGCATCAATTTTAAGTTGTTTTGCCTTTATTTTGAATTTGTTGTTTATTTTTTTAAGGTCTTTTTCTTCTCCTGAAAGTGCTATTTTTATTTTTACATTTGCTTTTTTTAGTTTGTCAAAAACTAGTGAGAAGAATCTTGATTTTGCCATGATTTCGTGAGCTGATGAGCAGATTATGACTTCTTTTTTTGCTGATTCTAAGAGGTCTTTTATATGATTGTAGATTGTTGATTTTCCTTTTATTGCTCCTGAAATATCTTCTTGTCTTACGGGTTGTATTCCTTCTTTGTATAGGTGTTCAAGTTCTGAATATTCTTCTGTTGATTTTAGTTTAGAGATTATTTTTATTTTTTCTTCTGCTGTTTTTTCAGCATTTGATTTTAGTTTTTCAATTATTGTAGAGGGTTTTACTGCAATGTATTTGACTGGTTTTCCAAGTTTCATTATTGCAAATCCTTGTTTTTCTAATGATTCTAAAACATCATAGGTTCTTGAACGAGGAACTCCTGACATTTCTGCAATTTCACCTGCTGAAGCAAGTCCTTTTCCAAGCAGTGCTAACCATACTTTTGTTTCATAAATATTTAGATTAAAATGTTCTTTAATTTGATTTACTATTTCTGGTTTGATTATCATTTTGTTAATTCCTTTTAATTCAAAAAGGGTTTATAAATGTTTTGTTTTTGTTTTAATTGTGTAGTGACAACAATAGAAAGATTTAAAAGTATGATTTTTGTTGATTTTTATGGGAAAAACTGAGATATTAGTTATTTTGTGTATCTTTATGATTGGTTTTCTTAGTGCGAGCTTTCTTAGTTTAAATAGTGTGGAAGTTCCTTTGGGAAAGGTTCCGATTTTGAGTGAGTTTGGAATTAATTTTTCAGGAGTTAGTGCTCCTTCAGATAGTGTTGGAAGAGAAGATATTGTTGTTTATGATGATAGGATTGTTATTTGGGTTGATGATGGAAGTGTGAGTTCTTATGCTCCGACTGGAAGTATGGAGCCGGTTTTAAATGAAGGTTCTAATGGAATTAGGATTGTTCCATCTTCTGCTGATGAGATATTTGTTGGAGATATTGTAACTTTTGAGGAAGAGAGTTATTTGATTGTTCATAGAGTTATTGATAAAGGTGTTGATGGTAAGGGAATTTATTTTATTACAAAAGGAGATAATAATGATATTTCAGATGGAAAAGTTAGATTTAGTCAGATTAGATATAAAACAGTGGGAGTGATTTGGTAAATGGAATGGGATATGGATTATTATGTTGAATGTCCTGGGGAATATTTAAGGGATTGTATATATGTTTTGAGACATCCTGAGGTTTTTAGAAGACTTGGAGAAGAGCCTAGTTTTAATGAAGATGAAGTTAAACAAACATTGAGAGAAGGATATAGAGATTTGGATTTGCGAGGTGTTGAACTTGAGTGTAAGGTTGATGAAGGTTTTGAAAGGGTTCATGATCAAACTTTTAGGAATTATGATTATTCTCAAAAACTTGCAAAGGTTCTTTATAGACTTTCTCAATTTGGAATGGATGAATGGAAGGATTCAGAAAGACAGGGTTATAATAGAGAACAAATAATTGACAGCATCAGAGAGGATATGTTTGCAGGATTGTGTCAACATGTTACTGAATGTGCTTTTTGTCTTGGGAGATATGAGAATATTTTAAATGATTTGGTTAGAAGAATTATTTTTGAAGAAAAACCTGAAATTGTTCGTATGTTGGGAGATAGTGATGATTTGAGTTCAGATATTTTTCGTTATTTAAGAAATTCTGTTGATGAAAAAATGCTTGGAATTTATGCAGGAGGTTATTAAAATGGAATGTGTTGGTTGTTCAATTGAATATCTTTGGGATTATTATGAATTGTTAGATGATGAAAAATTTGAAAAATGGAAGAGGGAACTTTCAGAGCATATTTCTAATTGTATTGAAGGCCCTTGTTTTCAATCATATGGGACTTTTTTGAGTGGAAGAGTTAGAGGTATGAGTAATCCTGAAGGAGCAAGGGTTGTTTTGGATAAGTATTTTCTGGATGTTTATTCTAAATAATCCAACTAACAATCATTCCCAAATACATTCCAATTGTTAGGAAAGGCATTGCAGGGTAGAATTTTCCTTTTCTTGCGAGGATGAATAGGAAAAGAAGTGCGAGGACTGATGATATTGTTATGATTAATGCTGGAATTAGTCCTGCTGTTTTGTAAAAGACACCTGCTGTGATTATTGGGAAGATTATGTCTCCTCCTCCAAGTATTGCGAGATTGACTTTTATTTTTGATTTTTTAAATTGTTTTTCAAGTTCTTTTTCATTTTTGTATTTTTGTTTTAATTGTTTTATTTTTTGTTTTTCTTTTTTTCCTGCATAAGGAACAAAAAAGCCTGTGAAAAATTTTAGATTTTCAATTTGGTATTTAGCCATTTTTTGCATGAATTCAGAATGCCAGACTGCCCAAATGTCATAGAGTGAAATTATTAAAAGAAAAATAATTATTCCAATTGTGTTTAGAAGTGGGATGAAAACTGCTGCGATTCCAGGATAGATAAAAAATTCTGTTAGGTTGTGGATTGTTATGTTTCTTTTTATTATTTTAAAATAAGATAATGGAAGAGCTATTAAAAGTGCTATGAGGGATGTGTTATAGGGCAGATTTGTTTTTGATAGAAATGCTGTGAGGGTTAGTCCGAGTGCCAGTGTTGTTACTATGAAAAACCAGACTCTTATTATTGCCTGTGCTTTGAATTTTGTTAATAAGAAAAATAAAGTTATTGCTATTATGAATGCTATGAGAATTGAGATTATTGAATTGTCTTGATTTATTTCTTGAGGAGGTTCCATTCCATAAGGCAGGGGAAGTCCACTTGTGTAAATAGATATTACTAAAAGTCCTATTATTTGAGTTATTATAAACATTGAAGTGAGGATTAGAGTTATTTTAAGATTATGTTTCATTTGTAAGTTTTCACCTTTTATAGATAAAATAGAATAGAGTTTTTAAATGTTACATGGGATTTTCAATTTTATGATTCATAATTAGGGTTTCTAAATGTCCTGTTATTTTATGGGTTCTTTCAACTTCTTTTTGTCCTTCTTTTTTTGTTAGATAATTGTGAATAGATAAAAGGTTTTTATTAAGATAATATTCTAAAAGTTTTTCAGTGTCTGTTCCTTGCTGAGTCATTTGTTCTCTTAAATCATAGGTACTTATTTCATAAGGACATTGAGAATCTAATTCTTTAATGAGAGGATATTTATTCTCAAATTCCTTTATTTCTGTTTCAAGTCTTTGGTATGTTTCAGGAGATATCATTATCAGGATTATGTTCTTCAATTAATCTTTGAATTTGCCTTCCTTTTCTTTCAATTTCTTCTTGTGATGAATTTGCCAGGTCAAATGAAATTAATTCTAATTCTCCCATTCTCTGAAGTTTCTCTGATAGTTCTTCTTCGTTTTTGTAAATTCCTATTCCCTGGTCCCAATGTTCTTCATAATCTTTTTGATTATTATAAATTCTGTAAAAAGTATTTTTTCCTTCTTTAAATCCTCGTATGCAAATTTTCATTTTAGTAATTAGAAATTTGGATTTAAAAATAATATTGTGGTAGAATGGTTCTTTTTAGGTAGTTTTTTGATTCAGAGCAAAAACAAACTACACACTTTAGTGTGTAGGTTCAAAACCAAAGGTTTTAGTGATATTGAAATAACTGAAGGTTTTGTTTAAGGTTCTGAGAGTTTTTCAAAATTCCTGTAAAAATGATTTTTTGTAAAATCAATAATTTTAAATAACCTCTTTTTATAGGTATTTTATTGGGGGAGTAGCTCAGTGGGAGAGCACATGACTGAAGATCATGGTGTCGAGAGTTCGATTCTCTCCTCCCCCATAAGAGTTAATTTTATAACTCTTTTTTAGTTTTTTTTATATGGTAATTAAATCATTGTTATTGTTTTCAGGAGGTTTGGATAGTCGGGTTGCTGTTAGGGTTTTGGAGGGGGCAGGGTTAAAGGTGGAGGGAATTTTTTTTAAATTGCCTTTTGGGAGTCAGGAAGTTCCTAAGATGAAAGGGTTGAAGGTTAATGTTATTGATGTTTGTTCTGGAAGATTATTTAAAAAATATCTTAGAATCGTTAAGAATGCTAAGCATGGTTATGGTTGTGCAATGAATCCTTGTAAGGATTGTAAGATTTTTC
Source organism: Candidatus Woesearchaeota archaeon (assembly GCA_964448605.1). Classification (GTDB taxonomy): domain Archaea; phylum Nanobdellota; class Nanobdellia; order Pacearchaeales; family GW2011-AR1; genus ARS1285. Next base: position 18,606 of record CAYUZV010000003.1, read on the forward strand.
TTTTAAAAGAGGTGAAGAAGTTTGTTTGTGAGAAAGGTTTTGATGTTATTGCTATGGGTGATGTTTTAGGACAGAGACCAATGACTCAAAAAAAGAGTGATATGATTTTTATTGATAAGAAAGCAGGACTTTCTGGAAAAGTTTTAAGACCTTTGAGTGCTAAATTGCTTGATGAAACAATTTATGAGAAAAAGGGTTTGGTTTCTCGGAAGAATCTTTTAGATATTCAAGGGAGGGTTCGAAGAAGGCAGATTAAAGTTGCTTATGAGAATGGATTGGATTATCCTAATCCCGGAGGGGGTTGTCTTTTATGTGAAAAAGATTATTGTGTTAAGTTGAGAGAATTATTGGATAATAAAGAGGTTTCTAAGATTGAATTTGAGGAGATTAAGTTGTTAAAATATGGAAGGCATTTTTGGGGTTTTGGGAAAAGAAAAGGACAGGTTGTTTTAGGAAGGGATGAAAAAGAGAATAAGGAAGTTGAGAGATTGGGTTGTAAGTTAGGATGGAAAGTTTATGTTCCTAAATTTCCAGGACCAAGTGCTATTTATGAATTTTGTTGTGGTAGAAAAAGAGTTGAAGAATTGGTTGCGAGGTATGGGAAGAGAGAGTGATTATCTTTGAGTGAATCTTTTAAAACTTGGGTGAGTAGAAAGTGCTTCTATTATAGGCATTCCATCTGCTTCTTGGTCGTGTAGAGATGTATAATCATTTCTATGGTTTATTGAAGTTTTTTTTGGTTTTGGTTTTTTTAAAATTCTTACTTCTGAAACTTCATTTTCAATTATTGTTTTGTATAATGGACAATCAACCCATTCTAAATATTCTCTATTATATCTTTCGTATGTTTCTTTATCTTTGCATCCTTCGCAGTGACCTTCAAGACCTAAGGGGCATTCATAAAGAAGATTATCGTCAGATAGGTCTGGCATTGATTTTGGTTTTGAAAATTCTTTGATTATTGAAGGTTCTGCTAATCTCTCTGATTTAATTATCATATTCTATCTCCCTCTATTCTGCTTATTGTTTCAATATCACTTTCATAAGGGGTTGCTCTTGGGTCTTCATCTAAAAGTTGAAATTCGTGAAAGGATAATTGATAAGATTTATCTTCGTAATCTGGTTCAAAGTTAATTCCTAATTCTTTAAGTTCTTCAGGTGTTAAAGGATTACTGTATACTCTTTTCATAAAAAAATTTAATGAAAGGTAATATTTAAAGTTTTTCCTGAGTTTTTATTATTTTTTTGGATAACCTTAGAGAGTTACTGCTGTTCCATAACATAGAATTTCTGCTGAGCCCTGCATGACATCACTTGTTGCGAATTTCACTCCGACAACTGCATTTGCACCTTTTTCTTTTGCTTGTTCTGTCATTCTTTTCATTGCTTCTTCTCTTGCATCATCCAGCATTTTTGTGTAACTTTTAATTTCTCCACCAAAAATATTTTTAAATCCTGCTGCAATGTCTCTTCCAAACCATCTTGCTCTAATTGTGTTTCCTTTTACAAGTCCTAATGTTTTTGAAGGTTTTTTTCCATTTATTGTTTCTGTTGTTGAAATTAACATGGTTTGGATAGGGAGGGTTGTTTTTTAAATTTATCGTGTATGTTCTGGTAAAAAAACTAGAGGGATTTTAATTATTTCTTTTTACTAATGGATTTTCTCCATTTTTTTATAAATATGCAGAATCCGATTATATGGCAGGTGTATTTGTCTCCTAAGAAATCTTTTATTTCTTTTGAGTATTTTTTGACATCTTCTCTTGATTCTCTTGCATTTTGCAGGACATTTATTTTTATGTTTGTTATTTTTTTGTTTTCAAATCTATTTTTTAAATCTTCTAGAAATTCCCTTGTGAGTCCTTTTTTTCCGAGTTGTATTTGTTGTTGGGATGTCATGTTTTGGAAAGGGGGTGGAAGTATTTAAATGGTAGGGGTTTTGTGGAGGGGTTTGGTGGGTTACAGGTTTAGGCGGCTCTTGGGAAGAAGTGTTCTTCTGAATATCCCTCTTGTTCCAGCATAGTTTTTAAATCTGTTATTCCTTGGTGATATCTGCTTTTTACTGTTCCAGATGGGATGCCTAAGGGTTCTCCTATTTCTGGAAATTTTAAACTCTTAAAAAATCTTAATTCAAGAATTTCTCTTAATTTTTTAGGAAGGTTTCTGAGAAATTCTTCTGTTATTTGTCTATCTTCTTCTATTATGGCTTTTTCACAAGGTTCTTTTGCTGATTCATCTTTTATTTCAAAAGGTTCAGTGTTTTTGTAATTTGAACTATCGTATTCTCCAGTATCTTTTTGTTTAAAATAGGATGTTGATATTTGGTCTCTTTTTTTTCTTTCTTCTTCTCTTTTATAATCGATTGAAGTATTTGTAATTATAGTGTATAACCAAGGTTCTAATCTTCTTCCAGGTGCAAATAAATCTGTTTTATATCCTTCTCCATCTCTTTTTAGACTACATAATCTTACTAAAAATCGAGACATTATTTCATCTGATTCTTCTTCTCTTCCATTGCACATGTTTTTTTCTATATATCCCTTGAATCTAGAGTAATTTTCCATAACATATTCACAAATAAATTCTCTTCTATCTTCAGGGTTTAATGCTTCAAATTCTTCTAAATTGTATTCTAATTTTTTTCCCATTTTTTATTATTTATGCAACTATTCTTTCTCCATATTCAAATTCATATAGCATATTTCTTAATTTATTTCTTGCTAAATATAGTCTGCTTGTGACATTTGTTGCAGGTATTCCTATTTCTTCTCCTATTTCCTTAGGTGTTAATCCTCTATAATAATGTAATTCTATTGCTTGTCTATAAATAGGTTTTAGTTTTGCAATTGATTCTTTTAATTTATCTTCTGTTTCTTTTTGAGCAATTTTTTGATGAGGTGATTGTTCTAATTGATGCCTTTTTTGTGATTTGAAGTATAAAACATCCATAGGGTTTTCTGATTCTTCTTCACATTTTCTATTTAAATCAACTAATAAACATTCTTTAGTTCTGGGTTTTTTTGGATTTTTTGTAACTCTCGTTTCTTTTTTTCTTAAAAATTTGATTAGATTATTTGAAAAAACTCTTCTTATCCAATTTTCAAAAGGTCTTGAAGAATCATAATTGTCTCTATTTTGCATTAGGTTAATAAAAAATTCTTGTAGCATGTCTTCAGTGTCATGAGTGTCCTGCAATAGATTATATCCTCTTTTGAAAAATTGTTTATACCAGTCTCCTCTGGATTCAAAATCCTCGCTCATTATTTTTACTATATCCATATTTTTAAAACTAATATTTGTGTTTTTAAATCTTTCTATTTGTAGTTACTTTATAGTTATTACTTAACACTTATTTTATCACTGGGAATTGCTTTTGCAATTTCTTCTTTAGAAATAGGGAAATGAAATTTGTCTTTGATTTTTTTTGATATTTTATCTATTGCTTCGGTTTTGTTTAGTTTTCCAGGTTTTAGTTCTAATAATTTTTCTTCTTTTGGTGCATTTGGAACTGCCCTTAGTTTTCCTTTTTGAACAATTAAAATTAGTTCAGGTTTTACTTGCATTGTTTGTTTTTCTCCTTTTACTCCGAATGTTCCTTTTTTCATTGTTTTTAGTTTGTATATTTGGTTTCCTTTGAATATGTCGATACTTATTTTTTGATTGGGTTTGATTTCTTTCCATTGTTTTGAAAAACATGCACAAAAAACTGCTGTTTCTTTTATGTCGTTTTTTGAAGGATTTTTGCTTTGTATTATCATAAAAGGGCTTCCAGGGTTGGTTGTGTGAAGGAGTGTGAATTCTTTTTTTAGGAAATTTTTAAGTGCTTCTTCGTTTTGTTCATCTGATTTTCCACCTATTACAAGTTTTCCTTCTGAAGTGTAGAACCATCTATAATTGCGGTAGTCTTTTGCTTTGTTGAATAGTAGAGATTTTAGCATCTTTTTATTAGAATATTAGGTTTTTTAAGGGTTTTGTTTAGGGTTAGTGTTCGCCTATTTTTCCATAGGGTTTTTTGTGTTTGTTTCCATAGGATTCAAAATAGATTCTGTTGTCAAGGGTTGGTTTTTTCTTTTGTTTTGTTTTGTCAAAGACAGGTTGATATCCAATTGGAAGGACTGCTTCGATTTCTACTCCTTCTGGAATTCCGATTGAGTTTTTTATTGTTTCATCTGAAAATGCTCCTACCCAGCAGGTTGCCATTTTCATATCAGTTATTTTTAAAAGAAAGTTTTCAATTGCTGCTCCTGCATTGTGTTTCATGTATTTGTCTGCTCTTTTATCATAAAGTCTGTTTAATTGTTTAGGGTCTGAACAAATTAAAACAATGTAATGACATTTTTCTATCCAGGGTTGCTGGCATGCTTTTGTTATTTTGTCAATTTTTTCATTGTCTTCGATAATCACATATCTTAGTGTTGGAACATTTCCTGCAATTGGTGCAAGGTTTGCAGTTTCAATTGCCTTTATTATTTTTTCTATTGGAGGTTTTTTTGAAGAAAATCTTCTGATTGATGCTCTTTTTTTTACAATCTTGTTAAATTCCATATATTTTTAATGAAAGAAGATATAAAAATGTTTTGTGTTTTTAGTTAAACTTCTTAAGAAGGATATTTTAAATTCTCCATCCTTTTTTTTGTATTCCTTCGTTGATTATATCAAAATGGATTATTTTTTGTGGAAGTGAGCGGTGTTTTTTGATTATTGCTATTTTTTTTCCTCTCTTGTTTTGAAGTTCAATTATGCATTTGCTCCAGTATTTCATTATGTCTCCTCCGACTACATTGACTCCTGCTTGTTTTCCAGAGAGCCATTCTTCTTCTGTAAGGTATCCTGAATAAACTTGTGCTGTTATGAGGACTGGTATATTTTTTTTTCTTGAAATTTCAAAAAGCAGTTTCATTTGGTTTGCAAGTTCGCTGTTTATTTTTTGAATTTCTTCGTGACTTTTTTTTCTGGCTTCTGCAAAATCCAGTCTGTAAAGCATTGTCATGCTGTCTACGATTATGAGTCCTATGTTGTCGGAGGATTGTATTTCATTGTTTAATTTTTCAAATGATTTTTTTTGTTCTTGAAAGTTTGTTGGTTTTAGTATTATCAGGTTTTTTAGAATTTCCTGAGATTGGTTTTTTGAGATTTGATTTATTCTTTCAATTGATATGCTTGCTTCTGTGTCAATGAAGATTACTTTTTTTTGTTTTGATTTTTGACATGCTGATAGAATTACAAAGTTTGATTTTCCTGATGCAGGAGGGCCATAGAATAGGGTTATGATTCCGTTTTCATAACCTCCTTCAAGCCATTTATCAATGTCTGAACTTCCTGTTGATATTTTGTTTTGCATTAGAAATAATGTTTAAAGATATTTTAAGGATTGTTGTGTTAGGGTTGTTTTAAATAAAGTTAGAAAATTATTTTGCTTTTTTGAATTCGTTTTTGTATTTAGAAAGTTCTTTTTGGATTTTTGCAATTGCATCTTGAAGTGCTTTTTTTGCAGTTTTTCCATTTGTAGTTATTTTTAGAATCAGGGGTTTGCTATAGTGTTCTTTTTTCCAAGCACCGAGTTCTACTGAAGAATCCTGATTAAGATAGGTTCTTAATAATTCTGCTACTGTTTGATTTTCTATTTCTATTTCTAAGTTGTTTTTTTCATCTTTGATTATTTTTAATTCCATAAAAATATGACAAAAAAAGAGTTTTTAAAGTTGTTGTTTTTAAGGGATTTGTTGAAAATCAGAAATTTTTGAATGTTGTATTTTGAAATTGAGTAGTAAGTTTTATAAACCCTAATTTTGTAAAGTTTTTAGGGCCAATGACTTATTAAATAATGGAGGTCAAAATGGTTTCTGTATATGAACTCGTGGAAAAATCAAGGAAAACTGGAAAAGTTGAGAAAGGAACTAATGAAGTTACTAAGGCAATAGAGAGAGGCACTGCTAAGCTGGTTGTTTATGGTGCTGATGTTGAGCCAAAGGAGATAGTTCAGCATTTGCCGGTTTTGTGCAAGGAGAAAGGTGTTCCTTGTGTTGAAGCTGATAAGAAAGAAAAATTAGGTATTGCTGTTGGACTTGGTGTTTCCTGTGCTTCTGCTGTTATTATTGATGCTGGAGAGGCAGAGAGTGATTTAGCTGGTTTTTTGAAAAAAGAAAGTAAGGAGTAAAAATGGGAAGCAAAACTCAAAAGATTAAAGAAGGAAAGGGCAGTGAGGTAAAAGGTTCAAGTGGATTGTTAGGTGAAAGTGCTGTTCCTGGAATTGTTGAAGGAATTATTGGCAGGACTGGTGCTAAAGGGGAGGTTACACAGGTAAGGTGCAAGGTTTTGCAGGGTTTTGATAAAGGAAAAGTTATGAGAAGAAATGTTAAAGGACCTGTAAGAAAGAAAGATATTTTAATGTTAAGGGAAACTCAAATTGAAGCTCGTAGAATAAAATCAAAAAATGTTAGGGGGGGTTATTAGTATGCCAACATGTTCGTTTTGTAAGAAGAATTATGAAAATCCAAGGGGAATGACGATTTTTTTAAATGATGGTAGAAGTGTTTTTTATTGTTCAAGCAAGTGTCGGAGAAATTCTGAATTAGGAAGAGATGGAAGAAAGATGAATTGGGTGAAAAAAGAAAAGAAAGTTAAGGGTGAGAAGGTGAAGGCAGGTAAGAATGAGTGAAAATGCTGATGTTTATTTGTTTGAGGAGTCAAGAGAAGGGATAAAATCCCAAGTTGGTGTTGAATTAGTTTTAAGTGATAATATTTTAAAAAGATATAGTTTTGAATGTTCTGGAAATCATGCTGAAGACAAGGAAAATATTTATTTTTATGGTGAAAGAGTTGGGGAGGAATTATTAGAAATGAGATGCAATTATCCTTTGATTCATCTTAATGAAAGATTTAGCAATGGAAGTTTTGAAAGCATTAGTCCCCTTAATATGCTTAAATCGATTTTTGAAGATGGAATAAAAGAGGGATTTTATCAAGGTGTTAATTGATTTTGTAAATTGTATTATTGTTTTTATTATAGATTAATTTCCATGAGCAGTTTATTGGTTCTTTTGATAGTATATAACTTACATTTTGTTTTTTGATAATCTGGTTTTTGGATGTGCAGTTTGTTGAGGTTTTGAAGAATTTGTCTGTTGCTTTTCTGTCTCCGTAGAAAAATATTGTTCCAACTGGTTCATAGTTTGTTATTGGAAAAATTGCACAAGAGATTGATGCAGGTGCCATTATTTTTTGATTTTCAGGATTAGGTTTAGTTTTTAAGAATTCCAGTGCTTTGTAGTTATCTTCATCTATTACCTTATAGAGTTTTATATTTTTAGGTATTGAGAAATAAAAAAGGAAAGTTAAGATTATTATTGTTATTATTAGGATTGTTTTTGCTTTTTTGAATTTTTCTTTGTTTTTTAGATTTAGTTTAAGATATTTAAGGATTGTGTAAAGTCCTATTGAGCTTAGAAATGGAAGGGATATTGCGAAGTAATATAAGTTTCTTTGATAAGGAGATAGGAGGGATATTCCTGTTATTTTGAAGATTAGGATTGAGGCTATCAGAGTTATTGGCCAGATTGCATAGATTAGGTATTTTTGTTTTTTTTCTTTGTTTGAGATTATTGATGTTAGTCCGACTCCTGCTAAAATGTATCCGACTAAACTGTAAAGTTCAAATGGTGAGTTGTGAAGTTCTAAAACTCCCCAACCTTTTTTGAATTGCAGTTCTGTTAGAAGTTTTAGAAATGCTTGGGATATTGTTAAGTTGTGTAAGTAGGCAAAAAATATTACTCCTAATAAAGGGATTAAAAGGAAGGTGGAGAAGAATAGATAGTGTTTTTTTATGTATTTTAAGTGGAAGAGGGAGAATATGAATAGAATAGGTATTGAGAAGAGGAAGGAGATTGAGTGGGTTGGGATTAAAAAAAGAATTATCAGGAAACTGATTAAAATATATTTTTTGTTTTTTTCAATAAGTCCTTTGTTGAAAAAGAATATGTATAAGTATATGAAAGGTATTGAGAAGGTTAGGGGGATGAAGAACCAGAGTCCTGCGATATTGACATTGGATTTTAGTGAGGCAAAGAAGATTATTGTGAATAGAGATATTGTGTAGTTTTTTGTTAGGTTTAGAGTTATGAAAAAGAGTATTAGAGAGGTAATGATTGTCCAGATTGCTGGAAGAAATTGATAAGTGTGAATTAAATTTGTTATTAGAGAAAGGAATGCTAAAAAATAGTGGAATCCGAGTTCTACACTTGAAGAGGATTTTGGTGTGATTCCTTGTTTTATTTTTATTGTTTCTGTTATGTGTCTCCATTCATCTATGTGAGTTGGATAAGGATTTGCGATGTGAGGAGTGTAGATTAGAATTGCTGTCAGAGTTAGAGTGAGTAGGAGATAGATTATTTGCTGAGTTGTTAGTTTCATGCTTGTAATGAGAGAGGAAGGTATAAATAGTTTTTTGTGGGTTTGGGTGGATGGTAGATTATTTTTCTTTTATGAAATTTGCTATTAATATTCCTTCTGAATTATTTTTTTTATATTCTATATTCTGATTTATACTTTGATAGATTCCATTTGATTTTTGGTATATTTTTTTATGAGTGATTTTTAGTTCTGGGAAGAATTTTTCAATAATTTTTTCAGAAAATTTTTGAGGTTCGCAATCTCTTGATTTATGGTTGATTTCTGTGATTAAAAGAAAAGTTCCTCCTTTTTTTAAAACTCTTTTAATTTCTTTTATGCTTAGTTCTAAATTATCTACATGGTCTAAGGAATTAAAGGATGTTACTATGTCAAAATATTCATTAGGATAGGGGATGTTTTCTGAAAAAGCATTTAAGTATTTCATTTTTTGTTTATGTGTATGTAGTTTCTTGTATTGATTGGACAAGGGGTCTAGTCCGATTCTTTCTTTTGTATTATCTGCCCATTCAAGGCTTCCACGAGGTCCACATCCTATATCTAAAATTTTTTTATTATCATAAAATGATTTATCTATATTGAAACAAGCAGTATAATAGTATTGATAAAAAGAATTTCCTAAATTTTTCTTTTTTTTCCAGTATTCTAATTCTTTTTTGTATTTATTTTTTGAAGAATTTTCTTTTTTTATTTTTTTGAAAAGTCTTTCAAATAATGATTTCTTATTTTCATTTAATATTTTAGGGTTTCCTAATGCAAGATAAATCCCTTCATAATCACATATGCAAAGTTCTGAAGTGCATTTTAGAGGTTTGTTTAAGAGTTTGAGTTTTCCTGTGAAAATGTTTCCAAGAATCATTTTTTCAGTTACACATCTTTTTATATTTCCTTCATAATCTATTCGGATTGAACTTTTTCCAGCTAAGCAGGGAATTCCTTTAAAAGAGTATCTTCCCCTGAATATATTTTTTATATCTTTTTTTCTTTTAATCATTTTTAAAATTTTTTCTGGTTCTTCTTTTTGTTTTATATTTTTTGAAGGTGATTTATTTTTTTCTATTTTTCTTATTTCTGCATTTTTTTTAAAATAATGTTCCATTTTTTCAATTTCATCTTTATTGTAGGAATCTGGATATTTTTTGTTATTATATTTTCCCTTGAATCCTACTGGTTTTAGTGAAATGCCTTCTTTTTCAAATTCATTGTAAATTTCTTCTATTTTATCTAAATTAGGTGGCCACATTACCAGATGAATGTCTATATCAAAATTTTTGTTTTTTAGAATATGATAATTTTCAATAAATTGTTTTTTAAGGTTTAATCTTTTTAGTTCAGAATAATGGAGTGATGAATTGATGAATGTAGTTTTTTCAGGGGAAATTTTTTCAGCGAATTTTTTTATTTCCTTGGATATTGTTAAATTAGTATCTATTTTTATGAAATGTTTTTTTGTGAGTTTTTCACATAATTCTGTAAATCCTGGAAAAAGAAATGGCTCTCCACCTGCTATGTTAATAAGGCATATTTTTTCAGTTTTATTAAATGTGTCTACAATTTTATTTATGTCTTTTTTTCCTTTATAATAGGGATTTTTTCTAGATTCAGAATCATAATAACAATAAGGGCAATCCAGATTACATATTCGATTAATCATCCATGCTACGTTTATATCGTATTGGTTATTCTGCATTATTGGAAATGTTTATTTTATTTATATTCTTTTAGGTTATAGTTTTTAATAGGTTTTAATTATAATAATCTTTAAATAAAGTTTTTATGATTTCCTGATATGAATAGAGAACAGTGGTATTTAGGTGTATTTTCAGTTTTGTTGTTTATATTTATAATTGGTTCTGTTTTGATTGGATTATTTTTTGGGAGTTTTTATTTGAATGTTTTGATTTTGTTTTTGGTTTCAGGTTCTGTGTTATTTTTTGTTATTCTTTATTTGAATATTCAGCATAATATTGGCAGAAAGTTTTCGGGTTTAAAGGGATTTACTCAGAATTTAAGAAGATTTGAAGAAAATGTAAATAAAAAATTTGATGAAAATAAAAAAATTTATGAGGGGATTGTTGATTTTTTTGAGAGTTTGTTGAAACATATGAGGGATGAGAAAGATAATGTAAATGATAGTTTTGATAAATTAGATTTTAAGTTTGATAAAATTATTGAGAGTTTTGATAAGGAGAATGGGGGATTGGATAATAGGTTTGAAATTATGAATGGTAATTTTGAGGGGATAAATGAAAGATTTGATAAAGTTGATGAGAGATTTGAAGGGGTTAGTGAAGATTTTAATGAAAGATTTAATGAAATTAGAGAGAGGTTTGAAGAGTTTGGTGAAAATAATCGAAAAGTTGATGAAATGCAAAATAAATTGTCTGTTTTGATTTCGCAGACATTGGAATATCAAAAAGAGCAGACGAATTTTTTGAAGAGTGAGATTAAAAAAATGAAAGATGGTTCAAAATCAAAAAGGAGAAAATGAAGTTGAGGAGAATTTTAGACCTTGGATGAGTGATGAGGAAATTGATGAGATTAAAAATTGGTTGAAGAAAGATTTGATTTTTTTTGAATGGGGTTGTGGTGGAAGCACGGTTGAGTTTTCGAAATTTGTTAAGGAGTATTATAGTGTTGAGCATGATTTTAAGTGGTATAGAAAAGTTTTGAAAAATGTGGGGGGAAATGTTAATTTGTTTTATGTGCCTCCAAATGTTTTAGGTTTGGAGTGGTTTCCTGTTTTTAATGAAGGAAGTATTGGAGAATTTAGAGATTATGTAAAGTTTGTTAATGTTATTGGTTCATTTGATAAAAAGTTTGATGTTGTTTTGATTGATGGAAGGGCGAGAGTTGATTGTGCTATTGAGGTTTTGCCTTATTTGAAAGAGAATGCAATTGTTTTTATTCATGATTTTGAGAGAGATTATTATTGGGATGTTTTAAAGTTTTATAAAGTTGAAAGGGTTGTTGATAAATTAGGGGTTTTAAAAGTGAAGAATGGGAGAGAGGGTGTTGGAGATAGGGGTGAGTTGATAAGGAGGTTTTTGATTGATGGAAATAAATGAGTTGAATAGGAAACTTGAAAAAATTCGTATTAAAGGAGATGTTGAAAAAGAGAATATTTCTGTTGTAATTGGAGTTAGAAATAGGTTGGATTATAGATTGGAAAATGCTTTGAAAAGTATTAGAAATCAGGATTATTTTCAGGATATGATTGAGATAATTCTTGTAGATTATGGGAGTGATATAAGTTTTGTTGAGAAATTTAAAAAACTTTGCAATAGATTTGATGCAGATTATATTCGGGTTGATAATGTTAATGTTTGGAATCGGAGTCATGCTTTGAATATTGGTATAAAAAAATGCAATACTAAATATGTTTTATGTTCTGATGTTGATATTATTTTTGAAAAGAATTATTTTTACGAATGTTTAAAGGAGTTGCAAAGGGATTCTATGCAGATTGTTTGGAGAGATATGCTGGATTTATTTGAAAGAGATATTTCTGAAGGTTTTGATGTGGTTAAGGGATATGATTTTTTGAAAAAAAAGAGTGTTTTGAGAGCTAAAATTGAGAAATCTAATTATTCTTTTGGGTTAGGTATTATTTTTACTTTGAAAAAACATTTTTTTGAGATAAGAGGTTATGATGAATATTATACTTATTGGGGGTGTGAGGATGATGATATTGCTAAAAGATTCAAAATGTGTGGTTTGAAATTTAAGAATATTTCTGATAGGGCTTCTTATTTGCATCAATGGCATCCAAAATATGAAGGGCTTGATGAAAAGAAAGAGAATATTATAAAAAGAAATAGAAATTATTTTAAAAGGATAAATAGTGTTTTGAGAAATGAGAGTGGATGGGGAATTGTTCCTGGAAAGGTTGATGATTTGGCAGTTGTTTGTTGTTATTTTAATCCGTGTCATTTTAAAAAGAGATTTGAGAATTATAGGATTTTTAGAAAAGGGATTTTAAATGCAGGTGTTAAACTTTTGACTGTTGAGTTGGCTTTTGGAGATGATGAATTTGAGTTAAAAGGGTTTTCTGATGTGGTTGGATTGAGAACATCTAAGGAAAATGTTATGTGGCAAAAAGAGAGTTTGTTGAATATAGGGATTAAGAAATTAGTTGATGAAGGATATGAAAAAATTGCATGGCTTGATGCAGATATTGTTTTTGAGGATGATTGGGTTAAGAAATTGTCTGAAAAGTTGGATAGATTTAATTTTGTGCAGGTTTATGGGAATGTTGAGAGAGATGATGAGATTGGTGAATGCAGGTTAATTGAGGGATGTGTTAAATATTTTAAGAGGTTTGGGAAGATTTCAGGTTCAAAAGCATCAACTGGTTTTGGTTGGGCAGTGAGAGCTGATGTTTTGAGAAAAATTAATCTTTATGATAAGGGGATTTTAGGAGGAGGTGATGCTTTGATTTTTTTTGCGAGTTTTTATGGTTCTGAATATTGGAAGAATATTTTAAAAAAGGAGACTGTTTTTAAGAATTTGTCTTTTGGATTGATTAGAGATTATGAAAAATGGGCTGAAAAGTGGAAGAGAGAGGTTAATGGAAAAATTAGTTTTGTGGATTGCAGGATAAAAGCATTGTATCATGGAAGAATTGTGAATAGGAATTATTTTAAAAGGGGGGAAATTTTGGGAAAATATGGTTTTAATCCTCAAGAGGATTTGGAAATTGGAAGGGAAGGTTGTTTGGTGTGGAATGGGGATAAAAAGGATTTGCATAGAGAGGTTAGGGATTATTTTTATAATAGGAAAGAGGATGAAGATTTTGGAGTTAGTTGCGAAGATTTTTCTGAATTTGATTCAATAAGTTCAAGAATTGAGGTATTGAAAAAAGTTTTGGTTTCAAAAAGTGTTTGAGGAGTTCATAAATCTTTAAAAAGTCAAATTTTTATGAGTATAATGGTGTTTCAGAAAATAAAGAGTGTTTTGGGGCTGGGATTGCAGTTAGCGAAGGCGAATTTTAAACTTAAAAATGAAGGGAGTTTGCTTGGGATATTTTGGTATTTGTTGGAGCCGTTTTTGTTTTTTGTGGTTTTGATGGGTTTGAGGGGTTTTTTGAGTGGTGGGGGAATGGGAGATTATCCTCTTTATTTGTTGCTTGGTTTAGTTATTTATAATTTCTTTTCAAAGGTAACAATTAGTGCGACTCGCATTGTTGTTGGAAGGTCTAATTTTATTAAATCCATTAAAATAAATCATGAAAGTTTGATTGTTTCGCAGGTTTTGGAAGGTTTGTATTCGCATTTTTTTGAGATTTTATTATTTATTGGATTTATGGTTTATTTTGGTTCTTCTTTAATCTGGATTTTAACTTATCCTTTGATATTAGTATTTTTGGTTTTATTTATTCTTGGTTTGTCTTTTATTTTAGCGAGTTTAGGTGTTTTTTTTGTTGATTTAAATAATGTCTGGAGAGTTTTAATGAGATTGTTATTTTTTGCAACACCTATTTTTTATATTGCTGAAAAAGGGAGTTTGGTTTATAAATTGAATTTGTTTAATCCTTTATTTTATTTTTTGAATATTTCAAGAGATTTAATTATTTATAATCGGATTCCTGTTTTAGGAGATATAATTATAATGGTTAGTATGAGTTTAGTTATGTTTGTTGTGGGTTTGATGATGTTTGAAGAATATAAAAGTAAATTTGCAGAAATGGTATGATGGAAAAGGAAGTTAGAATTGAGTTGGAAGGAGTTTCAAAAAAATTTAATATTCATAATAATAAAAAAAGTTCTTTAGGAAGAGTTTTGGATTTTGTTTTAGGTGTTAAGGAGAGGAGTGATTTTGTTGTTTTAGATGACGTGGATTTGAAAATTAGAGAGGGCGAGAATTTAGGTGTTATTGGAAAAAATGGTTCTGGAAAATCTACTTTGTTGAGAATTATTGCAGGAGTTTATCAAGTTGATAATGGAAGAGTTTTTACAAAAGGAGAGTTAGTTTATTTAACTGGTTTTGGGCATGGTTTGCAAGCTCGTTTGACTATGAGAGAGAATATTTATTTAGTTGGCTCAATTATGGGGTTGGGACAGAATGATGTTCAGGATAGATTTGAGGAGATTGTTGATTTTTCAGGATTAAGAGAGCATCTTGATACAAAATTGTTTAAGTTTTCTTCTGGAATGCAAATTAGATTGGCTTCTTCAATTGGTTTGCATTGTGTTACTCATAGAAACCCTGATATTTTGCTTGTTGATGAGGTTATTGGAGGTGGTGCTGATAAGGAGTATCAGGAAAAGTCCTTGAAGAAAATGGAGGGTTTGTTAAAGGGTGGTTCAAGCGTTGTTTTAGTTAGTCATAATCTGGATGCTATAAAAAAATATTGTGATAGGGTGATTTGGTTGGAGGGTGGTCGGGTGAAAATGGAAGATAAGGCAGATGAAGTTGTTAAGGAGTATTTGAAGGAGAAGTAAGGGTTTTGTATTTAAAATAACCTTTTATTAATCCAATTCTCCAAAAGATTCCAGTTATTGTTTCATAAATTAGTTCAGAAGGGTTTTTTTGAAGGATTTTTTTTATTTTATAGGGTTTAAATAATTTTAGATTATCTTTTTGAGCTGATTTTTTTTTGAAGTTTTTTATGTAAGGATTATTTTTGTGGTCTTTTGTTATTATGTAAGTCCACATTCCTCTGTAAATTTGTTTATTTATTATTTTTTTTAATTTTGAAGAATGAAAATGTTTTACTTTTAAATTTTTTAAAAATTTGACTTTGCAGTTGTGTTTTGCTAATTTAAGGGAAAGGTCAGTATCATTTCCACTTATGTATTTTCTTGAAGAGTATCCTATTTTTTTTAGAGTGTTTTTTTTAATTGCAAAGTTTTTTGTGTCTATCATTCCAGGAATGTTTTCTTTTTCTAATGTTATTATATTTGTGTATTTTTTTTCAGATTGAATTTGGTGTTGAATTGACCAAAAATCATTTGATATATTTTTTTGAAATCCCTGAACTGCATCAAAATTTTCATTTTGCAAGGGTTTGATTATGTTGTTAATCCAATTTTTAGGTAGAATGCAATCTGAATCTGTCATTAGGATTATTTCTTCTTTTGCAGATTTTTCGCCTGTGTTTCTTGCAGGACCTCTTCCTTTTTGTTTTTCAAAAAGATATTTGATTTTTTTTGATTTTTTTTGAAAATTTTTAATTATTTTTTTTGTGTTGTCTGTTGAGTTGTTGTCTACAAGGATTAATTCGTAATTTTTGTAAGACTGGTTAAGAATTGAATTTATGCAAGGGATAATTGTTTTTTCTGCATTGTATATTGGAATTATAATTGATATTTTAGGATTGTTTGATTGCATTTTGAATTTCTTGTTTGATTTTTTTTATGAATTTTTTTGTGTCGAATTTTTTTGCTTGGTTTATGCAAGCATTTTTGTATTTTATTGGGTTTTTGTTTATTATTTTTATTGCTTTTATGATTTTATCTTCATTTATATTATCTATTAAAATTCCTGTTTTATTGTTTATTATTGATTCTTTGTATCCTCCTTCATTTGGTGCTATTACTGGTTTTCCTGATGCCATTGCTTCGACAACATTCATACCGAAATCTTCGTCTTTTGAGGTTGTTAGAAATCCTTTGCATTCTGAATAAAGTTTGATTAGTTGTTTTTCATCAATATTTCCTAATAAATTAATATTTTTTGGAAGGTTTTTAAGTATTTTTTTTTGGTATTTTTCTGTTCTGTCTCCTGAAGCTATTCCACCTATTATTGTTAAATTTTCATTAGGAATTTTTTTAAATGCTTTAATCTGCATTTCAATTCTTTTATGAGGATAAATCCTATTTACAGATAAATAATAATTTTTAGGTTTGCTGAATTTTAGTTTATTTGTTTCAATTGGTGGGAAAATTGTAGTAGAGTTTCTTTTAAAATATTTTTTAATTCTTTTTTTGACATTTTGGGAGTTTGATATAATTTTGTTTGTGTGTTTTATATATTTCTCTCCCCATTTTTTGTGCAGATTTGCATATAAATAAAAAATTGGTTTTTCATAAATTTTTAATACTTGTTTATGTTCGTGTTGTTCGTAGAACATTCTTGTTGGAGTATGGCAATAATAGAGATTGGGTTTGTTTTTTTTTGAAGCAAAAGGAGCCCAGTTTCCTGAAAAAATGAAGAAGTTGTATTTTTTTGAAAAATTGCAGGATTTAAAATTGAAAGATGCTTGCAGTTGTTTGAAGGGAGGTATTTTTATTGTATTTCCTAAATTTATGAAATTAATATCCTGAGAGTTTGTTTTTTTTATTGAATTTTTGTTTAAATTGTTAGTTATTAAATCTGCTTTAAGATTTCTTGCTAAGGTTATTGCAACTTTTTCTCCTCCTCCTATTGAATCAAAAAAGTCGTGGAAAATTGCTATTTTTAGATTTTGTGGTTTCATTTTTCTTTAATTCCTAAAATGCTTATCATAAATGATGAGAATATTGTTTGAATTCCTATGATTAGAAGTGTTGAGCCGATTATTAGGTTTTTGATTTGGTCTAATGAACTGAAGTTTGCATTTATCCATTTGATTAGAACATAGATGTAGATTATTGCTCCTGTTAAAAGGATTAGTCCTCCTGTTATGATTGAGTTTTCAATTGTGATGTAATTGAAGATTTTTTTAAGTGGTGAGTTTTCGTTTAAGTGGTTTATTGCATAGATTTTTGCAAACATTGAGAAAATTATGAGTTGGTAGCCAGTGATTATGAATAAGGAGGAGAGGAAAAGGGGGTGGGTGTGGAGGGTTATTCCAAATACTTTTGCTGTTCCAAAATAAATCCATAGCATTGTTATTGTTCCTAATAGGAAAAGGATTAAACCTGGTATAAAAAAAAGAAATAAAGGTGAGTAGAGAAGCATAAATCTCATGTGTCTCCATGCATCTGGAAAGGATTTGAGTTTGGATTTTCCAATTCTT
Source organism: Candidatus Woesearchaeota archaeon (assembly GCA_964448605.1). Classification (GTDB taxonomy): domain Archaea; phylum Nanobdellota; class Nanobdellia; order Pacearchaeales; family GW2011-AR1; genus ARS1285. The sequence continues at coordinate 35,953 of CAYUZV010000003.1, forward strand.
TTATGGTAGTTTATTGGAATTTGTTTTATTTTTAGTTTGTTTTTAAGTGCTTTGATAACCATTTCTGATGCAAATTCCATTCCTGTTGTTTGAAGGTTTAATTTTTTTAGTGATTCTGTTTTAATTGCTCTCATTCCAGAATGAGAATCTTTGATTTTTGCTTTGAAAAATAATCTTAGAATTCCTGAGAGAATTGGGTTTCCTATGTGTTGGTGAGACCAGGGCATTGCATTTTTGTCTATTTTTCCTTTAAATCTGTTTCCAATTACAAAATCATATCCTTGTTTTAGTGCATTGAGGAATTTAGGTATTTCATTGAAATCATAAGTTCCATCGCAGTCTGCTAAGAAGATGTAAGGAGTTTTTATGTGTTTGAATGTTTCTAAATATGCATTTCCATAACCTTCTTTGTCGTGTTTTATTAAAGTTACATTGTGTTGTTTTGCTATTTCAGGTGAATTGTCTGTTGAAGAGTCTGAAACAATTATTTCTGCTTTAATGTTATTGTTTTTTAAGGTTTGTTTTATTTGAGTTAGAACAGAAGGAAGTGCTTTTTCTTCATTTCTGCAAGGGAGAATAATAGTTAGTTCTGGTTTTGTTGTTAGTATTTGGTTTAGTATTTTTTCTGTGTTGAAATTTTCCATGATTTTATAATGTTTTTTGGTTTATATTTTTTGTTGTGGGGTGATGATGGTTTTTGTTTAAAATTAGGTAGTATCGCCAACCTAATTTTTTAATACAGAAATAAATCTCCATTATTTATAATGGAGTTGGAGATTGATTTCTGTCCTCACCAAATCCAAAACAAACTCTCCACTTTAGTTTGGAGTTCAATCCGAAGGATTTGGTGATTTTATAGGTAATTGATGAATGTTTTTAAGATGATTTTTTGGAGGTATTTCTTGAATTGTTGTCAAACGAGGATTTAGGAGGGATTTTGCTGGTTTTTGGAAATAAACAAAAAAATTTATAAGTAAGAATTTTCTTACTTAGATATGGAAAATAATTTTATTAAAAATTTAAAAATATCTGATAAAGGGCAAATTTCTATCCCTAATTTTGTAAGGCAAAAATTGGGTATTCACAGAGGGGATAATTTGGTTTTGTTTGAAGTAGATGGTAAAATTTTAATTGAAAAACAGCAGAGGGTATTGGATAAAATGAAGTATGATTTTAAAGATATTTTGCATTTTTCAGAACATTCATTGAGAGAGATTTGGGATAATTCTGAAGATGAAATTTGGAGTCAGTATTTAGAAGATGAGGATGTATGTTAATCAAAAAGAGATTGTTTTGTTAGATTATCCTTTTTCAAATTTAAAGGGAACTAAAGCCAACAAATGCTGGAATTTTGTTATTTGGAAAGAATCCTGGTGAATTTTTTCCAAGGAGTTATATTACTATTGCAAGGTATCCTGGAAAAGATGTGGGTATTGCTTATTTGGAGCTTAAAGATATTGAAGGGAATTTGTTTGAGATTATTGATAATTCTGAAAAATATATTCAAGAGCATACTGAAAGTTTTTATATGTTAAAAGAAGGGCAAATAGAGAGGAAGAGAGTGCCTCAATATCCTGATTTTGTTATTAGGGAATTGATTGTTAATGCTGTTGCACATAGGGATTATAGAATTATGGGTTCAAAAACTTTGATTAAAATGTTTAAAGATAGGATTGAGTTTGATTCTCCAGGAGGTTTTGGAGGTGATGTTAATGAGAAGAATATCTTATATAAACAATATACTCGGAATCCTGTTATTGCAAGAATTTTGAATAAAATTAGATATATTGAGGATATGGGGGAGGGATGGAATAGAATAATTGATGTAATTGATAATTATGAGCTGGATTTTAAGAAAAAACCTGAAGTTAAGGGAGATACAAGGGTTGTTGTTACACTTTATCCTGGAAGTAGTGAGGTTGAGAATAAAGAGAAAAAGGGGGAGAAAGTTGAAGAAACTACCCAGAAAACTACCCAGAAAACTACCCAGAAAATTATTAATTTGATAAAAGAGAATCCTAAGATTACAAGAAAAGAATTATCAATTATTATTGGATTAAGTGAGGATGGAATAAAATATAATCTTAATAGACTTAAAGCTGAAGGATTGTTAAAAAGAATTGGTTCTGATAAGGGTGGTTATTGGGAGATTGTTGGAGATTTGAAGGAGAAGAAAAAGAAATCTGGTTTAAGTGGTGTTAATTTGTTTTTGATTTTGGGAATAGGGTTGTTGTTAGTTTTGAGCAGTATGATTGGAGTTAGGGGGATTGGTGATTCTGGTTTTGAGTTGATTAAAATTTCTGATATTTATGAGGGTGTTTTAGATGGCAGGGTTAATGTTAGTGAATTAGTTTTATTGTATGAGTGTGAGGAAGTTAGGATTAAGAGTATTGAAGATTTAGGGGGTGGGGATTATAAGGTGATTGTTGAGGGGGAAGATATTGATGAATTGCAAGGTGAGAGTGAGGGTGGGAGATGTTTTATTAGAGGGGTTGGGAGGTGGGTGGAGGAGGATTATGATTTAATTGCTGGAGTAGATTTTGAAGATTCAGAAAGAACAAGTTCCTCTGACTCTTCAAAACCTTTAATTGCTGGAGTAGATTTTGAAGATTCAGAAAGAAATGGGGTGGTGAGTGTGGGAGATATTATTTATTTAGACCCAACAATAACAATAGATGAATTTAAAACAAGTGAGTCAATAGACACTAACATAACTCAAGAGAATAATTATTCTCATTTGGATATTTCAGATGTTGCACCTTATGATAGTTTAATTGGTTATTGGAGTTTTGATGATAATGTTTCAGGGTGTTATGATAGTGAGACAGAGATTTTGAGTTTAGAAGAAGTTGATTGTGTTGGAGAGTATGATTATGTTGAGATTGACGGGAAGTTGATTGAGGTTAATTCTTCCACTATCCTTTTCTATGATGAATTAGAAGATAATTTGAATGATGAATATATTGGTAACTTGATACAGGGGAGGAGGGGAGGGGTGGAAGATAATTATAATGAGCAAAACGAGAGTTGTTTAGATTTATCAGGTTTTGATAAAAAATGCTATGTTAAAAAATGGAAGTATTTTTATGAGTTAGAGAATGGTGAGAGGGTTATGACTTTGGATGGTGAGAGAGGGGAGAGTGAATGGGAGGTTCCTATGGAGAGGCAGGTTTTTGATAATAGGGAGTTGGGTGGGGAGATGTATAGAATTGAAATGGTTGATAGCAGTGGTGATGTTGGTGAGTTAGTTGTTAGTGAAAAGCATAAGGTTTATGCTTCTAAAAATTCTTTAAGTTCTTTAGTTGCAAATACTTCTCTAACTGATTGTTCTTTAAGATGTGGGTCTTCGGACCAAATCGGGCAGTTAAGTTTTAATGCTAGTGCAAGATATGGAGCATCATTAGGATCTGAAATTAATGATTTAGCCCAGTTTAATTGTTGTGGAGAAAATTTAAGTTTTAAGTTAATTAATTTTGATAATATTTCTTTTATTCTTTCAAATTTTTCAGTGGATACATTTAGCAATTCACAAAGTTCTTCAGAATGTTTTTCTAATTCATTTAATATGAATTTGTGTGAATATAATTCTAAAGAATATTCTTTGGTTAATGTTCTTGTAAAGGATTCTTTTTTTAATAGTGAAAAAGCTATGTTAGCATCAATTACTAATTTCATCTATTGTCCTCCCGGGTGTTTTGTAAATCTTTCTTTAACAAGTTTAGCAAATCTTAAACAATCCTCATCTGTTAGTTTGCTGTCTTTGGTTAATTCTTCAAGTTCTTCAAATAATTTTGATTTTTCATTTTGTAAAAGTATTTCTCGTCTTGCAAGTTCAGACCAGTTAACCCAAGAAAATTCTTTCATTTCAGATTTGAGTTTATCAGGAACAGAAAAAGTTACAGATGCCATTTATAATTTACCTCTTTCTAGTTTTTTTAATTGCTCTATTTTTGAGGATATCATTTTTCTAAATACTTCAGACCATTTAATTTTAGGATGCTTGTCTATTTTGGATTTTAATTCTTCTGGAATTGATAATGTTACGGTTGCCATTTTAACTTTTAATAATTATGTTAGTGAACATAAATATGTTGATATTTATAAATCTTTTGGTTTAAGAAAGATTGAAGAAGTAAATAATGATTTTAATAAAGGTGAGGAGGTTTGGTTTATGGATTCTGATGGGGAGTTGGTTGAGGTTAAAGATATTGAGAAAGTTGATTATTTCGGAAAGATTTATGATGTTGATGTTGAGAATGATATTGTGTTGGTGAGGAGGATGTTTCTTTTGAATTAGAAGGTAATGGAAAAAAGACAATTAACTTTAGAGTTTTTGGACCTGAAGAGATTGGTGTTTATTCTGGTAAGATTAAGGTTAATGGACAAGAGGTTTTGGTTATTGTTAATATTAAGGAAGAGGATTCTTTGTTTGATGCTAAGATTGAGATTCCTGGTAATTTTAATAGGATTGGAGAAGGTGAGAGTTTGCCTACTGTTGTGACAATGCTTCCAATGGGTAAGGAAACTCGAATGGATATTAGTGTGACTTATGTTGTTAAGGATTTTGATGGAAATGTTTATTTGACAGAAACAGAGACTTTTTTAGTTGATACTAATAGGGTTTTTAAAAAGGATTTTGATACTTCTGAACTTCCTGAGGGGGATTATTTGGTTGAGATGAATGTTGTTTATCCTAATGGAAATGCTGTTTCAAGTGCTCATTTTAAGGTTAGAAGAAGTGGAGTTAGTGAGCTTTTGAATTTATTAAAGGGGGTTTGGAGTAAAGCAGTTGAAAATAAGATGATTATAATTATAGGGATAGTATGTATTGTTGTTTTGATTCTTTTTGTTTGTTTGTTTAAAAAAATTAAGAGTTTTAAGAATAAGAAGAGAGAAAGTAAGAAAAAAGATTTGAAGAAAAAACAGAAGATTAAAGAAGATAAGGATGGTTTTTGGAGCAGGTGGGTAGAGAATAGGAAGAGAAAAAGAGAAGAGAGGAAAAGAAAGAGAGAGGAGAAAAGAAAAAAGAAAATATTGAGGCAAAGAGATTAAAGGCATTGGAAAAAGCAGAAGGTATAATTAAAAATCTTAAAAAAGCATAGAGGGTGAGAAGAGGGAAAAAATAAGTATTTTTGAATTTTGTCGTCGATAAAATTAATTTTGTTATAGAAAGGTTTTTAAAGGTAAATGCTTATATTTTTTTACAAATGAGTTAGTTTCTAACTTGAAAATTAATTAAATTTATAATGGTTATTGAGAGATTTGAGTGAAAGATTGGAGGAATTTTAATATGAGTGATAAATATGGAGCTGAAAATATAAAGGTTTTGGAGGGGGTCAGGCATAAGTTTGATTTAGTTGAACTTTCAAGGAAAATAAAAAAGAAAGGAGATATTTTGATTTTGGCTAATGAAAATAAAATTGGAGGCAATCAAGAATGACAGATAAGTACGGTGCTGAGAACATAAAAGTTCTCGAAGGTCTTGAGGGCGTCAGGAGGCGTCCTGCAATGTATATTGGAAGTACTGGTAAGGAGGGTTTGCATCATTTGGTTTTTGAGGTTGTTGATAATTCTATTGATGAATGTTTGGCTGGATTTTGCAAGGTTGTTGAAATTGTGATTAATAAGGATGGTTCTCTTACTGTTAAAGATGATGGAAGAGGTATTCCTGTTGATAAGCATCCTGTTCATAAAAAATCTGCAATGGAGATTGCATTGACTAAACTTCATGCAGGGGGGAAATTTGAGAAAAGTGCTTATCAGATTTCAGGAGGTTTGCATGGAGTTGGTGTTAGTTGTGTTAATGCTTTGTCTAAAAAACTTAAGGCAAGAGTTATGAGGAGTGGAAAAATTCATCAGCAAGAGTATAAAATTGGAAAGCCATTATCTGATGTTAAGGTCGTCGGTAAATGCGGAAGTCAATCTGGAACTGAAATAACTTTTTTTCCTGATACTGAGATTTTTTCAACTGTTGAATTTGATTTTGCTGTTTTAAGAAAAAGATTGCAGGAGATTGCTTTTTTAAATCCTGTTAAGATTGTTTTGAAAGATGAGAGAAATGGAAAAAAGGAGGTTTTTCATTATACAGGAGGTTTAAGAGAATTTATTGAGCATATTAATAAAACCAAGAGTGTTTTGCATAAGCCGGTTTATTTTAAGAAAGAGTTGGATGGGAATTCTGTTGAAGTTGCGATTCAGTATACTGATAGTTATAATGAGAATTTGTTTGGTTTTGTTAATACTATTAATACTACTGAAGGAGGGACTCATGTTTCTGGTTTTAAGACTGCGATTACAAGGGCTATTAATGATTATATTACTAAAAAGAATATGTTAAAGAATGAGAAGATTTCAGGAGATGATACCCGGGAAGGTTTGACTGCAGTTATTAATATTAAAATGAAGGATCCTCAGTTTGAAGGGCAGACAAAGACGAAATTGGGTAATTCTGAAATGAAAGGTATTGTTGATTCTATGGTTTTTATTTCTCTGACTGAATTTTTAGAAGAGAATCCAAGTATTGCTAATAAAATTGCTCAAAAAATTGTTAGTTCTGCAAAAGCTCGTAGTGCTGCAAAAAAAGCTCGTGATTTGGTTAGAAGGAAGAATGCAATGGGTGTTAGTGGTTTGCCTGGAAAACTTGCTGATTGTTCAAGTAAAAAGGTAGAGAAAACTGAATTGTATATTGTTGAAGGAGATAGTGCAGCTGGTTCAGGAAAAATGGCTCGTGATAAAGAGTTTCAGGCGATTCTTCCCTTGAAGGGTAAGATTTTAAATGTTGAAAAATCAAATCCTACTAAGGCATTGAGCAGTGAGGAAATTATGAATTTAATTACTGCTATTGGAACTGGTGTTAAGGAGAATTTTGATATTAGTAAATTAAGGTATGGTAAGATTGTTTTGCTTACTGATGCTGATGTTGATGGAAGTCATATTGATACTCTTTTGCTTACTTTCTTTTTTAGATATATGCCTGAATTGATTGAGAATGGGAATGTTTTTATTGCTGTTCCTCCTTTGTATAGATTTAGAAAGAAAAAAGATTATTATGTTTATTCTGAGGAAGAGTTGAAAAAATTGAATGCTAAGCTGGGTAGTGGAGATGTTCAGAGATTTAAAGGGCTTGGTGAAATGAATGCTCAACAGCTTTGGGATACAACTATGGACCCTAAGAAGAGGATTTTGAAAAAAGTTAAAATTGAGGATGCTGTTATTGCTGATGAAACTTTTAATATGCTTATGGGTGATGTTGTTGCTCCTCGTAGGAAATTTATTGAAGTAAATGCTAAGATAGCAGAGGTGGATGTATGATGGAAGGAGAATTTAATGGAGATGAGAGAGAAGGAAGATATGAGGGATATAGATGCAAGGATTTTCTTGTTCAGGATTATTTAATTTCAAAACATAAATTGGAGAGAGATATTTAAAATGATTTTTAATTATGTATATTATGTTGAAAGTAGTAAGAGAGAGTTTGGTAGTGATAATGAGATATTTAGTTCAATAGACAGATGTGATTGTCAGTATGATTTAAAAGTAAGATGTGTTTATGATGAGCATTGTTTTGAGAGAGATACTTGTCAGGCATATCATGGAGAAGAATGAAATTGAAAAAATCACTGAATAAAATAGAGAAATTTGTTAGGTTAAGGTATGGCAGAAACTTAGCTGGGCTTTTGGTTTTTGGAAGTGTTGTGAGTGGTGATTTTGTTGAAGGAAAAAGTGATATTGATGTTATGATTTTGTTGAAAGATAAAGAGGGTTTGAATTTTGAAGAGGAGATTTTGGAATTGAGTGATGAATTGGGTAGTAGTGGTTTTGTTTGTCAGTATTTTCATACCTTAAGAAGTATTAAGGATTATGTTTTAAAGAGAAAGAGTTGGGGTGTTTTTGTTGTAATTGCTTCTGAAGATGGTGCTTTTGTGTTGTTTTCTTCTAAGGGGTTTAAGAGTTTGAAGGATTGGTTTAAGTCGCATCCTTTGACTAAGAATGATTGTGTTTATTATTTAAAAGAAAAACAAAAAACAGATGTTAATGGTTATTTTAAAGAGAGAAAGGGTTTTGAATTTACTAAATCGATTTTTGCACATATTAGAAAGCAGTTGCAGATGTTGAATTTTTTTAAGAGTGGGAAATTGTTGTTTGATTATGAGAAATGTTTGAGAGGTATTGAAGGAGATTGTGAGTTGAAAGAATTGTATGAGAGGTATAAGAATCGTAAAGGATTGAGTGTTAGTGAGGGGAAAGTTTATTATGATTATATTCGGAAGTTAAATAATGAAGTGAAGAGGGTTTAAAATGTCTGAAGAGCAAATAAAGATTAAGAATGAATTTGATTATTATATTTTTATAGATTATTCAGAAAATCTAATTGGTTATAATATAATTGAGAATAAAAAAATAAGAGAAATACTTCCAAAAATTAAAAAATTATCACATTATAAAACACTTAGGCATAAAAGAGAATACTTAAATTCTATGAGAAAACTGTTTGCTAGAGAAAAAATTGACTCTTATCTAAAAAAATTGAAGATAAAAAATATTAGAGATAATTTAGATATTTTTATTGAAGTTTCTGAATTTATTAAAAAACATGATAATTGTATTATTTTTGTTTCTGTGGATAATTTTCAGTATAAGAAATTTATAAAAATAATTAACTTAGTGGATAGTAAAAAAGTTGAGATTGTTAAAGAGAGTCAATTAAAAAAAGGGTCTATTGAGTATAGATTAAGTTTAATAATTGATACACAATTAAATTTAAATAGGAGAAACAGAAAATGAATAATAGATTTGGGAGCTCGTCAATCCTACCACAGAAATTAAAAATTTCTGTGCCTTCAACTCTTAGGAGTTTAAAGGTAACCGCATCATCTTCGGATTTCTCCTATCTCCTCGAAGGAGGCACGGGGTTCGTCAGAGCTCTTACATCTATTGATAATAAATATAAGATGAAGAGATATTTAAATTTTTTGGTTAGAAGATGGAAGAAGAAAAACAAACAAGTTTAGAGAATGGAAATGGTTCAGAGATTGAACATCTGGAAAAAGAAGATATTAATTTAAGGGATTTGGATGAGAATAGGATTTTGAATGCAGAGATTTCTAAGGAAATGAAGAAGTCGTATATTGATTATGCAATGAGTGTTATTGTTAGTCGTGCTTTGCCTTCTGTTGAGGATGGGCTTAAACCTGTTCATAGGAGAATTTTGTATGCTATGAAAAAAATGGGGCTTGAGAAAGGGATGACTAAAAAGAGTGCTCGTATTGTTGGAGATGTGATTGGTAAATATCATCCTCATGGAGATACTGCTGTTTATGATTCAATGGTTAGAATGGCTCAGGATTTTTCATTGAGATATCCTTTGGTTTTAGGACAGGGTAATTTTGGTTCAATGGATGGAGATAGTCCTGCTGCACAAAGATATACAGAAGCAAAGCTTGCAAAAATTTCAATAGAATTACTCCAAGATATAGAAAAGGAAACTGTGAAAATGATTCCTAATTTTGATAATTCAGAGAAAGAGCCAGTTGTTTTGCCTGGTAAATTGCCAAATTTGTTGATTAATGGTTCATCGGGAATTGCTGTTGGTATGACTACTAATATTCCTCCTCATAATTTGGTTGAGGTTTGTGATGCTATTATTGCTATGATAAATAAACCAAAGATTGCAATTGATGAGTTAATGGAGATAATCAGGGGGCCTGATTTTCCAACCGGAGGGCAGATTGTTGCAGAGAACCTGAAAGATTTGTATGAAAATGGAAAGGCAAGTTTTGTTATAAGGGGCAAGGTTAGTAGTGAGGAAAAGAAAGGCAAGGAGTTGATTGTGATTACAGAAATTCCTTATCAAGTTAATAAATCTGATTTAGTTAAGAGTATTGCAGAATTGGTTAGGGATAAAAAACTGGTTGATGTTTCTGATGTGAGGGATGAGAGTAGTAAGGGGAAGGTGAGGGTTGTCATTGAATTAAAGAAAGGTGCTAATTCACAGTTTACAATTAATAGATTATTTAAGTCAACTCGTTTGCAGAGTCGTTTTGATGCTGTTCTTGTTGCATTAGTTAATGGAGTTCCGAAAACTCTGAATTTGAGACAGATAATTCAGTGTTATATTGATTACAGGAGAAGGATTATTAGAAAGAGGACTGAATTTGATTTAAGAAAAGCAGAGGCAAGATTGCATATTGTTGAGGGATTGTTGATTGCTCAAAAGAATTTGGATGCTGTTATTGAGACAATTAAGAAAAGTCGGACAAGTGCTGAAGCTGGTGAAGCATTACAGAAGAAGTTTAAATTGAGTAAAAAACAGGCAGAAGCTATTTTGGAAATTACTTTGAAAAGTTTGACTGCTTTGGAGAGAGAGAAATTGCAGAAAGAGGAGAAGGATTTGAAAGAATTGATTACTAAATTGAGAAAAATATTAGATGATGAAAAAGAGATTTTGAAGATTATCAGGTTAGAGTTGAATGAGTTGAAAAAGAATTATGGGGATAAGAGAAGGAGCCAGATTATTAAATCAATTAAGGAGATTAAGGAAAGGGATTTGGTTCAGAAGAAAGATGTGGTTATTACAATTACTGAAAAAGGTTATATTAAGAGAATGCCTTATCGGGTTTATAATGAGCAGAAAAGAGGGGGCAGAGGAGTTATTGGTGCTGAATTGACAAGTGATGATTTTGTGAAAAAGTTGATTAGTTGTTCAACTCATGATTATTTGTTATTGTTTACTAGAAGAGGGAGGGTTTTTTGGTTGAAAGCATATAAAGTTCCTGAAACACAGAGGTATGGAAAAGGACAGGCGATTATCAATTTGTTGAATGTTAAGGATGATTCTATAACGAATGTTATTGCTGTTAAAGATTTTAAGAATTATTTGTTTATTGGGACTAAGAAAGGTATTGTTAAGAAGATTAAACTGGAATTGTTTTCTAAACCTCGTAATACTGGTGTGAGGATTATTAATCTGCCTAATGATGGAAGTGATGGAGTTGTTGATGTTAAGTGTGTTTTTAAAGGGCAGGAGATTATGCTTTTGAGTAAAAAAGGGCAGGCAATTAGATTTAATTCTGATAATGTTCGGGACATGGGTCGTGCAAGTTATGGTGTTACTGGAATAAAAATGGATAAGGGTGATGAAGTTGTTAGTTTGGAGATTGCTGGAGATGTTAAAGATTCAATTTTGACAATTACTGAAAAGGGTTATGGTAAAAGGAGCAAGATAGAGGATTATAGAAAGACAGGAAGGGCTGGGAAAGGTGTTAAGAATTTGAAAATAGGTGATAAAACCGGAGATGTTGTTAGTAGTTTGAATGTTATTAATAGTGATAAATTTGTTGTTTCAACAAAAAAAGGAATTGTTATAAGGACAAATGTTAGTGATTTGAGAGTGATGGGCAGAGTGACTTCTGGTGTGAGGATTATTCGGTTGGGGCAGGGAGATAGAGTTAGTGCTATTGCTAAGTTGGTGGAGGGAGAAGTTGAGAGAGGGGAAGAGGTTGAGTGAGATTCTGGAAAAAAGGAGATTGAATGTATAGCATAATAATTTTTATAAATAGTTGATGATTGAATTATTTATGTATTCAGAAATAAAAAAGTTTGGAAGATTTTTAAGAGGTTTGTTTGATTCTTCTCATAGGGTTGATTGTTATTATGAGGGATTTGATAAGAATTGGGGAGATTTACATAAAGGAACTTTTGAAGGTTTTGAAGTAGAAAAAAGGATTCATCATTGCAGGTCAGGAGTTGATGATTGTTCTTTGGGTGAGTGGTTTTGTAGTTTTGGAGGGGTTTAGTATAATAATCCTTATAATGTTTGAAAGGTAGTTTTTTATGAGATTGATTTATTTTGAACCTAAGTATAAAGTTGGAGAGTTTGTTTTGGGTGATATTTGTGGAGATGATGTTTTAATGAAAGTTATATGCTCTGAATTTAAACGAGATAATGGAGATTGGTTTAAACATAATTATTATGATGGAGGGAGAGTTCCTTTGAAAAAGATTATCCTTCTGGTAATTATGGTGTGGTTTGTGAAATTAGAAATCGGAGAGAAAGAGATTTAAGGCCTGTTAATGTTAGGGAGATTGATTTGCTTGATTTGTTGGAGGTAAAGAAGCACCTGAGGGTTGGTGAAATTTGTTAAGGGATTAAAGTAATCTTTATATACTTGCTATAGTTAACTATAGTATGGAAAAAACAACAATTCAAATAAATTTTAATACTTTGAATAGGATTAAATCTTTGAAACGATTTGAAAGAGAAACTTATGATGAGATTTTGAATAATCTTATTAATGATGTTGAGGAAGATGTTTTATTTGACGATGAAATCGTTGAGCTTCAAGAAGCATTGGAAGAAATTAGACAGGGCAAGACTAAATCAATAGAAGAAGTTGCAAAAGAAATGCAGATTTCTTTAATATAAAATGTATTCTATTGAATTGACTGAAAAGGCTCAAAAATTTCTCAATAAGATTGAAAAAAGAGATGTTGAGATTATTTTGAGGAAGATATATTCAATTAGAGAGAATCCTTTTCCTTATCTTAAAAAACTAAAGGGAGAAAAGTTTTGGAGATTAAGAGTTTTGAAATATAGAGTTATTATTGATGTGGTTATAAGTGGAAAACGGATTTTTGTTTTAAGGATAGGTCTTAGAAAAAATGTTTATGATTAAATCCTGAAAAATCTTTTTATAATATTTAGAAAAGAGGTTTTGTCAGGTGTTTCTATTTTTGGAGGATTGCATTTTCCTTTATTGCATCCATTTGGACATTTGTATTTTATTGATTCCTGAAATCTGTTTTTTGTTGAATCTTCTATGCAATAGTATTCTATTAGTGTTTTTTCATCTTTGCATTCATCTGAATGTTGGAAGTTTTCTGTTTTGAAAAATGTGTATTCGCCTCTTACATTTCCTTTAATCCAGTATTCTTTTCCTCCATCTGAATCTGTGCAAGTGTTTATTGTTGTTCCAACTGCACGAATTGCAAATCCTGTGAGTTTTACAAATGATAAAAGAATTAGTATTAGAATTATTATTGCGATTATTCTTTTTATTGTTTTTTTATTGGGTTTTTTCTTTGATTTCATTTTTTACAATAACAGCTTCTTCCTTCTGATACACATTCTCCTTCTGGACAAGTTCCTGTGCATATTTCGTATTCTTCTGTGTAAAATCCACAAGGTCTTGTTTCAATATCCTCGGGCAAAGGTTCTTCTGAATTTCCTCCTGATGAACTCCCTCCACTTCCTGATGAGTCTCCTCCTGTTAGGGATGTCGGGGAAGTGGTTTCTGAATTTATTTCAGGATTGTCATTATTTTGATTTGATTGAGATGAATTTTTTGTTCTTAGTTCAAGTTCTATTAGTGATTCTCCTTCTGGTGTTTTATAGAATATTAAAAATCCTAAGACGATTAATGTTAAAATTATTATGATTATTATTAAACTCTTTTTCATATTTAAAGTAAGAGATAGTATTATTTAAAGGTTTTTTGGTATTTGAGTTATAGAAGGAGTGAATTTATTACATTGTAAGTTCATCTACCTGATATGTTGAAAGATGCGCATCATCTATTTTAAACCATGTTGGCATATTTTGGATTCTTGAAGACGAAGGTGTGTTTGATGAGAAGTAAATGTAATCTACACAGGTCTTGTCTTTTACTGCTATTCCTTGAGTTGAAAATTCTGGGAGATAGACAAGTGATTCTATGCCATTAGGGTTTGCATTTAGATTTCCTTGTAATCTGTCTAAAAAACTTGGTGCTGATGTTGAGTTTATGTAAAAAGATTTTTCTAAGTGGTCTTGCAGATTGGAGGTATCTGTTCCTTGTGTGAAGTTTTCATATATTGTTTTGTTTATTTTTTTAGTTATTAATCCATTTGAGTTTATTGTGTAAAGAGGGTCTTCAAAATTTTCAATTGGAATGTAAGTGTGTGTTGTGAATGTTCGGTTCCATGAAACAAGATTGTTTTCATCCTCTATTTTAAGGTTGGTTTGAAAGTTTATTTTTATGTTCCAAGGATTATCTTGTGTTATTGAGATTGAAGGGGTTGTTAGATTAACATCAACATTCATTTTTCTTGATTTTTCATTTATTGAGTTTTTAATTCCTGAAAAAGTTACACCATTCATTATTGGCTGATATTCATTGTAAATTGTTCCATTGTAAAAACATTCTTCAAATGTTGAATTCAGGTTTGTTATGTAGTTTCCTGATTCTGAAATTTTTTTATTAAAAAGAAAGATTATTCTGAAGGTTGAGATGTATATTTGTCGCGGGATGTCTTCTTCTAATGAGAATACAAAATCATTCATTGTTTTTATTCTTCGGTTTGTGTCTTTTCTGTCTTTAGAAATGTTGTAAAATCCGTAGCTTAGTATGAAAAGTGAAAGCAGAGCTATTGAGATTATTGTGAATACCATTGCTTTTTTTGATTTCATGAATGGATTAAGTTTTTTCATCTCCACCTCCTGACCTGGATTTCTGTGGACCAGCTGTAAGGGATGCCTGTTATTTCAAATGAATTTATTTGGAAATCCTGTTCTGTGAATTTTACATCAAGTTTTCCATCTGAATCAAAGTCCATTAGTGTAAAAAGATTATAAACTGCTGTTTGAATTGCATCATTTGTATCATAACTTATTTCTGCTTCTGTGTATGAGCATTTGTTTTCTCCTGTATAGTTTGAGGGTATTGTGATTGTTGTATTTGTTTCATCTTCAAAATCAAGTTTCCATTCGCATCCTTGTGCAAATGCTGAAATTGATGAGTATGAGTTTAATTCTTTTACAACTGTGTAAATTATTTTGTTTGATGGAGAGCCTGTTGTTGAGTTTTGCGGTGATAGTCCTGTTGTTAGGTATACTTCATTGCTTGAGTTTATATATTTATTTGGAGAGTTTATTGCATAAGGGTCTCCTAATTCTATGTAATCTGAATCGTATTCACTTAAATTGAAAATGTTTTGATTGTTTATTTTGACATTGTCTGTCCATCTTGAGCCAGAATAAGAGAGGACTTTTGTTTCAATAATTGTTGAGTTTTCAGGCAGGGTGAATGTTCCGTGTGAACTGTCTGAAAAATCTTTTTCTGAAATCATGGTTATTCCATAAGGATTTGTTGATTCAGTGTAATTGAATTCTATATAAGAATCTGGGTATAGGATTGTTGTTATGTTTCCTGTACTTTGTATAGTTTGTTCTGAATATGCAGCTTCAATAATTTCTTCTGCTAATTGTTGATATATTTCAACTAATTCATCTACATCTCCGAAATAATAACTCCCATTACCACAATCTGCTATTGCCCTCAGGGTGTCTTCATCTGCACTGGAACCAAATCCAACAGCATGAACAACAATTTCAAAATCATTATAGGCATCACAAGCAGCTTGTATTGCATCTTCAGTTGCAGAGCCAGTTCCTTGTTCTGAACATTCACCATTTGCCTGACCATCGCTCATAACAATCATAGATTTGTATTCATTTCCAAAATAAGTATTTAATTTAAAATCAAATCCAACTGATTCATTATCATTATTGATTAATTTAACTGCAATAGTATTATCTCCAATATTAAAACTCTCTGAGTTAATTGAAAATTCATAATTCCAATACTCTCCAACATTGTCAGAGGTAATATTATAAATGAGATTTTCATTGAGATAAATTTCAGCTTTATCATCAACATAAACATATGCTTTTGAACCTCCTGGAATTTCATTTAGGTTAAATTCATTTCTAAGATACCATTCACCTGAAGGAACTGATATTTCTGAAACATAAACAAAATCAGTTTTAAGAGAATTTTGTTTTTTTAATTCTTTTTCATATTCTTTTAAAATTCTTTTATGAATAAATCCTGATTCTTTTAACATTTTATTAACTTCTTTTTCATTTAAATCAAAATCTTTTTTATAAGGTTCATAATAACCCCTAATATTTAGAAAAAATGAGTTGGTTTCAGGATTGTAATATTTTCCATTGTCAAATACTAATTCAACTTTTTCATTTGAACTTCCTTTTAGAGTAATTCTATTTTTATCGCTTTTGCTTAGTTTATTAAAAACATCCTTATTATTTTTAATAGCTTTTTTTAATTTAACTTTTTCAATATCAAAATTTGATTCAGAATAATCAATTTTAATAGAATCAATCAACATTGTTTTTGAGAGAGCACTTAATCTTATTTTGAGTTTATTCTCATTTAATAAACCTATATTTAGGGGCATGATTACTTTTGAAGCTTTCTCTCTTGGGAAATCTAAAAGAGTTCCTCCATATTTCCATTTTTTTCCATTCCAGTATTCTATTTTTAGAGAAAAATCCTCAAAGGTTCTTTCATAAAATCTTTTTTTATCAGGGTCTATATTATCATTTATTTTTTCTAAAATTCTTGCTCCAAACCAACTAATAAACTCATCTTCTTTATATTTGATTAATAATTTTGCATTTTTAACATTTTCAGGTTTTTCAAATGCTAATTCAACATTCCTTTTTCCTTCTTTAAAATCTGTATTCCAATAAATATCGTCTTCTTTTAATAAACTATTTACAGGTTCTTTATTTTCAAAAGCAGTTAAAGGTTCTTTTAAATTTTTTACACTTTCAAAACTATAAAAAAAATCAGCATTCATAAAATCGTAATTATCAGAAAGTTTATTATGCAAATATCTTAAATGGTAGAGATTTTTCATGGGAAGAAATTTATTAATTTTATCATATAGATTCTTATGGTAGTTTAAAACAGGATAGATTTCAACATCTTCAGAATGAGAAATTCTTAAAAGTTCTACATTGTCAATATAACTATCTTCTTCTAATTCTTCTTTTATCAGTATTTTATATTTTGTTCTGTCTTGTTTTAAATTAGGTAATTTTGAGGGTTGTTTTCCTTCATATTCTTCAAATAAAGGATAAGAAGTTATTCCTTCACTATCAAAGACATAATCACTTCCATTCCATGAATATAGATAAGGGCAACTGCTTCCTATATAATGTTTATGAGCAACTAAAAAAGAAATTTGTTCAGATTCACTTATATAATTAGTTGTATTAAGAAGGTCTACAATAATATTATCGTCTTCAGAAGTTTCAAATTCTTTGGTGCTTTTAAAATCCCAGGTGTTATCGTTTACATTCCAAACGTAAATTGAAGTTCCATAACCTGTATTTGAAATTGTGTCATGACCTTCCCAATAGAATCTTAGTTTTTCAATATCTGAAACTTCAAAAGTAAATATTTGAGATTCATAATAATCAGTTTCATTTGTACCTGTTGTTGTCCATCTGTTATCATCACTTAATTCTAATGAATTATAATCTTCTGTTTCTGCATAACTGGTGCAATCAAGATTATTAGAAGGAAGGTCTGTGGTTCCTGTTTTTTCACAAGCCCATTGAATACTATTATATTCTGAATAATTTTTCTTTTCTCCTTTTAAAATATAAGCGAAACCAGGCATTTTTTTATCTTCCCATGAAGAATCATCATAATCAATTTGATTCCATTCTGAATAACTTTCATTAGTAACTTTCCAAGATTCTTCTATGGTAATTGCTTTAAAAATTTCAAGATAGTCAATTGCCTCATTTATACCGCAGCAAATACATGTTCCTCCACCATCTTCCCATTCATTAATTTTTGTTTTTAATGAACTTTCATCTCTTGAAAGATTGTGGCAATCGTCTGGGGAAACTGAACTTCTGTATCCAACTAAACCTATTTTGCTGTTTGATTCATTTAAAATAACATCTATAAGAGCATTATTCGCTTCTTTTGCATTTGATAATTTGTCTCCTGACATGCTTCCTGAAAGGTCAGTAACTGAAACAATATCCATTTCTTTTGATTTATTAGTGATATAGGAGGCATTTTCCATTCCAAGTCTTAAAGGAATTGTTTTTTCTATAAAAAATGAAAAATTAATATCTTCATTCTCAACTATTGAAAGAAGTTCAGATTTATTAAAATAGATTGTTTCTTCTCCATTAGTTTTATTATTAAAAATAGTGATATTTGCAATCTTAAAAAAAACTGTTTGATCTGTGTCCATATGAAGTTTAATCCTCATATCATTCAATTCTCCCGGAATATAAAATCCATCATAAAGATTAATTAAACCTTCTATTCCTGGAAAGTAATATCTTGTTGGTTGTTCGTAGAAGCTGTAGTTGCTGAAGATTATTTTTGCATATCCTCCTGCTATGTAGAGGTTGTTTCCTGTTATTTTAATTGTGTTTTCACCTGAATGGAAATATTCTGTGTAAGCATCCAAGTCGTATTTTGCAGGTGTGAATGGAGATGAAGCATTTTCATAATGTCCTGAATAAATGTCATTTATATAGACATCAAAATCCCGGTTTATTGCAAATTCAATTTCAAAATCATTAACTCCATTTGTGCTGTTTACATTTAATGATATGTTTCCTTCTCCAACATATCCTCCGAAATAATAGTATTTTTTTGGCATGTTTGCTGACAAATATGCTTTTGAAGAGTATCCTGTTGTTGAGTTTCCTTCACTTATTCCAGATATTATTTGTCTGTTTATTTCTATTTTTTCTGCATCTTCTGATGGTGTTGAGTTTTTTGATGCAATGAGTTTTGTTCCATACCATATTCCTATGTTTTCAGTTGTGTTTAATTCATTTAAAATAGATGTTCCTAATTCTCTTGCTATTGTCAAATTGGTTACATAAAATTCTCCGATTTGTTCTAAAATTGTGTTGTTGTAATTTGTTATTTTTCCTTGTGAGATTAGTTCACCTACATAAGTATTGTTTATTTCTGAAATTTTTAGAGAGGATAGTGTTGAGATTATATCTCCTGGAAGGTTTGTTTCTTGTTCTGAATATTTTATTAGTGGAAAAATTACAATTAGTGCTAAAAGTATTACTGATATTGCTACTAAAGCATCTAAACTGAAAAATACTGCTTTTTTGGTTTTCATTTTAAGGATTTATGCTTCCTCCCAGACATAGAGGTATGCTGTTACAGGTTTATTTTGATAAATAGTGAAACGGGTTATTTTGATTAGATTTGTTGAATCTATGCTGTCTTTGGTTGTTCCAGGTTTTCCAATTCCTTCTTTTGTGCCTTCATTGATTGATAGAGGTTTTTCAAGAAATAAATAATATTCATAAGGTGTGTTGAAGATTTCTTTTGTTGTTTGATAGTTGGTTTGTGAGAGGTTGTAGAATTTTTCTAATTTTGTTTGATTTATTTTTTCATTGCTTAGAATTCCTATTTTTATCACATTGGTTGTGTTCCAGTTTTCAGGATGTCCTTCTGAAAGTATTTCATTCATTATGATTTCTCCGTCGTAAGTCAATGAGCTGAAAATTTCTTCTGATTCTCCGGAATAATTTATTGAATAAATCATAAATACTACAATTCCAATTAGAAAAATTACAAGTCCTATTATAAGGTCCATTCCCCATGCCTGAGCTTTTGAATTGAACATTTTATTCTGAGTTTAGATAAACTGTGCCTTGTTTTTTTTGAATTGTGTTTTCTCCGATTAGGGGCTGTCCTGTTGTGTTTTGGACTGGAAGTGCTGTTGCATATTTTTCATTATTTGTTTTTATGTAAATCATTCCTTCTGTTATTGTTGCTTGATAGTTTTGACCATCAATGTTTTGGGGAATTGTAAATGTTCTTTGATATCCATTTGTTGATTGGGATGCTAAATTTATTTCATTTTGAATTGTTATTGCTATTTCTTTTACTTGATTCATTCTTTCTTGTCTTGTTTTTTCAGACATTGATTCATTAATTCCAATTAAAAAAAGGATTAGAAAAAAAATAACAACTCCTGTTAGGATTACAAATTCAATAGCACTTTGGGATTTTGATGACATTTTAGTTAGCCATTTCAATTAAGGCATAGTTTTCTTGAGCTGTTATTTCTATTTTTTTTACACCTGAAACTGAATTTATTGTTCCTTGAATTGGGACCTTGCTTGAGAATCCTGATTTTTGAGTTCCTGTTGAGGTTCTGCTTGTAATGAATAAAGTGTTTTCTGAAATTTCAATTTCATCTACTCCGTCTGGAAGATAAACTGAAACTGTTGCTTTTGAAGGTGTGCCATAATAATAAACAGATTCTGCTGTTGAGACAATTTTGTTTGCAAGGTTGTTTATTTGAGTTATTTTTATTTTGTCTTTGATTGTTCCACTATAAAATACTGCAATTCCGAGTGTTGTAATTAAAATAAATGTTATAAATGAAACAATTATTATATATTCCACACTTATTTGAGATTTTTTGGATATATTCATCTTCTTTTTTTATAATAATGAAAAGGGATTAATAAAGGTGTGGGTTTTAAGATTATTTTGACTCGCATCTGGCTTTGTTTAGGTGTTTGTTTTTATGTAGTTTTGAAATGTTATTTTTTGAAAAGATTTATAAGTTTTTATTGCTTTTATTTATAATGGGAAAAAAAGATAGGAGAAGGATTTTGGATTATATTTCTATTGCTGTAGGAGTTGTAGCAATAACTATTTTGATTGTAGCAATAATAAAATCCATGGTGTAAGATGGATGAAAAATTGTATGACTGGTTTATTATTATGATAAATTATTTGATTTATATTTATGTTTTTATCAAAACGTTGGGGACTACTTGTTTTAAAACTGCTGATTTGAGTATAGCTTTAGTTGGATTAGTTGCTTCTGTTTGGTTGTTGATTGTTAGAGCATTTAGATAATTGTGAAAAGATTTATAAGTATTGTTTTGTTATGTTGGTTATGGAAAAAAGAGGAGCATTGGAAATGTCTATTGGGACTATTGTTATTTTGGTTATAGCTATAATTATGTTGATTTTTGGGATTGTTTTTGTGAGGAGCATTATGTGCACTGGAATTCAGGTTACAGAGGATTTGGGAGAGGGTGTTAAGAATGAAGTTAAAGGGCTTTTTAATGCAGGGCAATTTGGTGTGAAGTGTGTTGGTGAAGGGAGTCAGGAGATTAAGATTGGAAGTGGTGGAAGAAGGAAAATTATTTGCATAGTTAAAACAGAAGAAGAAACTGAATATGATTTGAATGTGAGGAATGTTGAAAGTGTGAAGGGTGCGAGTGGAAGTGTTTTGGATAGATGGATTCTTGATGAGGGATGGTCTGGAATTGTAAGTCCTGGGGGGGAGGGGACAGAGGCGACTGTTCTTTTATTGGATATTCCAAAAGATGCTCCAACAACAACTCTGAAAATAACAATTGATGCTGTGAATGGATTAACTGGAACTACAAGAACTCATGTTTCATATATTGATGTTGTTCCTGCTGGTTTTTTTAGGACTGCTATGTGTTAGTGGTTTTGGGAGATTTATATTTTAGAGGATATTAGGAGTAGGAGGACACATGCATTTTTCATCCTTAAATAAATAGTTCCTGAACTAAAAGGTGCTATGAAAAAAACATCTCTTCAGAAAAGAGTTTTTGAAATTAAGATTCTCTGGTAAATCCTGCAAAGAATGTCAAGAAGAGTTTTTAGAAAGATATGAAATATCTTATTCTATAAGAACTCTAAAAAGATGGATAAGAGAATTAATAAAGAAGATGGGAATTTCAAAGATATTTTTACTAAACTGAAGATATTTCAATTTAAAAGACACAAGAAATATTATGAATTATAACAGGTGACAAGATTCACTATCTTACACCTATTATAGAGGATATGAATGTTTATAAATCCCTCAGATTTAGTGGGTTATGGAATTTGAAGAGAGTGTTAGGTTAGTTGATTTAGTATAGGTGAAGCATATTGAAAATTAGTTATTGATAATTATACTCCTTTATTTGAACCTATTGAAAAATAGGCTGTTAAGCATATGAGGGAAAGAGATATTTCTAGAATTCAATTAGGTCTTAAACATTCAGGTCTTTATTTTGAAAATGATGGGAATTTTTATCATGAAAGAATGAGAGGGTTCCAATTAGTGATTTGCCTCAAATTTATCAAGAGGAATCAAGATATATTGTAGGATGTGCAGATTGTAGAACTGATGGAGATATTTCTGTTCAAACAGCTATGAGAAATGCTTTATTTGATTTTAGGAAGAGTGTTAAGAAATCTCTTGCAGATGTTGTTTAGATTTATTGATTATCTCTGATAAATTTTTCAACTGAATCTGGGTGATATGTAAAAACTAAGATTTCTGAATCGACTTCTTCATAATCTGTTCCTGAGTGGGGTGCAGTTATAAGAGCAACTTTAGTGTTTGGATATTGTTTAATTATTTTTTGTACATTATATTGTTCTCTGACTTCTGGATGGTATAATAAAATGGGATAATCTTCTAAGTTAAATCTATTTTGGAATCTTTCTAAGGAGGTATCGGTATCTAAATGTATTCCTCTTTTTCTTAACTCTAGTGCAAAGAATGTGTTTATTTCAAGACATCTATCTATCCAAGCACATTTTGGTTTCATGTAAGAATAAATTTGCCTATGTTTATAAGCTTTATTCTTCTAGTCTTACCCAATTTATCCGCATTTCTTTAATTGTTTTGGATTTATTTTTTAGAAATTTATTAAACCATTTCTGAAATGTTAAATTATGATTTATTTTTGTGTGGATGTGATTTTCTTTTGGAAATGTTTTTTTATGGATTTTTTTAAATTTTTTTAAATTTTCTTTGTCTGTTAGTGGAGGTCCTTTTTTTAATTCATCGAATTTTTTTTCAGGGCAAATGTAGAAGTTTGCGAAGTTTTCTTTTTCATTATAATAGAATTCTGATTTTTTTAAAGTGAATTCTTTTTTTAGGTTGTATAAGAAGAAGTGATAAAATTTTTTTAGTTTTGAACCTGCTATGTTTCCTTTTTGTGATTTTGTTGTTACTTTTATTTTAAATGGATAGTTTTTGCATTTGTCTTTTATGTCTTTTTTTTCAAAGAATTTTTCTGAAGGATTTTTTAGAAATTTTTTGCAGGATGTTTTAAATTTTTTAAATGTTTCATAGTTTAGTCCAGATGTTGCATTTCTTTCTTTAAAGGTAGGGTCAATTAATAGGATTGGGCTGTCTTGTTTTGATTTATTTAATTTTTCAAGTAGTTCTTTTTTTGATTTGTAGAATTTTGAATCATCTATTATTATTTTTTCTTTTTCAGGAGATTTTGCCAAACTTTTTATGAAATTTAGGAATGTTTTATAGTGAGTTATTAAAAGTTCCAGAGAATATCCTGAAAATCCGTGGATGTAGCTTTCAGCTCCATAGCAGTTTTGTGCATGTGTGAATGATTTTGCTAGCATGATTTGTTCAGGGAGATTCGGGTTTTGTTTTATTTTTTGATTTATATAATTGACATGAAAATAACTTAAGTCTGTTACATTTTCTGCTTGTTCTGGTTTTGATATTTTTAAAACAGGAATTATTTCAATGAGTATCTTTTCTTTTTCTATTTGAATATAATCTCTTGAGCCGTGGATTTTTTTGTAGTCTTTATTTATTTTTTTTATTATGTTTTCTAATTGGTGTATGTTTTTACTTTCCTTAAATCTTACAAAAATATCTATGTCGTATTTTTCTTTTTTTATCAATGTTTTTTTTGCAAGACTTCCACCAACAAATATTTCTGCATCTATGTTTTTTCTTAGCAGATTTGTAAACTCTTTTGAAATTGACTTTATTTTTTTAATTTCTGTTTCAGAAGGCTTTATTTTATTAATTTGTTTTTTTAAAATTTCATTTATGTTTTTTTCCATTAGTAAAGAATGCTTTTAGTTTTTTTAATGTTTTTGTTTTTTTATGATTTTTTTTGAGATGAAATTTTGGTAATTTAGTTTTGGTAAATTTCTTTTTTGATTTTTTTGAGGATTTTCTTTTTTTATTCGGTTTGATTAATCTATAAATAAGGTAAAGAATTATTAGAAAAAGAATGGTTATTAGGGTTATTGCAAGTGCGATTAACATTTGTTTTTTTGTAGTTTCTTTTTTAGGTTCTGGTGAAAGTGTTTGATTTGTTTCATTGTTTTTTGGTTCAGTTGATTCTGTTTTTATTGTTTTTTCTTTAGGTTTTTCTTCTTTAGGTTTTTCATTACATTTTCCATTTTCACATATTTGGTTTTCTTCACAGATTCCACAACTTCCACCACATCCATCATCACCACATTCTGAATAAAGACAGTTTGGAACACAATCTGGAACACAAACATTTTCAATGCAAGATTCGTCATTCTCACATTCTCCGCAACTTCTTCCACAATCATTTGTTCCACAATCCTTGCCTTCACAACTATCATCGCAATAAGTTTCTCCTACGAGGATTGGGTCATCAATTAGATAATTGTCTTCTTCAACTTTTAAGGTGTAAATTTCAGTTGTTTCTGTTATTTCTATTATTTCTGTTACTTCTTTTATTGAAGTTCCGGTGTCGATTTCATCTCCTATTTTTAATCTTGGATATCCTCCTGATTTTTTCCATCCATTGTTTGTGTAAAAGTAAATATTTGGAGTTGTTGTTATATCATTTCCTTCACTGAATTTTATTTTTATTAGTTCATCTGCATAGCAGGAAGTTATTTCTGTTATTTGAGTTGGTGTATTTTCATCTTCTGCGAAATTATAACCCATAACTTCATTATCAATTTGCAGTTCTTCAATGTTTTTGTAAGATTCATCTGCCATGTAAATTCGTGTTGTTTCTACAAATCCTATTTGATTTGATTCGCATTCTTCGCCATATCCATATCCTTCTACATCAGGACTTAAAAGCAGATTTTTATTTAAATTTGGAAGAAACCAGATTAATGTTATTACTGATAAAATTGCTATCAATGATATTAATAATTTTATTTCCTCTTTTTTTTCCATAATAGAATATAGTAAATATATTTATTAAGGTTTCGTTAGTATCTCATTTGAAAACCTGCTCTTAGATATGCTCCTGTTTCTTTGTTATAGCCGGTTCCTATTGTTAGTTGAGAATTGGGTTTTTGTATTAGTAAGTAAGATGTTCCAATTTCACCTTGACTATTTCCATAAACATTTAATTTTCCTATTTTTGCTTTTGCTTTTGCATGGAGTTTTTCTTTTTCTGAATCATAACTTAATCCGGTTTGGGTTTTTATTTTTAAATCTGGTCTAATTTTTATTTCAGGATTTTTTATTTTTCTTACTCTTTTTGCTATTCTTCTTAATTGAGGAAAGGAAACTAAATCTTCTATGCTTTCGAGTGAAATTCTTTCTAAAAAATTTTCTATTCTTTGTGTTTTTTGTTCAGGTGTTTCATAGGAATAGTTGTTATATAATTGTTTTAATTCATCCTGAATTTTTACATTTTCTATTTTTTCTAATCTTTGATATGTGTTTTGATTTATTGCTTCAGAGTATTGGTTTAAAATTTTTTGAGTTCTTGATTGTGTTTCTTGAGGTTTTTCCTGGTAGAAATTTTCTGGAAGTTCTATTTGAGATTCATTTAGGATAGGTGTTTGAAGAGGTTTTTCAGCATTAGCATAGCTGGGTGGAATTATTGAGATTGCTCCTGCAATTATTAATTTTAGTAATGTTTTCATTTTGTTTATATTTTGTTGTAATTTGTAATTATAAGTTTTTGGGTTTTTGAAGCATAGGTTTATAAACTGATTTTTCTAAGTTTTTATTATTGATGTTAGAGAAATACTATGCTATTTCTTGATTTAATATGGAAAAATTTAAACAATTGTTGGAAATTAGTCCTTCATTGCTTTCTGAGATTGAGTCTCGGGGTTTTGAAGAGCCAACTGAAATACAGGAGAAATCTATTCCAGAGATTTTGGAAGGAAAGGATGTTATAGCAGGTGCTGCGACAGGTTCTGGTAAGACTCTGGCTTTTGCAACTGGTTTGGTTAATAATGTTAAGAAGGATTATGGTGTTCAGGGTTTGGTTTTGACACCGACTCGGGAACTTGCAGTGCAGGTTGCTCAAGAGATTTCTGATTTTGCCAGTGAAAAGGATTTGAAAGTTCTTGCAGTTTATGGAGGTGTTTCAATTAATAATCAAATAAGGGGAATTGATTCTTCTGAAATTATAGTAGGGACTCCAGGTAGGATTTTGGATCATCTTGAAAGGAATTCTATTGATTTGTCTCATGTGAATACTCTTGTTTTGGATGAGGCAGATAGGATGCTTGATATGGGTTTTAGAGATGATGTGGATAAGATAATTTCTTCTTGTTCTAAAAATCGACAGACATTGCTTTTTTCTGCTACGATTTCCTCTGATGTTATTATTATGTCTGAAAAATATATGAATAATCCTGTGGAGGTTTCTGCTAAGAAGTTGATTGACCCTGCGAAGTTGGAGCAGTGTTATTATGATGTTGAAGATGGCTTGAAGTTTTCTTTGTTAAAATATTTATTGGATGATGAGGATTCTGGGCTTGTTATGGTTTTTTGCAGGACTCGGACTAATGTTGATTTTATTGTGAATAATCTTCAGAAGATGGGGATAAATGCTGTGGGGATTCATGGAGGTTATACACAGGATAAAAGAAATAGGATTATTAAGAGTTTTCATTCTAATGATAAGCATATTTTAGTTGCGACTGATGTTGCTGCTCGTGGTTTGGATATTAAGGGAGTTAGTCATGTTTATAATTATGATATTCCAGAGAGTAAGGATGATTATATTCATAGGATTGGAAGGACTGCTCGGGCTGGAAGTTCTGGAAAGGTTGTGAATATTTTAACTAGTCGTGATTATTCGAATTTTGATATTTTGATGGAAGCAGGATTTAAAATTGATTCTAAGGATGTTCCTTATATTAAGAAAGTTCAGTTGAAGTGGAGGCCTGTTGCTCGGGGTCGGAGTGGTTCTGGTTCGGGGCGAAGTTTTGGTGATTCAGGAAGAGGTGGTTCTCGGGGAAGAAGTTCTAATAGGGGAAGAGGTTTTGATAAAAGTTTTCAGGGAAAAAATAGGAAAAAGAATTTTAAGGGGAAAGGTGGGAGAGATTTTGGGAATAAGGATGGTAAAAAATTTTTTAAGAAGAAATTTAGATAGTTTTAAAAAGTGAGTTTTATTTTGTTTTTATGAACATAAAGGAATTGGAAGATGTTGAAATTACAACTGATAGTTTATACAAGGATTTTTTGAAGGATTGTTATGATTATGCTTCTGGAAGTAATCATCCTTCTACACATACAGGAGCATTGCTTGTTGGTGATGATGGAATTGTTTTGAGAGGTAGAAATGTTTTACCACCTGGTGTTAAAAATTTAAAGGAAAGATTTGAAGGGCAGAATAAACATATGTATCCTAATCATGTTGAGAGAGATTTAATTTATAAGGCTGCTAGAAAGGGTATTAAAACAGAGGGATTGACAATGGTTATGCCTTGGCTTCCCTGTATTCCTTGTGCTAATGCAATAATTAGTTCGGGTATTGATAGATTAGTTGTTCATAAGCAAATGATTGAAAGAACAAGGGAAGGATGGCAAGGAGAATTAAAAAATGCTGTTAGAGTTATGAGAGAGGCAAAAGTTGAAATTATTGCTTATGATGGAGTTGTGGGTGCAAAAGCTTATATGCATAGTCAGGAATGGGATGCTTGAAATTTTGAAGTTTTAGGTTCTGGATAGTTCAAGAATTTGAACCTGCAACACTGGTGAAAATCTTGTTAAGAGAATTACAATATCACTGTATGCGATATTGATATGCCCCCGACAGGATTTGAACCTGCGACACCGTGATTAAGAGTCACGTGCTCTAACCAGACTGAGCTACGGGAGCATAATATTTCTATAATTGCAGGTTTTAAAAAGATATTGGATTTTGTTGAAAACCTCTGAAAATTGATTACTACTTGATAATTACGAAAGATTTAAAAAGGTTTATTCTATAATTTTTTATGGAAAATATAGAAGCAAATATTATCCGTTCTTTTGCAGAAGTGAGAAAGGATATTTCTGAATTGAGGAACGAAGTAAATGAATTAAAAGATTCTTTGAAGGTAAATAAATCTACTAAGGGAAGGAAAAAATGAGTCTTGAAAATAATTTGAGAATTTCTTTTGCAGAGGTTAGAAAAGATATTTTAGAGATTAAGAATCAGATTATACAGCTTGCTGAAGGGATTGAGAAAGTTGAGGCACAGGTGAGTGAGTTGAAATCTGTTAAGAAGAGTTCTAGGAAGAGGAAATAGAATATCGATGAAAATAGTTCCTGTTAAATGTCCTAAGTTGAATATTCGTTGGAATGAAGGATCTGATAAACCGGTTTCTGTTGAAGCTCTTGTTGGACTTGCTATTTTAGTCCTGAAATATATAATGGTTTTGGTCAATGATATTCTCTGTTCCAATACCATTAATCCTTATTGTTGTTTAAGATAGTGATTAATGATATTCTCGCCAAGTATGCTTGCATTTTGTGCATCTGAAGAATTTGGTTTCTGCTTCGTCGCCGGCTCTTGTTTGAGATGTCCAGAAGTATGCTTCTTTGTTGTTGCATTTTGGACAATTAGCATTTGTTATTGGGAAAACATCTGTGTCTTTGTCTGATATGACTCCGATTTTGGGTTTTCTTTGAATGTTTTCAGAAGATTCTATTTTAACTTTTGATTTAGGAGTGTAACCACATCTGGGACATCCGAAGTTCTTTCTTTTTTCTACTAAAACACAACCGCACTTTGGACAAAATTCCATATTTAACCTCTGGTATTTTTAACCTTTTTAATTAATTTCTGTTATTTAAAAATGTTTCTATGGTTTGATGTTGTGTTTTTTGTTTGCAGTTGGCTTTACTGAAATGTTTGCGATATTTATTAGTAATTGGTAAAATTTTATGAGTTGATTAGTGGGAGATTTATTTTATTAGGGATGTTTTATCCAAATAATTGAAAAAATCCTTTTAGGATTTCAACAACAATTATTTTGAACCATCCTAAAAGAGGTATTTTGAAAATAACTTTTCCAATTATTTGTTCTTGAGTTATTTCTGTTTCGTCTGTTTTGTAGATGTTGTTGTTTTGTTTTAGTTGTTCTTTGTTGTGGTCTCCTTTTGTTTCAATTACTAGGTTTTTGTTTTCTTTGATTTCAACTATTCTATGGACAATTGGACGAGGTGCTGTTGATTCTTTGTTTGGTTTGAATATGATTATGTCTCCGATTTTAGGTGTGAATCTTCCCCAGACAATTACAATGTCTCCTTTTCTGAATCCGTTTTTTAGAGGGAAGTTGGAGAATTCTTCTTTTGTTATTCCATTGTTTTCATACCAATTTCCGCAGTTTTCCCAGTATTTCTCGAAATTAATATATTCTTTTTCTTCTTTTGTGAATGTGTTTCCACACAAATTTAGGGTTCCATAGTCACTTGGGACAATCTGATGGTCCATGCTTGATGATTCAACTCCTGCAAGGGGAAGAGATGTTCCGAACATTAGAGATAGTCCTGGAAAAAATAAGAATTTGACAAATATATAAATTATTGCTAAGGCGATTATCCAGCTTAGTATTGAATTTGAATTCCAAATCCAGTCCCATGTTTTTTTTACATTTTTATAGAATTTTTTGAATTCACTTTTTTCTTCTGAAATTTTTTCTTCAATATATTCCATGGATATTATAGAGAAATAGGTTTTTAAAATGTTGTTGTTTGTTTATTATCTTTTTTCAGGAACTGGTAAGGTTGGTGTTTCTTCTTGCTTTGGTTTCCATTTTGGAGCAAGAGTAGGTGTTTGAGAAGGTTTCCAAGTTTTTGGTTGAGATTCTACTGCTGGTTCACAAACAGGAGGTTGATAAGCAGGTTCACAAGTTGGACAAGTTGGTTGAACTGGTTCACAAACATATGGAACATTGCAATCTCTCATTCTTCTTCTATTTTTTATTGCTTGTTTTACTCTTTGGTGGTGCTCTCTTACATCTTCGCAGAATTCTTTACTTTCTTCTTTTAATTCTTCGCAAATTTCTCTGCCTGCTCTTTTTAAAAATCTCATATTTCTTTCATGGAAATTTTCTAAACAATTCATATTTCTTTTATGTTGTTTTCCTATTTTATCTGATAATTTTTTAATACATGATTCATCATAATTGAAATCTACATCATATCCTTCTGTAACTGTTTTTCTTTCACAGTGTTCTTCAAGGATTATTTTAGGATGGTAAAATGTTTTAGGTTCACCACATTCTGATTGACATTGCATTTCTTCAAGGACACATTTTGGAGTTGTATAGCAACATTCAACATCTCTTTCAACTGGTGTGAATGTCCATCCTCCAATCTTTTTTTGTTTAGATAAATCAGAATAACAACCTTCGCAATATTCATTTCTTCCTGATTCATAGAATTGCCGAGATGATTGTGCTTCAGCAGGTTTTCCAGAAAGTCCTAATCCAGAAAGTTCTAATGCAAGTGCAAATCCTCCTACAATTCTAGCAAGTTTAGTTTTTGTTTTCATCTTGATATTTTGAAGAATAACTTATATATAAATTTTTTTGTCAGAATTTGTTATTAAGTGGTAGTTAAAATTCGAAGGAAAATTATATACTTGAAAATAGAAAACTTTATAAACGTCTACATCTTGTATATACCAGAATGTATACACTTCGGTTGTTTTACATTCGACAAACACCTCTTTTCCCCAGAAAAGTTAAGACATGGTTTTTCATGACACTGGCTTTTACTGGGTTTAAAAACTTGAAAATGGGAATAGAAAATAAAGATGATGAATGGGAAGTTGAAATTGATTTGAAAAATGACAGATATTTTTGATAACAAGATAATTTGCAAGAATTGTGATATGGAGATGGAGCCAATCAAAGTTAGTAGGTCGGGATTGGTTTTAAGGGCAGTTGAGTGTCCGAAATGTTCAAGTAGAATTATTCATCCAAAAGATGAACAAGAGTATAATGATTTTATTAAGTTGAGGAAAAAGAAGTTTAATGTTAAGATGAGGTTTGTGGGGAATTCTTATGCTGTTTCAATTCCGCGGGAAATAGTTAATTTTATAAAGGAGCAAGAAAAGGTTATGGATAATATGGTTAGATTATGTTTTGAGGATTTTGGAAGAATTAGTCTTAATTTTGGAAAAGGAAATAAGGGGGTTGAAGTAAAATGAGTTCAGGAGTCAAGTTAAGAGTTGCTGAAGCATTGCAGGATGATGCATACAGGGGAATTGCGAGAATTGATTTTGAAGTTATGAAAGAGTTAGGGATTAGGAGAGGAGATATAATTAAGATTAAAGGTGGAAAGGAGACAGTTGCAATTGCTGACAAGGCATATCCTGCTGATATTGGTGAGGGGATTATTCGGATTGATGGAATTATTCGGAGAAATTCGAGAACAGGTGTTAGTGAGAATGTTGTTGTCACTAAAGCAGATGTTAAGGAGGCGAAGAGAGTTGTTGTTGCACCTGCTCAAAAAGGTATTCGTGTTCAGGGTGATTTAAAACCTGGTTTATTGGGAAGAGCTATTTTAAAAGGTGATATTCTTGTTTTAGGAAATATTCAAAGAAGAAGAGATTTAACAGGAGGAGATATGGATATGGATGATATTTTTGGAGGTTTGAATGATTTTTTTGGTGGAATGGGTTTGGGTAATTTGGGTGGTGGAATGCAACAGGTTAGATTTATTATTTCAAATGTTAGTCCGAATTCACCTTGCATAGTTACTGAAAATACTGAAGTTGTTTTAACTAATAAGCCAGTAGAGATTAGTGATGAAGTTATTCCTGAAATTACTTATGAAGATATTGGTGGTTTAGGTGAGGAGGTTAAGAAGATTAGAGAGATGGTTGAAGTTCCGTTAAAACATCCTGAGATATTTGAGAAATTGGGTGTTGAACCTCCGAAAGGAGTTTTACTTCATGGACCTCCTGGAACTGGTAAGACACTTTTGGCTAAGGCAGTTGCAAATGAATCTGATGCTAATTTTATTTTATTAAATGGTCCAGAGTGTATGAGCAAGTTTTATGGAGAGTCTGAAAAAAAGATTCGTGATATTTTTGAAGATGCTGAAAAGAATTCTCCTTCAATTATTTTTATTGATGAAATTGATGCAATTGCTCCTCAAAGAGAGGATGTTGGAGGAGAGGTTGAGAGGAGAGTTGTTAGTCAGTTATTGACTATGATGGATGGTTTGCAGTCAAGGGGCAAGGTTGTTGTTATGGCTGCGACAAATAGATTAAATTCAATTGACCCTGCATTAAGGAGACCTGGAAGGTTTGATAGAGAAGTTGAAATAAGAGCTCCTGATAAAAAGGGCAGATTGCAGGTTTTGAAAATTCATACTCGTGGAATGCCTTTGACAAAAGATGTTAATTTAGAAGCTATTGCAGGAGTTACTCATGGTTTTGTTGGTGCTGATTTGTCTGCATTAGCAAAAGAAGCTGCAATGGTTGTTTTGAGGAGAGTTTTGCCTAAATTAGAATTGAAAGAAGGTGATGAAATTCCTGAAGATTTTTTAAAGGATTTGATAGTTAGAAAAAAGGATTTTGATGAAGCATTAAAGGTTGTTAGACCAAGTGCTATGAGAGAGGTTTTGGTTGAAACTCCTAATGTTGGATGGAATGATGTTGGTGGTTTGATTAAAATTAAACAAGAATTAAAGGAAGCTGTTGAATGGCCTTTGAAATATCCAGATGCTTTTAAGAGAATGGGAATTAAAGCACCTAAGGGTATTTTGTTGTATGGACCTCCTGGAACAGGTAAGACACTTTTGGCAAAGGCGATTGCTAAGGAATCTGAATCTAATTTTATTTCAGTTAAGGGTCCTGAATTATTGAGCAAGTGGGTTAATGATTCTCATAAAGGTGTTCAAAAGATTTTTAATCGTGCTAGGCAGGTTGCACCTTGCATTGTTTTGATTGATGAGTTAGAGTCAATTGCGAGTAAGAGAGGTTCTGAAAATGCTTCGGGTCAAGAAGGGACTAAAGTTTTGAATCAGTTGCTTTCAGAAATGGATGGTTTAGAGGATTTGAAGGATGTGGTTGTTGTTGCAACAACTAATCGTCCTGATATGCTTGATAGTGCAATACTAAGACCTGGAAGGTTTGACAGAATTTTGTTAGTTAGTTCACCTGAAAAAGAAGGTCGTGAACAGATTTTTAATATTCATACAAAAGATATGCCTTTGTGCAAGGATGTTAATGCTGGTAAAATAATTAATTGCACAGAAGGATATGTTGGAGCTGATATTGAGTCATTTGTGCGAGAGGCAGGTATGCTTTCACTTCGTGAAGATATTGAGAATAAAGAAGTTAAAATGAAACATTTTGAAGAAGCATTAAAAAAAGTTGCACCTTCAGTAACTAAATCAGATATGGATAGGTATAGGCGGATTGAAACAGAGTATTTGAAATCTGCAAAATCTGCTTTGGAAAAACCTATTGAGTATTTGGGATGAAATGTAAATGTGGAAATGAGATTGAGATGAAAATGGGTTCAAAGTTAGTATCAAAAGGATGTAAGGTTTTAACTGCTATGACAGTTATAGTCACAGGGCAGTGTGAGAAATGCGGTTCAATCTTTCAAGTTCCAATTAAAAGTGATGGAGTAAGTGTGGAGAGATAAGATGGTAGAATATTGTTCAGGATGCAGTGGGCAAGGATGTTCGAGTGGATATTCTGTTAATCCTGCTGGAAGTTATAATGAGTTAAATAAATCTTATGGGGAGCAGTCTTATGAGGTTAATCTTGTGAGATATGATGTGATGTAAAATGGCATGGGATTCAGATTTGGGAAGAGATATGAAAAGATTGAAAAGACAGATGAAGAGATTTTTTAGAGATTGGGGTTTTGATAGAGATGTTATTGATTTAAGAGATGAAGTTGATGAGAGTTTTGATAGAAGTGAGTTTAAGGGTTCTAGGAAAGCAAGAATGGATTTTAGAGAGGAGAATGGAAAATATGTTTTAGAAGTTGAACTTCCTGGTGTTGATAAAGAGGATATTTCTTTGAATGTTTCTGATGGCAGAGTTGAGATTAGGGCTGGGAAGAAAAAAGAGGATAGAGATGAAGGCGAGGGTTCTTATAGTTATTCCCAGAGTTTTGTTGGTTTTCATAGGATTGTTGAATTGCCTGAGAATGCTGATTGTGATAGTGTAGACGCAAATTATAAAAATGGTATTTTATTAATTAAAATATCAAAAAAAGAAAAAGATTTTGATAAAAGGGAGGTTGAAATAAAATGAATCCATTTGATGATGATTTTGGAAGCAGTCCTTTTGACGAGTTAGTTAGAGAGTTTTTTGGACCGAATGTTCAGAGAAGACATAACACGATTATAAAAGGTGAAGAGGAAGATAGGAGTATTGATTATGTTGAGGATAAGGATTATATTTATCTTGTTTTTGAATTGCCTGGTTATGATGAAGATGATGTTGATGTTAAGGTGAGGGGCAAGGAGCTTGAGGTTTCTGCGAGTAAGAAAGGATGCAAGGTTGATAAGGTTCAGAGTTATCTTTCACAGAAATTATGCAAGGGTTTGCATTTTAAGAAGTTTCTTCCTAATTTTATTAATCCAAATAAATCAAAGCATAGTTTTAAGAATGGTGTGCTGGAGATAAAGTTTAATAAGAGATAAAATGGTAGAGCATAAAGAGTTAGAGATAGTTGAATCATTACAAGAAGATATTGATAAAGGTATTGCTCGGGTTCCTTCTTTGATTATGGAGGAGTTGGGGCTTGTTTCAGGAGATATTATTGAGATTAAAGGCAAGGAGAAAACAGTTGTTAAAGTTATGAGGTCAATTAAAGATGATGATGAGAGAGGGATAATTCGTTTGGATGGAACTATTCGTTCTAATATTGGAAGTTCAATTGGAGACAAGGTTAAAGTTGGTAAGGTTAAGGTTGGTGAAGCTAAGAGTGTAACTCTTTCGCCTTTGCAGGAGGTTAAATTTAGTGATGACCCTACTGAATATTTTCATACTAAACTTTTGCATAAATCTTTGGTTTTGAAACAGAAGGTTGTGATTGATGTTTTTGGGACTCGTTTGAGTTATGTTGTTTCAAAATTGAATCCTAAGGGATATGCGATTGTTACTCCGAATACAAAAATTATTGTTTCTGATGATGCTTATTCTGGTGATTTGAAGTCAACTGGAATTAGTTATGAGGATATTGGTGGTTTGAAGAGTGAAGTTGAGTTGGTTAGAGAAATGGTTGAACTTCCGATGAAGCATCCAGAGGTTTTTGAAAAGTTAGGTGTTGGTGCTCCTAAGGGTGTTTTATTGACAGGACCTCCTGGAACAGGTAAGACACTTTTGGCTAAGGCAGTTGCAAATGAAACTGATTCTCAATTTTTTTCAATTGCAGGGCCTGAAATTATGAGCAAGTATTATGGTGAGAGTGAAAAGCATGTTAGAGAGGTTTTTGAAAAAGCACAGAAAGCGGCACCTGCGATTGTGTTTATTGATGAGATTGATTCAATTGCACCTAAGAGAAGTGAGGGAACTGACCAGACAGAAAAGAGAATTGTTGCTCAGTTGTTGGCTTTAATGGATGGTTTGAAATCAAGAGGACAGGTTGTTGTTATGGCTGCGACAAATCGTCCTGAAGATATTGATGAAGCTTTAAGAAGACCGGGGAGATTTGATAGAGAGTTAAAAATTAATCCTCCTGATGAAACTGGTAGGAAAGAGATTTTGCAGATTCATACTCGTGGAATGCCTTTGGATAAAGATGTTAATTTTGATGAAATTGCTATGAGGACAATTGGTTATACTGGTGCTGATATTGAGGTTTTGTGCAAGGAGGCGGGTTTGAAATCTATTAAACCTTATTTTTCTAAGTTGAAAAATTTGCAAGAGAAAATTCCTACTGATATTTTGGATAAGATTAAAGTTTCTCGTGATAATTTTATTGAGGCTATGAAACATGTTGAACCAAGTGCTATGAGAGAGGTTTTGATTAATAAACCTCATGTTAGGTGGGGTGATGTTGGTGGATTGGGAAAAGCTAAGGAGAAATTAAGAGAGCTTGTTGAATTGCCTTTGATTCGTCCTGATTTGTTTGCAAAAGCTGGAATAAAACCAAGTAAGGGAATTTTGTTGACTGGGCCTTCTGGAACTGGTAAGACACTTTTGGCTAAGGCAGTTGCAACAGAATCCAATGCGAATTTTATTTCTGTTAAAGGTCCGGAGTTGGTGAGTAAATGGGTTGGTGAATCTGAAAAGCATGTTAGGGAGATATTTAAAAAAGCTCGTCAGGTTTCACCATCTATAATTTTCTTTGATGAATTTGATAGTATTTCTAAAATGAGAGGACACTCCTTAAATGATTCTACTGAAAAAATTGTTAATCAGTTATTGACTGAGTTGGATGGTGTTGAGGAATTAGAGAAAGTTGTTGTTATTGCTGCTACAAATCGTAGAGATTTGATTGACCCTGCGATTATTCGTCCAGGCAGGATTGATGCAATTGTAGAGTTGGAAGTTCCTGATAAGAAAACTCGGGAAGAGATTTTTAAAGTTCATACTCGGGATATGCCTTTGGATAAAAATGTGAAGTTGAAAGATTATGTTGATAAGACAGAAGGTTGGACTGGTGCTGATATAGAAGCTGTTTGTCGAAATGCTGGTTTGATTGCAATTAAGAGAAGTTATTCAAAAGGTGGGAAGGATATTAAAATATTGAAGAGTGATTTTGATAGTGGTTTATTGGAAGTGGGTAAATCGATTGGGAAGGTGGTGGAAAATGAGAAAAAACCTACTTCTGCTTCCAACTCCAAAAAAGGTAAATTCCAAAAGAAATGATTATTAATAATGCTATGAAGAAAAATGAATAATCTGACATGAATATTGTTAAGAGAAATTCGTTCTTTTTTGTGAGGCAGGGAGGATTTCTGCACATGAAAATTGTTATTATGTAGATTATTGGGAATCCTGCAAGGATTGATGTTGTTGTTTTTAGTATTGTTGGTTTGAGTTTCATTTTATACAGATGTTAATTGTTGGTATAGTAAATAGATTCTTTTTCCAACTGGAGTTCTGTTTCTTATTTCAGTGATTGCTTGTTCTGCAGAGTAAGATTTATCTTCAAGAGTGATAAAAGGGTAAGTTGATGTTGGTGATTCTGCTTGTTTTATTATTTCATCAAGTATTTCTCTATTTGGTATAAATTCATCAGTTTTCATATTGTTTTATTTTTTCACAAAATTGTTTTATTTTTTCTTTGTGTTTATTTTGATTTAGTTCTTTTGAATTTATTTCCAGTGTTGTGATTGGTTTTTTGCTTAGAATCATCATTTCTTTGAATGTGTTTGATTGTGATGAATCGCAAGTGCAAAAAAATGATAATTTTTTGAATTCATATTTGCAGAAGTAGGTTCTTATTGCAGGAGTCATGTTTCCTGCCCAGACAGGAGTTCCGATTATTATTAAATCGTAATTTTCTGGATTGAGTTTATTTTTTATTGTTGTTTGTTTTTTAAAAATAGCATCTTTTCCTCCTGAAAGAAAACCGAAAATTCCTTTTCTATTTTTTAAGTCATGTATTTCGTCTATGTTTGCTTTTAGAATTTGAGCAATTTGTTGAGCTACTTTTTTTGTGTTTCCTGTTTGTGAGTAAAATGATACTAGTGTTTTCATTTAATTGTAATAAGTAAGAGGTGTTTTTAATATTTAGCAATATAGGAAACCTTTATAAACATTGTGCACATTGTATTACATGGTTGTTATAAAGGATAGCATGGTATTAATTCATCTTGCAAAAATAACTCTTCTTAGGAAAAGTTGCGAGTTATTTAAATCAGTTTTAATACCGAGGAGGATATATGAGGAGATTTTGAAAGGTGAAGAAAAAGGGTATGGAGAAGTTATTTTGATAAAGGAATTAATTGAAGAAAATGCAATTTCAATAATTAAAATTGAAAATTCAAATTTATTAAAAAAAGCAAATGAATTTAATATTCAGAGAGGAGAGGCAGAGGCAGTTGCATTGTATTGGCAGGAGAGTGCAGATTTTCTTGCGAGTGATGATAATAATGTTCGTAAAAAATCTCATTTATTAAATTTAAAAGTAATTGGAACTCCTGTAATAATATTAAATTTATTTAGAAAAAAAATCATAGATGAGGATAAAACAATTTTGTCTATTGAAAAACTTAAAGAAATAGGATGGTTTTCTGATTTTGTTTTAGATAAAATTTTAATGGAGGTTAAAAATGGATAAACCAATTGGAGTAAGATTGCCAAGAGAAATTTTAGTTAAGATTGAAAAAATTGGAAAAGAAGAAATGCTTGATAGAAGTTCTATTATTAGAAAGTTGGTATTAACAGGATATAAAGAATTGATGAAAGAGAAATCTGTTGAAGATTATAGAAGGGGTAAGATAACTTTTTCAGAGGCAGCACATAGGGCGGGATTGAGTTTGTGGGATATGGAAAGATTTTTAGTTGAGAGCGGGCTTAAATCAGATTATTCAATTGAGGATTTGGAAAGAGAGATTAAATTTTTGGATTAATCCCTTGTGAAAACAATTATTTTGTTGTCTGGTGTTTTGATGAAGCTGTGTTCAGATTGTGAGACTGGTTTGTGGGATTTTTCAATTAATTGATTGTAGGATTTGATTATGTCTTGGTTTTCAAGTTCTTTTAGATGTATTCTGGAGAAGGCTCCGAATTTTTTTTGTATTTGCCTTAGTGAAAATGGAAGTGTTCTGTGTTTTTCCATTATGTATTCAAGGATTTCTCTTGCTTTTGGACTTCTTGTGTTTTTTGGTGTTGTGAGTGCATAGATGTTTCCTGGAGGACCTTCGTAGATTTTTCCTTCACCTGTGGTTGCAAATGGTTCAATTGCATAAGCTCCTTCTTGTAAAATATTTTGATTGTTGTTTTTGTAATTTGGAATTGTTATTCCTGAATGAACTTCAAATTCATCTAAGGAATGTCCTGATAAATTTACTATGGGTGAAAAACCTTTTTCTTCAATTGCTTTTTGAATTGTTTCACCTATTTCTGAAAGAGAAGGATTTTGTTTTAGGATTTCTAATGCTTGAGTGAGTGCCTCTTCTGATGATTGAATTAGTTCTTTGTGTTCCTGGTTTTCGGTTAAATCTATTGTTAGTGCTGTGTCTGCTATCATTCCATTTATATGAATTCCTATATCGATTTTTAATAATCCCTCTGCTTTTGTTTTGTCTTCTAATGCTGGTTGAAAATGTGCTGCAATTTCATTTATGCATAAATTTACTGGAAATGCTATTTCTCCACCTAATTCTTCAATTTTGTTTTCTATTTTTTCTGCTATTTCTGCTAAAAGGATTCCGGGTTTTATTATTTGTCGAGAGTATTCTCTTATTTGTTTTGCAATTTTTCCTGCTTTTTGATAAGATTCTATTTCTTGTTTTAGCATTTTCGCACCAATAAAATTTTATAGTATTTAGACTTTAAAAATATATGAGTATTGCAGATATTATTAAGAGAGAGATTTATGAAGAAGTTGATAGGGAAAATCCAGGGCTTTTTGAGTCAGATCCTATTGAGTATCATAGATTGTGCAGGGCTAAGTCAGATAATGAGTTGAATTCAAGATTGAATTCTTGGAAGAATATTAAGGTGAGGTATGGATTGGGTTTTGTTGTGAAACCTGTTTTAAGGAAATATGCTAAATATTACAGATATACTCCTGAATCAGATGTGGAAGGCAGAAGAAGAATTGATAGAAATGTTTTTTCAAAACTTCTTTTATTTTGTTGTGCTAATCAAAGACTTTTTTTAGATTATTATAGGTTTTATTGGAAAGCTAAGAAAGGGATTGATGGACTTTGTTGAAAATTTTTTTAAAAGCAGTGGGTGAGAGTTATTCCCTCCCACCTTCCCCTTGTGGAGGAGTTTAGCAACTCTCTTGTCCATTGCCTGAATTTGACTTTTTTAACAAAGATGGATTGATGATAAGGGTTAAATATGTTATAAATTATTATATATTATGGATTATATTGAACTTGAATGGAGGTTGGATGGTCTTGCGATAAGGTATTATGGACAGGAAAGTGATAGGAATAGAGAAAGATGTGATAAGATTGCATGGAGGTTGATAAGGAGGAATAGAGAGGGATTAAGGGAAAAGATTGATGCATTGAAATATTATCGTAAATCAAAGAAATTAGTTGAAGTTATGAAACCTCGTTTGAAGGGTTTTGCAGATACTTATCCTGAACTTGAAGGATATGATGCTTGTAGGAATTGTGATAAGGCTGCATTGGAATTTGTTAGTGCTGTTTTTTGCGGAAGTTTAAGAAATGTTGTTTATGCATATAGAATGTATGAAAGATTGAAAATGGATATTCCTCCTGGAGGATATAAGGATTTTGTGCCTTCTTGATTCTGAACCGGACTTTGTCACAGTGTTCTTTTAATTTATTGG
This sequence comes from Candidatus Woesearchaeota archaeon, assembly GCA_964448605.1. Taxonomy (GTDB): domain Archaea; phylum Nanobdellota; class Nanobdellia; order Pacearchaeales; family GW2011-AR1; genus ARS1285. The sequence continues at coordinate 76,239 of CAYUZV010000003.1, forward strand.
TGAGTTTTTGGAGCTTGGTTTATTGATTATTTATTTTTTCTTTTTTAGAAATAAAATTTTTAATTTCTTCTCCTGCAGATTTTCCAGAACCTAAGAATTCTTCTTTGTATTTTAGTATGACTGGACCTGGTTGATGTTTTATTTCTAAGTTTTTGCCTTTGAGCCATTTGTCTTTTTGTTCTTGATTGAGAGTTAGGATATTCTTTTTTATTTCAGGTTTTAGAATTTGTGTTCCCTCTAAGGTTAATTTTATTTCTGTTTTTTCTTGTTTTGCAAAATACAATCCTGCTGATTCTATGTTTATTGAGTGGTCTAATTTGTTTAGTTCTTCTTTTGAAAGATTACCTGAATATAATCTTATTTTTTCTTTGCCGAATTTTAGGAATAGGTAGGGAATGTTTTTTATTCCGAAATTTTCATTTAATTCTTTTGTTATTTTCTTTTTTTGAGATGATGATAGGATTTTCATTTTTTGTGTTCATTTATTTTTATGTTTAATTTAAGGATATAGTTTCCTTTAGTTTTTTCATTTTACATAAAAAAAATCCCTCCATATTGTTGTCATGATGATAGATTCTTATTGCTTTTTTTAGGTTAGGATGGAATGTTTTGTTTTTCCATTTTGTTATTCCAGGACGGGTTTTTATTGGAAGTTTTATTTCTTGTATTTCTAAGGGATAGTTTTCTATTAGATGTTGTATGACTTCTTCGTTTTCTTCTGGTGAATAAGTGCAGGTTGAATAAAGAAGAGTTCCTTCTGGTTTTAAAATTTCTACTGCCTTTGATACAAGTTGTTTTTGTTTTCTTGATAGTGATTTTATTTGTCCCTCTGACCATTCTAAATAGGTTTTGGGATTTGTTCTGATGTTTCCTTCGCCTGAACAGGATGTATCTACAAGTATTTTATTGAATTTAAATTTTAATTTTTTTAATTTTTGACAAAGTTCTATTCCTGGATGTTTTGTGATTAGAGTATTTGTTGCTCCGTATCGTTCTAAATTTATATTTAATATTCCTGCTCTCTGAATTGATAAATCATTTGCAATTATGATTCCTTTGTTTTTCATTTCAGATATTGCTTGTGTTGTTTTTGAACCAGGTGATGCACAGAGGTCTAAAAAAATATCCTGAGAATTTAGATTAAGTGCTATTACTGGCATCATTGATGTTATTTCCTGAACATAATAGTAACCTAATCTGTGTTCAAGTGAATTTCCTAGTTCTCCGGGTTTTAATTTTGATTCTATTTGAAATATTTCTGGATGATTTTTTATTGGTTGGTTTATTTTCCAGTTTTTCTTTTCTAATTTTTGTTTTAGTTTTTCTGGTGAAATTTTTAAGGTGTTTACTCTGATTGATTTTTTTGGTTTTGTTTTTGTTGTTTCTAAGAATTGGTTTAAATCCTCTTGGTTGTTTAGAAGTAGTTTCATTCTTTCTACGAATGGAGGTTTTGGTTTGTAGGTTTTCATGGAATATTCAAATAAAAAATATACTTAAAACTATCTATATGCTTTTAAATTAAACAGGGTTTTTAAGTGATGGGTAGTAAGAAAAAAAGTAAGAAAATGAAATCACCTAAGAGGTATTTTAGAAAACTTGTTTTTGAAGATTCTATGAGTGTTTCAAATTGGCCGGTTTTTGTTCAAAAAGGAATTGCTGTTTCTGGAATTCATGAACTTCATGAATTAGTTGAGGGGTTTGATGTTAGTGAATATACTGAATCAAGATTTGAAGGGAGTAATTATTTTGGAATTAGAAGAGCTTATGTTTTTGGAAATTCTGAGGGTTTTGAAGATTGTGCTGGAATTGTGAATTCAGTCCTTGTTACAAGAAATCCAGAAGGTTGTGAAGGGAGTAAGATTTATCAGACGAAGCTTTATTTAAATAAATCAAGAGAACCCCCTGGAGATTTAAGAGAGATGATTGAGGGTATTTATTTCAGATATGGGCAAAATCCTGGAGTAAATGAATTTTTAATTTAAAATGAAAATCGGAATAATTGGTGGTTCAGGTCTTGATGACCCTAAGATTTTGGAAAATTATAATGAAAGAGAAGTTAAGACTCCTTATGGAAGGGCTTCGTCTAAATTGACTTGCGGTAGGATTAAAGGTGTTGAGGTTTGTATTCTTGCTCGGCATGGTAAGAATCATGAGATTTATCCTTCGAGAGTGAATTATCGGGCGAATATTTATGCATTGAAACAAGAAGGATGCGGAATTATTTTAGCAACTTCTGCTGTGGGTTCTTTGAAGGAATGGATTAAACCAGGTGATTTAGTTTTTCCTGACCAGTTTATTGATTTTACTAAATATAGAAGGCTAACTTTTTTTGATAAGTATGGAGAAGTTAAGCATCAACCAATGGCAGAGCCATTTTCTAAGGATGTTCGTGGAGTTTTGATTTCAGAGTGTGAGAAATTGGGATTTTCTTGTCATAAGGGAGCGACGATTGTTGTAATTGAAGGTCCTCGTTTTTCAACCAAGGCAGAATCATTTATGTTTAGAAATTTTGCTGATATAATTGGAATGACTACTGCTCCTGAAATTTGTCTTGCAAATGAAATGGAAATTCCTTATGCTACGATTGCTATGTCTACTGATTATGATTGTTGGAAAGAGGATGAGGAGCCAGTTACTTTTGAAATGGTTATGCAAAGAATGAAAGAGAATGCAGATAAGGTTAAGTCATTGCTTTTGAATGTTATTCCTGAAATTGCTCGGGTTGATGAGAATTTTATTAAGAGCAGGATTAGGACAATTCCTGATTTTCCTAAGAAAGGTATTTTGTTTAGAGATATTACAACTTTATTAAGTGACAGAGAGGGTCTTGCTCGGGTTGTTGATATTTTAGTTAAAAGATATCAGAATAAAGGAATTGATGTTATTGCTGGAATTGAGTCAAGAGGTTTTATTATTGGTGGAATTTTAGCTGAAAGGTTGGGTGTTGGTTTTGTTCCAATTAGGAAGTCAGGGAAATTACCTTTTGAAGTTTTGAGTGAGGAATATTCTTTAGAGTATGGAACTGATAAAGTTGAGATTCATAAAGATGCTATTAAACTCGGTGATAAAGTTTTATTGATTGATGATTTATTAGCTACTGGAGGAACTGCTTTGGCTTCTGCGAAATTGATTTCTAATTTAGGAGGGAATATTGAAGAGATTGGTTTTATTATTGAGTTGTTGGATTTAAAGGGTTGTGAGAAATTGGAGAATTCAGGTTACAAGGTTTTTAGTATTGTGAATTATGAGGAGAGTGGTTAAATGGAAAGAGAGAAAGATTTGGTAATTGAAGGAAGTCCTTGTGATGTTAATTATTTTGATAGAAGGGTTTTGACCTTGACTCAGGCAGTTGAAGATAAAAGTTTTTGTCCTAATATTGAGATATGTAAGGAATATCCAGAACAATGTGCTTTGAGATATGGTCAGAAAGTTGCTTCATATGTTGTTGAAGGAAGTGATTTAAAAACAGAACTTTATGATTTTTATAGAGAGATTTTGCAAAAGGATTTTTCTGGAAGTGAATTTTGGAATTCTGTTGATAGAGAAGAATTTTCAAAAATTAGGAGTAAGGGAAGAGTTTTAAGAGCTGTTGAGAATTTTGCAAGAGTTGTTTTATTAATGGATACTTCTGAATCTGTTTTTCCTTATTGTGAAAAATGTGAATCAGGGGTTGTATTAGAAAAGTTAATTGAGGAGCAAGGCAGAATTCGTGGAAGAGGTCTTGCTGGGACTGGAAGGATAAGAACAAGAAGGGTTTTGTATTGTCCTGATTGTGATTTTGAACCTCAAAATGGTATTTTTTATGAAGGAGAGGGTGATGATTTAGTTTGAATAATTTTTTAATACAGAAATAAATCTTTATTATGTATAATTGAGTTGGAGATTGATTTCTGTCCTCACCAAATCCAAGACAAACTCCACACTTTAGTGTGGAGTTCAAATCCGAAGGATTTGGTGATTTTTATGATGACTCATTGTTTATGGATAAGAAAAATTGGAGGGAATTTTTAGTGGATTTAGAATTTTATTGTTATTAACATAACAATATTTATAAAGTTATTTTTATTTCTAAAAAATGGTGAATATTCCAACTTTAGAAGCAATGAAAAAGGATTTTGAAGATAATCTTGGAAATTATGTGAGAGAACATCCAGGAGAGTTTGTTTTATATGAAGGAAGTGTTATGAGAGGAATTACACATCGGTTTTTTGAGACAAGGGAAAGTGTAGTAAGTGAAGTTGAAAAGCATGGACTGGTATGTGGTTTTAATTATATTATTGAAAAAATTCCTGAAAGTCTTGATTAAGATAATTTTTTATAATTTAAGTTCTTGGTTGTTTATGGATAAAAGGGAATTGATTGAGGAGTTGAGAAAAGGAGGATTTTCTGAAAAGATTCTTCGTGGATTTGAAAATGTTAGGAGAGAGGATTTTGTTTCTGAAGATTTAAAAAAATATGCTTATGAGAATCGAGCATTGGGATTGGTTAGAGGTGCTACGATTTCTCAACCTTATACAATTGCATTTATGTTGGAGTTGTTAGAACTTGGAGAAGGTTTGAGGATTGTGGAGATAGGGAGTGGAAGTGGTTATGTTTTGAGTTTGATTAATGAGATGTGTTTGAATTGTGAGATTTATGGAATTGAGATTGTAAAAGAGTTGGTTGAGAGTTCTAAGAATGCTTTGAAAGGTTATGAGAATATTAAGGTGATTTATGGGAATGGTGTTGATTTTGTAAAAGATAAGAAATTTGATAGAATTTTAGTGAGTGCTTCATCTGATAATTTGATTAAAGAATTATTAGATAGTTTGAATGAGGGTGGTGTTTTAGTTTGTGTTATTAAGGATTCTATTTTTCAATTTAAGAAAGTTAATGGTTCAGTGGTTGAGAAAAAATTTCCGGGTTTTGTTTTTGTTAAGTTAGTGGATTAATTTTTGATATGTTTTTTATTTCTTCTGGAATTTTTTTAAGATGATAATTAAATTTATTTAGTAAAAGAAGTCCTGTAATTATGACAGCTCCTGAAATTACAATTGAAAAATAGACATCAAAAATGTCTGTTATTATTAATTGATTTGTTAAAAATGCAATTGAAATTGCTATGATATATGTAAATATAAGAATTATTGTTGTATTTCTATTTTGAAGATTTTTATTGTAATAAAGGTCTAGTATATTTTTTCTGTAATCGTTAAGAGGCATTTTAGTCACCAAAAACAATAGATAATAAGATTACTCCTATGACAATTAATATAAAATCTATTGAAAGTATAATGAAATTTCTTTCTAAAAATGCACCTATTGAAGTGGTGATTCCAGTTATTAATAATATTGATGCAATAACTGAAATTATGTTTTTTATTTTTAAGTTCATTTTATTTACATGAGTATGTTCTTTTTAAGTTTTTGGAATTTTTAAAAGTCAGCCAGGCACATCTGCTTTTTTCCATCTAAAAGTTCTTTTGTGTTTACTTTGAAAACTTCAAAAATGTTTTCTACTGCTGGAAGAATTTGATTTTTTAAATAGTATTCAATGTCATATTTTTCTTTTTCATCTGGAAGTTTTGCTCTTTCTCTGACTAATGCTTTTTTTTCTTTTGATTCTGCTATGTAATATTCAATTAACATTCCGATATTTATTGGAAGTCCAAGCTGTTTCATTTTTTTTGCAATTGTTACATGAGGGTTTATTGTTTTGTATTCATTAATTGGTTTTTTTAATTGAGTTTTTATGATTAGTTTTTCTAAAGGTATTTCTCTTGATTTTAATTTTTTGATTATTTCTTTTAGATATTCAAGTGCTTTTTTTTCATTTCCATTTTTTAAAATTAATTCAAGAACTTTGTTTTGGGTTGTTCTGGCTAAGTTGCACCAATCTCTTCTTACTGTTTCAAATCCTCTTATTTTTATTTCATTATCTTCATCAATCAATGCATATTTCTTTTTTGCACCAAATTCTCCTGTTCTTTTTGTAACCCATATTCCTCTTTTAAAAAATCCTTCTAAATCTAATTCCATTATTCCGGGAAGTTTTTTGTTTACATCTTTTAGAAGTTCTTTAATTTCTTTTTTTGTTTTGTTTTCCTGTGTAAATGCAATTGAATCTGTATCAGAATAAACAATATTGTAACCTTGTTTTTTTATTTTTTCAATTGTTTCTTTTATTGCTTCTCTTGCAAGTGCTGCTGTTGCTGCTGCTGCTTCAATTTGATGATATCTTGCTGCAAAAAAACCCTGATAACCATAAGCTGCATTTGTAAGAAGTTTGAATGCATTGCTTCTTGCTTTTGAAAGATTATCTTTTTTTTCATTAAACTCTTTTTTGTAGATCTTTCTTTTTTCAATTATTTCTCCGAGCATTTGTGGAAAGAATCCTTTTTTTCTTGAGAAATAAACTTTCTTTTTTCCTAAATTGACTTCTAATGCATTTGGTTCTTTTTTTTCTAAGTATGTTGATTTTGAAAGATTGTAACTTACGATTACACTTCCATACATGCTTGTAAAATCAAAGAAGACAATGTTTTCGTAAAGTCCGGGTGTTGGCTGAAATACAAATGCACCTTCAAATCTTTCTTCTCCTCTTCTTTGTCCTATTTCATTATGGGTTGGTCTTTTTTCAATTATTTCATTGTATTTTTCTGAATGATGAATTATATAATTTTCAACTAAATTTGACATGCTTGCTCTTGAAATTTCAAATAAAGGTTCTTGGATAATTCTTGTGAATTCTAACATGTCGGACCAGAGTTTTTCTGCAAGTTGGTGGGTCAAAAGTGAATCTTTAAGATTGTATTCAAAAAAAGTTTCCCATTCTTTTGAATTTATTTTTGAAGAGTGTTTGTGATTCCATTCTACTTTTTTTTCACCAAGTAATTCAGAGGCAACATCATTAAGGGAAAGAGTTTCTGATTTTAAATATTGAGAGTAGACTGTTCGAATGAATCTTAATAAATCAATATGAATTATTCCTTTGATTTTTCCAGTCATTAATCTTCCTCTTGAGAAAATAGGTTGAGAGTTGTCTATTCCGAGATTTAATTTTATCTTGTTTTTTTCAGCTCTTGCTCTTAGGTAGGGGAGGTCAAAACCATCTGAAAAATAACCTGTCAGAATATCAGGTTCTTGTTCTTTTATGTGTTTTACAAATGCTTCAAGCATTTCTTCTTCATCCTTATAGGTTTCTACAAAGGATTTTTTGGAATCTTTTTTCCATGTTAAAACTTTTTTGAAATTTTCTCCAACTAATGATATCATTAAAATTTTTCCTTTTCCTATTTCAAATTCTTCTGTTTCAATATCATATGCAAGGATTTTTGGTTTGAATTCTTTTTTTTCCAAGTGTTTTAAGGAAGAAAGTTTTAGACAGAAATCTACTTCGAGATTATTTTCCACCCCTCCGAATTCTTGTGAATTTAAAATTTCTCCTTCTATTTCATACCAATTGAGAGGTTTTATTTTTTTTTCTAAAATGTATTTTGTGGTGAAGTTTAAGTCGTATTCTCTTCTTTTGTAGATTTCTTTGAAATCTATTTTGTCTGCTATGTCGTGAGCATCTTTATAATTTGTTATAAAAACTTTTATTGCTTTGCAGGGTTTTCCTAAAAAGTTTTTTTTGTGTATTTCTGTTTTTAAAACTTTTGAAGTTCTTGTTTTTGAACTTATTTTTATTTTTTCTATTTTTTTTTGAATTTCTTTTATTTTTTTTTCTTTTGTTTTTGGATTTAAAATTGCCCAGAAGTAAATTTCACATGTATCAATTATGCAGATTTTTTTATTTTTTTCATTTCTTCCTATGATTTTTGCATAGTTTTTTCCTTTAAAATCAAAGTAATCATAATCTATTGGAATGAATTGAGTTTTCATTGTTAAGAAAGGTTTAAATATTATTTAAAAGTTGGGTTAGATGGTAAAGGATGTTCATTTAGATGATATGATAGTTGATGGAAAAAGTTATAGAGTTCCTGATGAAGAGAGAGTTAGTGTTGGTCGGAAAAATGATGCTGGAGTTGTTATTCTATGCAGAGGTTCTGAAATTACAAGTGTTTCAAGAATTCATTGTTTTATTTATAGAGAGGATTTAGGAGGAGGAGATGTTTATGTTAAGGATAATTCTTCAAAGAATGGAACTTATGTAAATGGAGAAAAGATTGAAGGGAAGAGAGTTCTTGAAGAAGGAGATTATTTGAAATTAGGGGCTTATGTTCTGCAGGTTAGGATTTTTGATAGACTTGATGGGATTTTGATTTAGGTGAGTAGTGTGCTTAAAGGATTAAAACCGGACATATTTTTAGAAAATTAAGGAAGACAATTTTAACTCTAATTTTTCTGGATATTATGGATAAATAATAATTTAGGGATTATTCAGTTATCTCAGAGGCAATTTATCAAGGCAAATAAAATAATTAGGAATAGGATATATTTTTTTGTTTTCATATTTGAAAGAGGTTAGAAAGGTTTTTAAGGAGATGATTGAATTTATTTTATGGGAAAAATAAAATATAGAGTATCTCTTCCTGAAAGATTGGGTGTAAGAGGATATTTAGGGATAGATAGAACTGGAAATACTATGGCTTATTCAAAAGCACAAGCAGTTACTCATTTCTTAAACCGTCAAAATTCTGATTTAGCTAAAATTATAGCTCATGCTTTAAAAGATAAATTCGGTGGACTTGAGCCTTTTGCAGAAGAAATTGGAAAACTTAACTTATCTGCATTAGGGTTAGTTGATTTAGGAGTTGAACAAACAAAAGAAGATTTGAGAGAAGGAAAAAGAATGAATAAAGCTGAAAGAGAATTATTAAGGGAGTATGAAATAGCGAGAGAATTAGGATTTAGAGATGGCGCTGATTTGAATCACTCTTATATTCAAATGCATTATTTGAGAAAAGCAAGAGAACTATTAAAAAGACAATAATTTTATTAAGTGGTGATTGTTTTTTTGAATATGGGTTTGCAGATTGGAGATATTATTCCTAAAAGAAATATTGAATTTAAAGATTTGAAAAGCAGGACAGTTGCTGTTGATGCTTTTAATGCGATTTATCAGTTTTTGACTACGATTCGGCAACCTGATGGAACTCCTTTGAAGGATTCAGAAGGGAATATTACTTCGCATTTGTCAGGTTTGTTTTATAGAAATATGAAATTGATTTTAGAGGGGATTAAATTGATTTATGTTTTTGATGGAGAGGCACCTGAATTGAAAGTTCGGATTCGGGAGGCTCGGAGAGAGGTTCGAAAGGAGATGAAGGAGAAATATGAAGAGGCACGGGCTAAGGAGGATATTGAAAGTATGGGGAAGTATTCTCGTAGTGATGTTAGTTTGGATGAAGAAAAGATTAAAGAGAGTAAGGAGTTGTTGGAAGCAATGGGAATTGCAGTTGTTCAGGCACCTGGTGAAGGAGAGGCACAGGCAAGTTATTTTTCTAAAAAAGGAAAGGCATATGCTGTTGCTTCGCAGGATTATGATTGTTTGATGTTTAAGGCACCTCTGCTTATTCAGAATTTGAGTATGGCTCGAAAGAGAAAAACTATTTCAGGATATAAAGAGGTTTTTCCTCAGGTTATTGAGCTTTCGCAGGTTTTGGAAGAGTTGGAGATTAATCAGGAGCAGTTGATTTGTTTGGGAATTTTATGTGGGACTGATTATAATCCCGGAGGGGTTAAGGGGTTGGGTCCTAAAAAAAGTTTGAAGATTGTTAGAGAGTTTAAAACTAAAGAAGAAATATTTAAGGAGATTGAAGGGAATGAGAAATATGAGATTGAATTTGATTGGAAGGAGATTTATGAGGAGATTGAAAATCCTAATATTGATAAAGATGTAAAAATAGAATTTCCAAAAATTGATAAAGATAAGATTAGGGAAATTTTGGTTAAGTATGAATTTAGTTCTTCGAGGATTGATAAGCAGTTGGAGAAATTTGATGAATTGAAAAAGAAGGGTGAGCAGAGGACATTGTTTTAGAATGGAAGATAAAAAATTAGAAATACATTATGATGAAGATGCTGATTTCTTGGAAATATTTTTTAGGATTCTGTTTCTTCAATAGTAGAAGAGATTGAACCTATGCTTTTATTAGGGAAGATGAAGAAACTGGAGATATTACAAGTATAGAAATTTTTAGTTTTAAGAAAAGAGGAAGTGATATTTTAAGAGAGATTTCTCAAAAAATAGATTTGAAAATGCCATTAAATAGAATAATTAACTTCTTAAACCTTTTGTGAAACTTTCAGTGATTTCCAGATTTTGTTTTAATCTTTCTCTGTTAAGTGATTCTGTTTGTTTGTCTCTTGAGGTTTTCATTCCTTTGAATAAATCTCTGATGCTTCTTGAGAAAATTGATAGAGTGATTAGTGCGATTATTAGAATTCCTGTTACAATTAATTGCATCCACCATGTTGGAAGTGTTGAGATTGAGTTGATTATTTGTTCTGAAATCCAGGGAGTTAGTCCTAAGTATGAAATTATTGCTATTGTGATAATTGGAGAAATTATTCTTATTAAGGGAGAGAATAGGTTGAAAAATTCTAAGATTCTGAAGATTGAGATTACTAAAGTTATCCATATGATTAGGTTTAGAAAGAAAAGAAAGGAGAGTGAGAATTCCATTCCTAATGTTATTTTGAAAAGAGGGTTGAGGTATGAGAGATTGTCTATAAATGACATGAAAGAATTGTTTTCTAATTTATTAAATTCTTTTGTTAGGAAATCTTCTGGATTTTCTCCAATTTCTTTGACTTGATTGATTTCTTTTGGTAATCCTGTTACTGGGTCTATGTCCTGGGTTAGTGTTACTGGAAGAAGGGTTAAGATTAGTAGTAGGATAAATATCTCTTTTTTCATAGAATGTATAAGGATGGAGGGTTTTTAAGGGTTTATCTTCCTTTTTTTACTAATTCTTTTCCAATTTTTTTTAGTCCTGCAATTGTTCCTGCAACTTCTTGTCCTCCTGCCTCTGCTTTTGCAGCATAATCCATCGCTTTTCTATTCATTATCCACCTTCCCATTCCACTTATCCCCCAGTAAACTGCAAACATTGCAACAAAAATAGATACAAGAGCTGCTATTACAGAACCTGCGGCTAGAAATGAAAATAAAGCCATAAGATTAACTAATAAATTAAAGTAAAAGCCAAAATTTGCTAATATCACTGCAATACCAAATCCTATTAACCAGGCCATCCATGTTTCACTTAAAAATCCATAATTTTTTATTGAATCTGAAATAAATATGAAAAAAATTCCCCAAACAATAAACATTACAATTAAGGCACTTATTGATTGAGCTGATTCATTGTCGATTCCAAATATGTATTTTAATGCCCATCCTAAAGGACTATCCCAAGGGATATTTGGAGAAGTGTTGTCTAACCAAACAGGTTCAGTTGGTTGAATGAATAAAATTTCTGGAAACCATGAAATCAGAATTAATATTATTGCAATTATAATTGATATTAATCCAAATACAATCCAAAATTTTCTGCCTACACCTTTTTTATTCATACCCATCTTAACACTTGCACCTTTTTAAATATTTCTAATCTTTTTTATGTTTTTCCATTTCTACTCTTGGTTTTATTTTGAAAATCAGCCATGCACCTAATACTATAAGAATTATTTGATAAATGATTTCTCCAGGAGTCATATATGATAAAAGAGCATATTGGTTGAAGAAATTACTGATTGTTTCTATTTTTAATAAGAATGGAAGAGCTCCGATTATTATTATCAAGAGTCCGATGAGTTTTTGTTTTATCATTTTTCCTCCTTTCATTATTTATTTAAGTCCTAAATTTTTAAGTATTTTTTTCATGAATTTTTGACCTTTTGTTTCTCCTTCCATAAAAGGAGATGCAAAAATTGCAATTGCTACAAGGATGATTAATCCAAAAATGCTTGTTATGAATTCATATGCCTGAACTATTGAATAAGGTGCTCCGTAAGGAATTATTGAATAAGCATCTGCTCTTTGCAGTAATAACCATGCAAAAAAAACTGCGATTGTTGAACCTACTGCACCAAATGTTTCATAAGATAGTTTAATTAAAAAACCAAGTAAAACTAAACCTGCTGCAATTAAAACCCAAGAGCCTATTTCATCTCCAAGGTATCCGTATAGGAGTCCTCTTTTTAAAACAGTTATTGTAATTAAAAGAGATATTGAACCTGCGATTACTGCTGAAACTGCTTGATTATTAAATGCCTTGTTAGTTGTATGAAAAATAAGTGCAAAAGACACAAGCAAAATAATAGTAAACATTACCCATTCGTTGTCAAGATACATCAAAGGGGAGTTATAGTACCCCCAACTGTATGCTGAAATAATTGGTAAAAGTAATATTGCTGTAATTATTAGTATTGACACTTCTTTTTTCATGTTGTTATTAGAGAAAAAGCATTTAAATAGTTTTCTTATGGATTTCTTTGATTTTTTAATTTAGTTATAGAAAGATTTAAATAATATCAATTGATATAATAATATGGAAACAAGTAATTATGCTCAGCAGAATTCAGTGGCTAGGAGTCCTACTCTTCAGACTGTTTTGATGGTTGAGAGATTTATTGATGAGAATTCAGGAGAGTTTAAGAAAACAGATGTTTTTAAGAATCTTCCTAAGAAAGTTATGTGGCAGACATTTCAGGTTATTATGGAGTATCTTGAAGATATTCGGAAAATTGTTTATGATAAAGAAGGATTTGTTGTTTATATTTGGAATCCTGATTTTTATGAGAAAATAAAAGATAGACCTGAAATAAGAATATGAAAGCAGATAAGATAATATTTATTGATGAAGATTTAGAATCTGATTTTAATAGTTTATCTGAGGGAGATCCAATTAGAAAAGCATTAAAAAGAGCTATTCAAACTATTAAAGAGGATTGTTACTGTGGTAGAAATGTTAAAAAGAAATTGATTCCAAGGGAATTGATTATTAAATATGAAATTAATAATCTTTGGATATATAATCTGCCTTCTTCATGGAGGCTTTTGTATTCTATTACTGATTCTCCTGATATAAAAATTATAGCAGTAGTTCTTGATTGGATTAATCACAAGGATTATGAAAAGCTTTTTGGATTTTAAAATGACATCATATGATATTTTGGGAAACATTGCAGTAATTAAGTCAGAAGGTAGTTTTAAAGAGAAGAAGGATTTAGGTAAGGAAATTTTGAAAAGAAATTCTGTGAGGACTGTTTTGGAAAAGGTGGGAGAGGTTAAAGGACGGCTTCGGACAATAAAGACAAAACATATTGCAGGTGAAAAAAATTTAATTGCAGAGTATAAGGAGAATGGATGTGTTTTTAGATTTGATGTTGAGAAGTGTTATTTTTCTTCTCGTTTGTCTAATGAAAGAAAAGAGATTTCTGAAAAGATAAAAAAGAAAGATAGTGTTTTGGTTATGTTTGCAGGTGTTGGTGTTTATCCGATTGTGATTTATAAAAATGCTAAGCCATTGAGAGTTGTTGGTGTTGAGATTGGAAGGAAGTGTTGCAAGTGGTTTAAGGAAAATTTGAAGTTAAATAAAATTCCTGTTGAAAGAGTGGAGGTTGTTCAGGGTGATGTGAAGAAGAGGGTTTCTGGATTAGGGGAATTTGATGTTGTGATTATGGCTCGTCCTAATTTGAAAGAGAGTTTTTTGAAATGGGGTTTGGATGCTTGTAAGAAGGGAGGGAGGATTTATTATTATGGTTTTTGTCATGATGATGAACTGAAGAAAATGGTTTCTGATTTGAAAGAAGAGTGTAAGGAATTGGGCAGGGAGATTAGGGTTTTGAGAGTTGTTAAAGCAGGAGAGATTGCACCTTTTAAGCATAGGTGGAGAATTGAGATTAAGGTGTGTGATTGAATATATATTTTGAATTGTTAAAAAAGGTTTATATTCGGGTTTTTGTTATTTTTTAATGGATGTTAAAGATAAGTATTTGAATTTTCAAAGAGGAGTTATGAATGGTGGGAATATTAGTGTGAGGATGGCGGATTTTAAAGATATTCATGATATTTATGATGTTATTGTTAGATGTCTTGATAAGAAAGTTGAGGGAGATTATCCAGAGGCAACTGTTAATGGTTTAAGGACTATTTATACTCCAAAAGGAATAGGGATGAAATTAAGAGATAAGAGTAATGAAGTGTGGGTTGCTGAAAAAAATGATGAGTTGAAATGGGTTTGTGAATTAAATCCTTATGATGAAAATCCTAATTCTGATTTTGTTGAGGGAAATGGTCATAGGTTTGATGATGGAAAAGGTATTGAAATAAAAACTTTTTATGGATTGGATTTGGATTGTGCTACTGCTTGTATGGTTAATGCTAAGAAAGTTTTGGCTAATAGAGGAGGAGATTATTTGAGCGGACTTGTTTTAAGATGTGGGTGGAAATTTTTTGAAAGACTTGGAAAGGTTAATGGAGAACTTTATTCTACTCCTTCTATGTTTAAATTGGAAAATTATAGAAAGCCAGATGGAAGTAAGGATTCGCAGGTATTTCATGTTGAGGTAAAGTATTATCAAATAGAAAGTGATGGAGTTGGAGATTATTAGTGAAGTTTTTAAACTTTGATTTTTGTATTCTTTATGGAAAATAATAGTTTGAAGGAAATTTGGGAGAAGCTGGAGAGTTGTCAGAGTGTTGTTATGTCTTTGCATTCTGGACCTGATGGAGATAGTTTGGGTTCTTGTTGTGCAATAAAATATGTTCTTGAGAAAATGGGAAAAAAAGTTAAGTTGGTTAGTTATGGAAGACTTCCTAAAAATTATGAGAATCTTTCTTATTATGAGGAAGTTGAATGGGGAGTTGATATTAGTGAGCTGGATTTGAGTGAGTTTGATACTGTTGTTTTGATTGATTGTGGTGATTTGAATTATTTTTCAGGGAAAAGAAAAGATGATTTTAGTATTTCTGATGATGTTTTTAAAATTAATATAGACCATCATTATAAGAATAAGTATTTTGGAGATTTGAATTATGTTGATTTTAAAAAACCTTCTGCTTGTAATGTTTTGGTTGATTTGTTTAGGGAAGGGTGTGTTGAATTTGATAAGGATTTGGGTGAGAGATTGTTGTTGGGTATTTGCAGTGATAGTTTGTTTTTTACAACTGAGAATTCTGATGTTGCTTTGAAAGATGCTGTTTTTTTGATTGAGAATGGTGCGAGTTATCTTGAGAGTGTTTTGAAACCTATTTATTATAATCAGGATTTGAAATTGAAAAAATATAATGCTTTGGTTTTTAATAAACTGAAGGTTAGTGAGGATGGGAGATTTGCTTATGCTTTGATTTCTAATGAAGAGATTAAAGAGATTGGTTTGATTCCTTCTGAAGTTAGATTGGTTATTAATGAGATTCAGTTTTTAGAGGGTTTTGATTTTGTTTTTATTTTGGCTGAAATGGAGGACCATATTAAAGGAAGTTTTAGAAGTAAGAGAGGAGTGGATGTTTCTGAATTTGCTTCTTGGCTTGGAGGGGGTGGACATAAAGAGGCATCTGCTTTTACATTAAAAGGGGTGTCGTTGGAAGGGGCGGAGAAAAGGGTGCTGGAGGTTGTTGGATGAAATTGAGATGCTTAAAAAAGATTTATAATATTTTTGGTGTTTATGATATTAATGGAGTTTGCTGAAAAAGTTTATAATGTTTTGAAGAGGATTCCTTGTGGCAAGGTTGTTACATATAAGTGGGTTGCTTGTCAGATTGGATGTCCTTTTGGAAGTCGTGCTGTTGGGCAGGTTTTAAAAAGTAATCCTAAGTTGATTGAAGTTCCTTGTCATAGAGTTATTTGCAGTGATGGTTCTGTTGGAGGTTATGTTAAAGGTGTTGAAGAGAAAGTTTGTTTATTGAAAAAAGAGGGTGTTGAGGTTGTTGATGGGAAAGTGGATTTGGAGAAGTTTGGAATTAATTTCTCTTCCAAATAAGTGTTCCTAAGAAGTATGGTTGCAAAAGAGTGTTGGCAGAGAGAGGCAATTCTGCTAAACTGCAGTCATATCCTTGTTTATTAATTTCAATATCTAATTTACCTAAATCATCAGAAAATTTCGGAGTGTAATTTTTTTTAACTAAAAACCAGTAAACAACAAAATCTTTTTCAGGGTCTTTTCCCTTGGTTATTCCATTTACTTCAGGATTTTCTTCTGCAAATTTAATTAGTTCTTTTTCAAGAGGATTATTCATTTTCATCAACGGCTTTAGGTGCTTCACCACCATGCCAAGTGAATCTTGGTCTTATTCGAATTGGATATAATCTTTCTGAATTGTCATCTAAAATTATTGCTGAACCTTTTAGGTCTGGAAGGTTGTTCATTGATTTTTTGATTCCTTCTAAAAGATAAGTTTGCATTATTTCATTAAGTGCTTCAATGTCGTGTTTGTTTGTAAGTCGATGAGAGATTATTATATCTGATTGAGTCATGACATCACGATGGATTACACCGGGTTGTTGTGTTGCTAAAACCATTGAGATTCCTGGTTGTCTTCCTTCTCTTAAAAGTTGGAGTAATGAATTTGTTGCAGGTGTTTTTTCATTTATTGGAAGAAATTCATGTGCTTCATCAATAAAGAGCCATACTAAAGGTGTTTCTTTTTTTATAGAAGATTCTCCGTGGATTGATTCTATTTCTTCTTTTTTTCTTGCTAAAATTCTTTGTTTGAATAGTTTTCTTGAAACTAATCCTATTATTAATGCTCTTATGTTGAAGGAGGAAGTTGAAGAATACATTGAAAGGTCAAGGACTGATGTTTTTCCTGCTGTAATTAGGTCCTGAACTTTTGTTGGTTTTGTTTCTTTTGTTGCAAATATTTTCCAAGATTCTGTTGCTTGAAAAAGTGCAATTGTTGATTTTTTTATTTTTTCTTCTTCATTTGATTCTTTTATTTTATTTATTATTTCATCTAAATCAAAGAATTTTTTGTTTTTTAATTCTGAAATTATTTTTTGTATTAGGACTGCTGGTTGTTCTGTTATTTTCAGATTGAAAATTGAGAGCCAGTCTTCGATTTCCATTTCTGTAGGGTCTAATGCGAATTTTTTGTCAACTGGTATGTTTCTTTCCTGATATTCTTTAAAGTATCCTTCTGGTATCCAGATGTTTGCTGGAAGTTCTTTTGGTGTTTCTTCCCATTCTTCTAAAAGATTTATATCTTTTTCATTTTGATATTTCATTGTCCAGAAAATTCCCATTGTGTCAAAGATTAAAGGTGCTATGTTTTTTTTAGTTTCTTCTGGTAGATTTGAGAGTTCTTCTGCTAAGACACCTATTGTGTAACTATTATGAACAATAATATCATTTGCAATAAAGTTGTGGTTTTCTGGAACAGATATGTCATAAACTGTAAATTCTCCTTCTAATATTTCCATATTTATAATTTCATCCCAGAATATATCTGAAGTGGCTAAAAGAGTTAAAGGATTACTTTGTTCAACTTCTGCTATTTTTAGTAAGTTTTGTCTTGAAGGAGCATATCTGATTTTTTCTCTCATCGCTTTGGGATATTTATATCCTAATTCTCTGCCAATCTTAGCCCAATTTTTAGGCTTATATGTTTCCCAAAATTCTTTGGGTATTGTGTCTATGTTTGGATTTTTTAATTTAAGAGAAATTTCAGTTATTGCAGGTTTGATTCTTTTTTCTTTTTCTCCAAAAAAACCTATCTCATTTACAAATTTTATTAGGTTTTTTGAATTGAGAACTAATTCAAATGTATTAAATATTTTTTCATTGAGTTTGATATTTTTTTTTCTAAGTTTTGATAATATTCCAAATCTTAGAAGTAAACTTTGAATTTGTTTTATTAATTTTAGGGAGGAGGATGAATAAGATATTTCCCAGTAGTCATTTGATTTATAGATACTTCCGTCACAACTAAACAATCTATTTAAGAATAATGATAATTTTTCTTTTTTCAATTTTATTATACTTTCTGGAATTTCTTTTTCAATTGATAATTTTCCATATAAACTTTCTCTTTCTATTAGTTCTCTTATACTTCTTTTTTTTACTATATTTATTTCACCTTTTAAAAATTGTCCTTTTTCGTTTCTTTTATCAGAGTGTTTTAATATTTCTGTTTTGAAATTTGGTTGACTTATTCTATAATGGTTTTCTTTTTCTTTTATTAATTTTAATAAAGGATCAAATTCTTTTAAAGATTTTTCAAAGTCATTCACTATTTTTTTATCAGAATTTGCAAATAATACTATTTTTTTTGTATGCCCTTCAGCAATTAAATAGGATAAAATTTTTATTTCATGCTCTGGTAAATCGTTTTTTCCAAAACAAGGAAGAACTCTTGGAGTTGCAATTCTACTTCCAATTTTGAGTTCTTGAACAGGTAACCATCCTTTAATAGTTAATAAAGGGTGTTCTGGAGTGAGTTTTATTTCTTTTCCACTTCTTAATCTTATTTTTAACATTTTGTTAACTTTTCTACTAAAGAATTCCTTTTTTTCAGATGTTTCTATTTTTAGTTTGTTGTTTAAGGAGAGTATGTTTTCTTTGTTTTTTTCTAAATCTTTTATTGGAACAATTGAACCATCTGATACAGATATTAAAGTGTCTTCATGAAGACATTTTCCCGAACCTCTCTTTCCAGAAATAAGTATTACATGACTTTTTGCAATATCAAGGAAAATTTTATTTGAGAGAGAGGTGTAATTTCCCATTTGGACATATCCTTTGCCAATATAGGTTAAACCTTTTTCTTTGAATTTTTCCTTGTCTTCTTTGTCTCTTCCGATAGTTATATTGTGAGGCATATTAAAATCAAGTAAGGGGTGTTTATTAATTTTTGTTATTTGGAATTACAGCGAAAAATAAATACCAAAAAACCATAATGTTTTTAAAGGCTAATTGTTAAAAGTAGATATGGAAGAAGAAAATCGAGAGATTAAAGAAGAGGAAAGGAGTGTTGGTGGGGAGGATTCTGGAAGTTCAAATTCTGGAAGTGATGTTTCTGAAAATAAATCTGAAGAAGTTTCGCAAACTGAAAATCCCCGGATTGATAATGAACCTGATAAAAAGAATCCTTGGGTTGTTTCAACTTTGGTTTTAGGAATCGCTGTTATTGTTTTGTTAATATTAATGTTTAATGGAGGAGTTACAGGCGGTGTGATTGGTGTTGGAAGTAATGGTGGAATTAATTCTGATGATGCAAGTGATAAAGTTGTTGAATATTTGAATGAGATGACTGGAGGAGGTGTTGAATTTATTTCAACAGAAGATTTAGGTGATTTATATGAAGTTATGGTTGAATTTCAGGAACAGGAGATTCCTGTTTATATAACTAAAGATGGTGAATATTTTGTTCAGGGTGCTGTTGAAATTGCAGCTGTTGAGGAGATGGAGGAAATGGAAGGTGAACAACCTGTTGCAGAACCTCCGAAGTCAGATATGCCTATTGTTGAGTTGTTTGTGATGACTCATTGTCCTTATGGAACTCAGGCAGAAAAAGGTATTATACCTGTTTATGAATTATTAGGTGATAAAATAGAGGGTAATATTAATTTTGTTCATTATTTTATGCATGAGCCAGAAGAAACTGAAACACCTGTTCAGGTTTGTATTAGAGAAGAGCAAGGGGATAAATATATGGATTATTTAAGGTGCTTTTTGGAAGAAGGTATTGGAGAAGATTGTTTGAGTGAAGTTGGTATTGATGAGGAGATGCTTAATGAATGTATTGAGAATAATGCAGAGGGATATTATGAAGAAGATTCTATTTTAAGTGAGGATTATGGAGTTAGAGGAAGTCCTACTTTGGTGATAAATGGAGAGGTAGTGAGTTCAGGAAGGAGCCCTTCTGCTTATTTGGATATAATATGTTCTGCATTTAATGAAGTTCCTGAAGAGTGTAATGAAGAATTGTCTTCTGAAACACCTGCTCCAATGTGGGGATGGGAAGAGAGTGGAACAGATACGGAGGCACAGTGTTAGAATGGCAAGTGTATCAGAGTTGAATATTGGACAGGGAAGTGTTGAGATTGAGGGCACTATTAAAGAGATTGGAGAATTGAAGACATTTAATAAATTTGGAAGAGAATTGAGTGTTGCTGATGCGATTTTTGATGATGGAACTGGAACGATTAAGTTGTCTTTATGGAATGATGATGCAAAGAGATTTAAGGAAGGTGATAAGATTAAGATTGTTAATGGTTATGTTAATGAATTTCAGGGTGAAAAGCAATTGACTGCTGGAAAGTTTGGAAGGATTGAGAAGGTTGAAGGAGAAGATGGGAGTTCTTCAGAGGAGAGTGCTCCTGTTGAGAGTGGTGCTGGAGATGGTGCAGGTGCTGAAGAACCTGCAAGTGAAGATGTTTTTTGAAAATGAAATAAATCAGGAGGATTTGTTGATAAATGAATTTCATGTTATATCCAACTTTTGAAATTGCTGATGGAAGAATTATTCCCAATATCAGATTACCAAGAGATTTTGAGGAAAGAGTTCCTGTTTTTTATGAACAAGAAAGAGAGCAGGATGTTGTTGATTATTCCAGAAGATTGATTGATTATTTGAAACCTATTAATTTTGAAGCTGAAAGGGATTTAGTTTGGGATGATGGAAAAGGGTTGGTGGTAATTAGAATGAAACCTTCTGGAGGTTTAGATTTGGTTGATAGTGGTTGGATTCATTTTCAAGAGCATAATTTAGGAGGAACTCAATCTTTATTTGCAGGTGCTGTTGCAATGAAATATGTTTCTGAATTGTTGAAGTCAAATGTTAGGGATTAAATTCTAAATCTATTCAAATTATTTGCAATAATTATTGTTCCTTGTCTTTCTTTTAGGAATTCTTGTTCTTTTTCATCTAAATCTAATTTATCTTTTGTTTTTTTATTTAAATTATTAAGTATTAATGGAAGGAGATGTTTGTCTTTTTCAGCTTTCTTTTTTGACATGTGAGTTAATCGGGCATATTTTGTTAGTATTGATTTTTGTTTTGCTTTTTTTTGATTTGAGAGCCAGATTTTTAAAATTCTTGAAGGTTTTTTGTATTGTGTGAATTTTTTGTTTTTTAATTTTGTTGCAGAAGATATTCCTGCTGAAAGGAAAAAGTTTTGGTAAACTAAAAATCTCCAGTGTTGCTGTCGGTAAATTCTTCCTCTGAAAACATCTGCTTTGCTTAGAGAATTGAATGCTTTTGCAAGTGCCTTTCCTTGATATTCTAATGGAGCATTTTCTTCAATCCAAAGCAGAATTTCATCAAGTTCTAATTGAGTGTTGTCATATACTTTTATTGTTTCTTTTGAAACAGGTTCTTGAAAAACTTTTTTTATTGCATCAAAAATTGATTCTTGTTTTTCTCTTTCTGAGAGTTCAGTTATAAATTCTTCTTCTCCTATTTCTAAGATTGATTGTAAGTCGTTTAGTGCAGCTCTTATATCTCCTCTTGATTTTCTTGCAATTAGGTTTAAGGTTTCTAATTTTATCTTTTTGTTTTCTTTATCTGATATTGATTTTAAGATTTCTAAGATGACTTCTGTTTTTATTTCTTTTATGTTTATTATTTGGCATTTTTGTCTTAATAAACTGAATTTCTTTTTCCAGATGTCGTTTGCTGTGATTATCATTGGATAAGGTGTTCTTGATATTAGGGCAATTAGTTCAGGAAGTCCTCCTCTGTCGCTTCCAGTTATTCCATCTGCTTCGTCCATTAGGATTATTTTTCCTTTTTTGAAAAGAGATTGTTGTTCAACAGATGGTTTTAAAATTGCTTCTAAAGATGTCCTATTTCTTAAATCACTTGCATTTAGTTCAAATAATTCTAAGTTGAATTCATTTGCTAATGAAAGAACCATTGAGGTTTTTCCAGTTCCAACCGGGCCATTTAAAATCAGTGCTTTTTTTCTTGGAAACAATCTGTAAAAATTTTTTACTTCTTGCACAGCTATGTCTTGTCCTTTTATGTCTTGGAAATATTTTGCACGATATTTTTCAATTAATGGGAGGGTCATTTTATCATTGTTAAATCTCCATTTAAAATAATAGGATTCATTCCGATTATTTCATCTGCATAGTTAAGGTCTGGAATGGGATTATATAAATAAATTAGTTTTCCCATTAAGAATGCAATGTGCATTTCTAAAAATGTAGCTCCCCCAATATAATTTGGATGTTTGTTTTTTTCAAAATTTAAAACTAATATAGCATCATTTGGTTGGATATTTTCTTTATCTTTTCTCATCATTTCCCTTTTCCATTTAATATGGGCTTCTAATCCTTGTTTTCTTATTATTTCTTCTCTAAAAGGTTCGTCATAACTATTGGGCATAGTTAATTCATGTCCTTCTTCTAACTTTCTTTGAATAGACGGGATTCTATCGTAAAAATGCTTACTACATGCAATAAATAATTTCATTTTGATGTATTTTAGATTTTTTATTATTTGATTTTTTCATAACCCTCAAAATTGATTTCTGGGCTATCTGGATTGTAAACTTCATTCACTAAATAAGTTCCAGTTGTATAAACCTTTCCTTCTAACTTGCAATGTTTTGCTTCTATAATTGTTATGCTTGCTAAGGGGCGAGATAGTTGTTGATTTCCTCTTGTTTCTCGCAAGGGGATTTCTCCTTCTAAGTAAAAGCATCTTTGTCCTTCTTTTTTGAAATTGTAGATACAGGGAGGTGTTAATTTTTTTGGAAGACATTCTTCTTTTTCTCTTCCTTCTGTTCCATATGCTCTTAGACATAAATCTGGATTGAATTCTACTTGTATTCCCATTTTATCTTTTTTGTTCTTTTAATTCATCCCATCTTGAGAAAAGGTGATTATGAGCTATTTGATAAAGGCTTTCTGCTTTTTCATAAGTTGTAGTTTGGATTGATATATTTTGATTTTCTT
Organism: Candidatus Woesearchaeota archaeon; assembly: GCA_964448605.1. Taxonomy (GTDB): domain Archaea; phylum Nanobdellota; class Nanobdellia; order Pacearchaeales; family GW2011-AR1; genus ARS1285. Next base: position 99,072 of record CAYUZV010000003.1, read on the forward strand.
CAGGATTTGTGTTTCTTATGCTAACTTCATAACCTGTTTGATTTTTTTGAAATATTAATTCATATGCTTTTTCTTCTTTTATTAGGGTTTCTAATGCTTTTATTAATTCTTTTTCAGAATTTGTTTTAGGTGAAGAAAGTCCAAAATGCATTATTTTCCTCTCCCAGCGAGGACAAATCCTGCTAATAGTGCTTCTAATTGAATGAATTCATCAGAACCTTCAACTAATCGAAATTCAATTTCTCCTGTTTTTTCTATAAGTCGGACTTTTAATTCATCTTCTATTTGAAGGTTCCAGATTTCTTTTTGAATTGATTTTATTATGTCTGTTCCTGAAATTGACTCTCTTAACATGACATCTAATAGTTTTTCTTTTGATTTTAAAAAATCTCCTGAAAGTGCATATTCTAATACGATTTTTATGTCTTCAGGTTTTGTTCCTGCAATTAATGTGTTGATTAAATCTCCTGTGATTGTGGGTGAGATTGATGCACTTGCTTGTAGGAGATTTATTGCTCTTCTGCAATCACCTTCACTTGCTTCGTAAAGAGTTTCCATTGTTTCCTCTGATATTTGAAGGTTTTCTTTTTCAGAGATTAGTTTTATTCTTTGACTTATGTCTTTTTTTTCTAAGAGTTTGAATCTTAGAATCACACATCTTGATTGAATAGGGTCTATGATTTTGCTTGAATAATTGCAACTTAAAATGAATCTGCAAGTGTTTGTGAAGTTTTCCATTGTTCTTCTTAGTGCTTGTTGAGCTTCTCTTGTGAGAGCATCTGCTTCATCTAAGAAAATAACTTTGAAGGGAACATTTCCCAGTGCTTTTGTTCTTGCGAAATCTTTTACTTTTTGTCTTACTACATCGATTCCTCTTTCATCACTTGCATTAAGTTCTAAGTAATTTTCTTTCCAGTTTGAACCAAATAATTCTTTGACAACAATTAATGCAAGAGTTGATTTTCCGGTTCCTGCTGGACCTGCTAAAAGAAGATGAGGTATGTTAAATGAGTTTGTCAGATTTTTTACTCTTTTGATTATTTCTTCTTGTCCTACTACTTCGTCGAAGGTTTTTGGACGATATTTTTCATTCCAGATTGATGTTTCATATGGTTCTTTCATCTTAATAAATGATACTCTTCTCTTATAAAGATTCTTGTGATTAAACTCACTATATCTTGAGAATTAGTTTATTTCTTTCTCTGTCTACGTTTTTTCTTTACTCTATTGAGTATTTTTCTCTGCCATTTCCAACGCATTTGGCGCTTTTTTTTCCATCTTCTTGAACTTCGCTTCATTTTCGTATGAAAACCTATGTTTTCCTAATAAGTCACCTTTCCTAAGATAGTTTCTTATCAGAAACTCTATGGTCTGTTATTTTATAAAAAAGAATTGAGAGAATGATTTATAAATGTTTAGGTTTTGGTTTTTGATGGGCTTATTTGATGAATATATTAGAGAGTGTTTGATTAAGAAATTAAGGGCAAGGTATCCAAATATTGATAGGATAGTTGAAATGGTTGATTTTTCTTATTATATGTATGAAGGAAATTATGCTGTTTTTGAGCAGATGGGTGTTGAGAATGTTGATGATTTTTTGATTAAGCTTTATCAGGGAGACAGGTTGGCTAAAAGATTTTATTTTAGATGTGATTTTTATGAAAGAGAAATGTTTAAAAGAGATGTTAATATTGATTATTTGAAAGCCCCTTAGTACAGTGGTCAAGTATAGTGGGTTCTGGTCTCGCTGACCCAGGTTCGAATCCTGGAGGGGCTATTTTATTAGTTGGTGGTGATTGGTTGTTGGTTAGTGGTGGAAGTCCTGAAAGAGAAGGAAGGAGTAACCCTCTTTCTTTCAGGAATTTGAATCCAGGTTCGACGAAGGTTTGCACTTTAAGGGTTTTGAAAAGGGTGTGAGAAGGAAAGTGTAATGAAGGGCTATTCAATAAATTTATATAGTTGATTGTCTTTGATTAATTATGGCAGAGGAAAAACCAATTGGAGTTGTTTCTAACTATTTTGAACATGTTGGTGTAGCTGCGATAAAACTTTCTAAGGGGTTGAAGGTAGGAGATAAAATCCGGATTGAAGGTGGTGATAAGGATTTTGAGCAGGAAGTTGATAGTATGCAGATACATCATGACAAGGTTGAGAGTGCTAAAGATGGTGATGAGATAGGGGTGAAGGTTAAGGAAAAAGTTAGAAAAGGTTATAGAGTTTTTAAGGCATGATTTTACAAACAAATAATTTTATAAATGGGTTTAGTTATACTTTTGTGTTTATTAGCCCCGATAGTTCAGTGGCCAAGAATGCTGCCCTCTCACGGCAGTGACCCGAGTTCAAATCTCGGTCGGGGCATATGGACATTTTGTCGGATTGGATGGGACGGTTTTGTGTTACAATGTTTATTTTTTCTATAGATATATCTACATTTATTACCATTACATTTTTCTTAAAAAGGAAAAATTTAAATAGTTTGTAATGGTAATAAATTTATGAGAATAATTAAAAGAAAAAAAGGCAATAAGGAATATAACTATCTACAACATTCATTTAGGAGGGATGGGAAAGTAGTAACTAAAGAAAAATATTTGGGAGTTAAGATTCCAAAAGATATAGAGGAGATAAAAGAGGATTTTAAAAAGGAGTTCCAAAATAAACTATATGAGAAATTAGAAACTATCAAAAAGAGTTTTCAAAAAGAATGGAAAAAGATACCCTCAAGTGCAAGAAAAAGAGAATTAGAAGAAATATCTATTGCATTTACATATAATACAAATGCTATCGAAGGTTCTACAATAACCTTAGAAGAAGTACGGGAGATAATTCAGGATAAAATTTCACCTAACAAACCCTTAAGAGATGTAAGGGAGACTGAAGCACATAGTGAAGTTTTTTTAAAAATGCTTGAAAAAAAAGAAAAACTAACAAAAGGTTTATTATTAAAATGGCATGAAGAAATTTTTGGCATGACCAAATCAGACATAGCAGGAAAATACAGAAATTATCTTGTTACTGTTGGAGGTTACCTTCCTCCAGATTCAGAAAAAATAAATAAATTAATGAATGATTTGATAAATTTTATTGAAAATTCTAATTTAAATCCTGTTGAACTTGCTGGAAGAAGTCATTTTATATTTGAGTCTATTCATCCCTTCGGGGATGGAAATGGGAGAATTGGAAGATTGTTAATGAATTATATACTATGGCATTCTGGATACCCTATTTTAGTTATTGAATACAAAAAAAGAAAATCTTATTATAAAGCATTTCATAAAAGAGAGGACGGCTTTGTAAAATATTTCATAAGGAGATATCTTACAGTTCATAAAAAAAGACTAGAAAAAAATAAGCAGAAGGGCATTTGAATAGATTTTAAAGAAACTAAAAATGATGTTATGCCTATATTGATGTGGTTTGGGAGGGAGATTAAAAAAAATTAGAATTCTTTATAAAGGAGATTCTTGATATATACTGATTAAAAATGATTTATTCCAAAAATATGCTAAAAGATAATTATTTCAGAAGGCATATAGAAAATAATATAAATTTTAAAATTTTGTATTTTTATGGAATATAATATGTTATGGAGTTTTGTAATTGCTTTGGTTTTGATATTGGTTTTTGATTTTTTGTGGCTGGGTGTGATTGCAAGAGAGTTTTATGGAGTTTTATGCAAGAGAGCTTGGATGTTTATTTTTTAAGGATTTATTAGAGGGGTAGTTTTAAGGATTTTTTGTTGATTTTAATTATAATAATCTTTTTATACTCTGTTTTTTATTTATAGATATGTTGCATGAAGATAGGAATAAATTAAGTGAAAAAACTCTGAATATGAAAAGGGCGATTGATTCTTTGAAGGAGGAGTTGGAGGCTGTTGATTGGTATAATCAGAGAGCTGAAGCTTGTAGTGATGAGAATTTGAAGAAGATTTTGATTCATAATATGAATGAGGAGAAAGAGCATGCTGCGATGATTATTGAGTGGTTAAGGCAGAATGATGCTGATTTTGAGAAAGAGATTGGAGAGTATTTGAATTCGTCTACTGGAGATGTTGCGAGTGTTGAAGATGGGGAAGGTTTATAATAATCTAAGGAATTTTTGGAGACATCCGAAGATGGATAGAGATTATCTTTACGATATAGGATTTTCTGATGATTTTTTAGGAGCGGGCTTTCTTATTAATTATGTTGAAGGTGGTGAAATTAAAAATTATGTTTTATTAGGTGTGTGATGTTATTAAATCATCTTCTTGCCTGGAGAAATGGGGCGAGGAATGAGAAAAGGGAATCCAGAGTTGAGGGGATTGTTGAAGACGGGATTGGATTTTTAAGAGATTAATGATGGTTTTACTCGTGTTTGGATTTTTCTTCTAAGTCTGTTTGTTATTGTTGTTTACACTCACAAACTTAGTTGTTAAGCACTCGTATGATTAATTAGTAATTGATAAATATGGAACTATAATTTATGGAGATAGTTTATTTTGATTAGAGGAGTGTTAAAAGTATTTTTTAGTAATTATTCAGAGTAAAATAAAACTACACTATTTTATAGTGCAGTCAGATGCTTCGCATCTGTATTTCACTCTGACTCACCACTCAAAAAATCTAAGATTTTTTGGGACATTGAAAATCATGGATTCAGAGCAAAAACAAACTGCACATTTATGTGCAGTTCAAAACCGAAGGTTTTGGTGATATTAAAAAAATAAAAACCAAAAAGCCCTGCCTTTAGGCAGGGAGAAATATATTAACTTACAATATCAATTCCAAGTTCATCTAGTTCTGAACTTGTTGCAGGTTCATAGGTTTGGAGTTTTTGTTTTCCAAGGATGTAAGGACTTGATACTCCTGTCATGATTGTAATAACTCTTACACGACCTTCAAAATCCTTATTTATTCTTGCTCCAATTATTACTTGTGCCTCAGTTGCGATATTTTCTGTAATAAGTTTACCAACTTGACTGAATTCTTCGAGTTTCATATCAGGACCACATGTGATGTGTATTAAAGAACCATTTGCACCTCTGTAATCCACGTCTAACAATGGATGTGTAAGAGCCTGCCTGACTGCTTCATTTACTCTATCACTTGAGTCTGCTTCTCCGATTCCAATAACTGCAACTTCACCTTTTTTCATTATTGAAGATACATCTGCATAATCTAAATTGATTAAACTTGGAAGAGTTATAGTTTCTACTATTCCTTTAATCATAGTACTTATTAATTCATTTGCAACTGCAAAAGCTTGTTGGATGGGTAATTGTCCTGCAATATCCACAAGTCTATTGTTGTCAATAACAATTACAGTATCTACTTGGTCTCTTAGTTCCTGCAATCCGAATTCTGCTTTGTCAATTCTTGCTTTTTCACATTCAAAAGGCATTGTTACAACACCAATTACAACAGCTCCGGATTCTTTAGCAAGTTGTGAAATTACTGGACAGGCACCAGTTCCAGTTCCTCCACCCATGCCTCCAATAATAAAAATCATGTCAGCTCCTGAAACAGATTTTTTCAATTCTGAAAGAGATTCTTTTGCTGCTTCTCTTCCTACTTCTGCTTTTCCACCTGCACCAAGTCCTCTTGTTAATTCTCTTCCAATAAGAATTTTGTCATCTGCTTTTGTTATACTTAAATGCAAGGCATCTGTGTTAGCTGCATAAACAGTTGCACCATTAATTCCTTTATTAAACAACCAAGTTATAGCATTGTTTCCTGCACCACCTACTCCGAAAACTTTTATATTTGCTTTACCTGCCTTTAAATCATCAAAATTGATACTGTGTGTATCAAGATTATTTATAGCTTCTTTTGCTAAGTCTAGTACCATTCTTACCTCCTTTCAGTGTTTTCATTCTAATGGAAATTAAAGAGATTTTAGTTTAAAAGTATTATTGCTCTGGGTTATATTGTGGATTTTATTAAATCGAAACTGGCTTCGTTAGAGTTCTCGTTTGATTTTATTTGTAATTGATAAATATTGGACGATTTTTAGAGTAGAGATTTGGCGATTTGTGGGAAGGTTTTTGTTTTAATTGGTGTTTTATGAATTATATTGATTTTTTTAGTTTATTTATTTTTTTCCAGGTTCGTTCTAGTTTATTGTTTGCTTGTTTTGTGATTAGTTTTAGAAAAACATCATCTACCAGGATTATTTTGTTTTTCATTATAGGGAAACTTATTGATTCTGTGCTATGGAGTTCAACTATGTTTCTTTTTCCAGGCATTAGTCCGCTTCTTTTCCATCCTGCTGATTTTGCTTTTTGAACAAGGTTCAGGGCTTTTTCTTTTGAGATTGATGCAACATGAAGTATGCAAGATGTTTGTTGGAATTCTACAAGTCCTTTATAGTCAATGTCTAATAGTGCTTGTTTTAGTTCATTGGTTTTGAGTTTGTTGTGAGTTCTGAAAAGAAATGCATTTTTTATTTTTTTGTCAGATGATTTTAAAAGTACGACTCTTCCTCCGCATGATGAGGTTGTGTAGTAATGAGAGTGCTTGTTGATTTTATTGCATAATGGTTTGATTTTTGAATCCCATTCCCTTATAGATGATTTATCAGTTCTTGATAGTTGAAGTTTTTTTTGTTGTTGGAATTCCATAGGGTTAAAATGTTAAGAAGGTTTATAGGGGTTGTGGTTTTTTATAGAAAACTCTAAAAAGTTCTTATTTGTTGGTATTTTATGGTGGATGGTGGATTTATTAGACAGAATCCGGAGAAAAAGTCAAGAAATAAGAAGATTGATCCAGCACTTGGATTTATTGGATATCTGTTTTAAGGAACTGGAAAGAAATCCCTAAAAAGGGAATTATGCATTATATGAATATCCAACAAAATCAGTCCTGTTGATTATATCCTTGTTATCGTGGAAAGATTAGCAAGAGGAAGAAGTTGAGTAAAGCATTTAAGGGAGAGTTGTAAAATGGAAATATGCAAAACATGTAGGAAAAAAATCGATTTTGGGATTTGGCTTGCTCCAGAATTTATAGATGAAAAAGTCCTTTTGTTTTGTTCTGAGAGATGTAAGAAAAATATCTTAAAATGAAACTTAATAGAATAAAAACACAGTATCCTAATCATTATGATAAAATAAAAAAAGGAAAAATTAAAAGTATTTATAGCGAGGTTTTAGGGAAATGAAAAACAAATTAAACTTCAATAGTGAAGAATTAATAGCATTATTTAAACTTGTAAAAGAATATTATGAAAAACTTCCAGAGGATATTGATGATTGTATCCTCATAGTGATTTTGATGAAGAACCAATTGAAAAAGAAATCGTAGAAACTCTCATGAAAAAATAAGCAAAACTCTTCCTGAAAAAGAAAGAAAATCTATTGAAAAGGATTTTTTAAGAAAAAAATATCACCCTTTTAATAATGAGATAAATGAAAATGCCTACGAGATTATTGAAAGAGGATTTGATCAATTAAGAACAGTTGAAATTGAATATTTTAGTATGGATAGTGCTGAATTTAAAAAGAGAAAAGTCGATATTTATTATACAATCAAGAAAATATGTTATAGGATACTGTCATTTAAGAAATGACATAAGAAAATTCAGGACAAGTAGAATTAACACCGCAAAATTAACTACTGATAAATATAAAATACCAGAAGAATTTGATAAGAATGATTATTGAAAATGAACAAAAAAGATAAGCAAACTAAGGATGCTATTAAATGTATGAAAGAATTGGAAATGGCTTGGCAGGAATATTTTAAAGATAAACCAGAGCCAAAAAATGATGAGGAGGAGAGAAAAGAGCAGGAAGAGTTTCATCATTGGTATAATTACATAAGAACAAAGTGATACTGGAAAAACTCCTGTAGAAATGTATAAAGAAATCTATGGAAAAGAACCTCCAAAAAATCCAACTGAAGTAAGCAGGATGATGGGTTTTGAATGGGATGAAGATTATGATGAAGAAGAAATTAATCCTTTAGCAAGATATTGTCCAGAATGCGATGATTGGGGGCTCATAGTTACTGAAGATCCTAATGTATATGAATGCGAGATTTGCGGATCTATATGGGAAAGATTAAAGCCTTTAAATGATGGAACAGGTGGGATGATAAATATGCCTGAGAAATTAAAGAAGTTATTAAAAGAAGGAAAAATAAAATGATTGATTAGATAACTTTTTAAATAACCAAATCATGCCTTTTTTATGAAGATAAGTGAAGTTAATACTGCTGTAAAAGTAGGAGATTTTATATTAAAACAAAATCATAGGAATAAAATTGATATTAGATATTTAACAACGATTTCAAGAGAGTTTTTAGAAGAAAATTTAGCAAGAGTTTATCTATTTGTTGTTGATGGCATAATCAAAAAGATAGGAGGTTCTTCTGGCAAGGGAGGTATAAAAGCAACTATGAATTTTTATATAACTTCAATGACAGGGAGCCCCGGAGTTCCAAGGTTTGTTGTTCATTTACTTATAGCAGAAGCATTACAAAAAGGTTCAAAAGTAGAATTATATATGATAACTTCTCCAAGGGTTTTAGCAGAAGTTAATGGATTATTTGGTTCTAAAAAAATGAAAATAGCGAGTTTTAAGGAGATGGAAGATTTTTGTAAATCAGACTATTATTCAGTAGAAAATCGTTATCCTGATTGGAATTTTCAAGAAAACAATGAACCCTATCCTCCAAAATTGGCTCAGCAACATAATTTATATCATAAAAAAAGACTTAGGAATAAAAAAAGTTTATTTTCTTGGTGGGGAAAAAATAATTAATTCGTGAGAACCTTTAATATTGCTATTACTTCCGTTTTCTATTCTATTTTTTCCTATTCTTGTTTCTCCTTGTCCCATAGTATATTGCCAACTGGGAGAATGAATCTCAAAATCATTATACCATTCTCTTATCGTGGGACAATCATTATAAGAAAGAATCCATCCACCTTTATGATTCTTTAATAGGTCTCTTAAAATTTTATGTTTGAAATCCTTATGATGAACAGGTATATTTCTCATGGGATAAATTCCTTTAAACATTTTTGAATCCTCTCCAATATAATAAGGAGGATCACAATAAAGAAATTCATTTGGATTGTTTTTTATAGTATCTTGAAAATCCGCACATTCCACCTTTAGATTTTTAGGATTAAAATCTCTTATTTTTTCTATCATTCTTTTATATTTTTTTTCATTTAAGTAAATATCAGAACTCCATCCCATAAATCCAGGACCATACGATAGATTAAAATTATAAACAAAATAAACTGCGAGTGTTAATGGATCTAAATTTATTTTTTCTTCGTCCTTAGCATTTCCTGTTTTAGTTTTCCAAATTTTGACCAATATCTTTCTTATTTTCTCAAATTCTTCTTTTTCAGGTTTTATTTTCTTTAATTTTTCATAAAGTAATTCTGGATTTTCTATTTGATATTTCCAATAGTTGCAAAGAATGTCAAAAATCTCATAACCTCTGACCTCTAAATCTAAATATTTACTCATTGCAATCTCAATAGAACCGCCTCCAAAAAACGGAGAAATTACTTTTTTGATATTATTCGGCAATAATTCAATAACATGACCTACTGCAAGAGTTTTTCCACCAGCATATCTAATTGGAGAACAAGGAACTCTTTTATATTTATTCATAGTTCTTGGATAAGTTTTACTAAGTATTGAATTAAGAAATTTCTCTTTTTTTTCTTTTAATCTTATTTCTTTATATTCTAAGGATAATTGCATTTCCATTTTTTTCACCTCATAGTATTTTTTATCTTAGTTCTTTTAAATACTTTTGTTTATTTAATTGTTATATTGTAGACGCCTACATTTATAAACCTTTCGGCGTCTAAAGATTTAAATAATGTTTTTTATATTTAAGATTATGAAACTTCAAATACATCATAGTAGGAAGGCTAAGAATGGCGAAAATTATTATAAATATGAAGTTATATTGCCTAAAAAAATAATAAAAAAATCAGGATTTAAAAAAGGCGATGAACTCCAAGCAGAGGCTGAAAAAAATAAAATAATTCTAAAAAAGAAACAATAGAAAATGCATAACCAACCCAAAGAACAGATTGTAATAGCTTTATTCCTTAAAATACCCTGTGGTCTTGCCACAGGGATAAAGCTATAAGTTAGAGTAATTTAGCTTTTTAATGAATGAATTGTTCAAGTCTTATCATAAGGTATTCAGAATAAAATATCATTTCGTGTTTGTAATAAAATATCGTAAGGATTTGTTTTCTAGCGAGGAGTATATCCGGACTTTCAGGGAGACTTGTCTTGGAATGGAGGAGAGATATTCGATGAAATTCGAGACAGTTGGTTTTGATGAGAATCATGTGCATTTTATGTTGAGGTCTGTTCCGAAATATTCTCCATCGCAATTGTTTAGGATTGTTAAAAGCATAACTGCGGTAAAGTTGTTTGAGAAACATCCTGATTTGAAAAAAGAATTGTGGGAGGGGAATTCTGGAGTGATGGAGGTTATGTTGGGACTGTCGGAGAAGGAATCAATGCAGATATAATTAGAGAGTACATTAAAATCAGGGTAGAAAGGAAGGACAATTAAAGCTGAGCGATTTCTGATGCTTAGTTCTAAAGATGATAGTAGAGAGGTTGAGGTGAAGGTTGTTGGTTAGGGATAGAAAAGGTTAAAACCTATTTATTTCTTTGATATTTATGGCAATATCAAATATAGTTCATAGTGTAAGAAACATAATGAGGAGAGATCCGGGTGTAGATGGGGATGCTCAAAGAATCTCTCAAATGACTTGGATAATCTTCTTAAAAGTTTTTGATGCAATGGAACAGGAAAAAGAAGCAGAGAACTCTAAGTATAAATCTTCTTTGCCAGAAGAAATAAGATGGAGAAATTGGGCAGAGGATGAAGAAGGGATTACAGGAGAAGAATTACTTGATTTTGTGAATAAAAAGATTTTTGAGGGGATTAAAAATCTGGATGTTGAAAATGACAGGAAAGCACAATTAGTAAAACAGATTTTTGAAGACACTTATAATTATATGAAAAATGGAGTTTTAATGAGACAAGTTATTAATGAGATAAATAAAATTGATTTTACTTCCTCTAAAGACAGGCATTTGTTTAATGATATCTATGAAACAATTTTAAAAGAGCTTCAATCTGCAGGAAGTGCAGGAGAATTTTACACGCCAAGGGCAGTTACTCAGTTTATTGTTGATATGGTTAATCCAAAATTAGGAGAAATTGTTTTAGATCCTGCTTGCGGAACAGGAGGATTTTTAGTTTCTACTCTGGAAAACATGAGAAAAGAAGTTGATAGTGTTGAAGAGTTGCAAAAATTAGGAGGGAATATAAGAGGCATTGAAAAAAAACCACTTCCTCATTTGCTTTGCATGACTAATTTAATGTTGCACGACATTGAGGAACCCAATATCAAACACGATAACTCTTTATCAAAACCCCTAAGAGAATATTCTTCAAATGATATGGTAGATTGTGTTGTTACAAATCCACCTTTTGGCGGTGCTGAAGAAGAAGGAATTGAGAATAATTTTCCAAATGAATTTCAAACAAGAGAAACAGCAGATTTATTCCTGATTTTAATTATGAAATTATTAAGAGATGAAGGAAGATGCGGGATTGTTTTGCCTGATGGGTTTTTGTTTGGTGAAGGTGTTAAAACAAGGATAAAAGAAAAGTTGCTGAATGAATTTAATCTGCACACAATTGTCAGGCTTCCAAACGGAGTTTTTAATCCTTATACTGGAATTAGAACTAATCTACTATTTTTTGAAAAAGGAAAATCAGCTAAAGAAATTTGGTATTTTGAACATCCCTTGCCAGAAGGATATAAAACTTACAATAAAGGAAAACCAATTCAGATTAAAGAGTTTGATTTGGAAAAAGAATGGTGGAATGATCGGGAGAATGAGAAATTTAAGAAATATTGTTGGAAAGTTTCAATTGAAGAAATAGAAAAAAGAAAATTCAATTTAGATATAAATAATCCCAATGGAAAAGAAGAAGCAGAAAATTTAAGTCCTAAAGAAATTCTGGAAAAGTTAGAAGAAAGTTTGGATAAATCCAAAGAGCTGATTAAGAAGATTAAAAAGGAGATTTGAAGACATGATAAATTTATTTCAAATAGATAAATCAGGAAGCGATGTTTTTGAAAAAGATTATTCTATTGTTTTGGCTTTAAATAAAAGAGAAGTATATGGAGTAAATATTCCACAAAAAATTAAAGATGAGCTGAATTATTTGTTTAAGAAAGGAGATTTAAATATAAATCATCACTCAGAAAAGCAAAAGAAGAATAGGTTTAGGATTAGATTTCATACTGTAATAATTATTAAATTAATAGAAAAAGCTATCTATGATTTAGGTTCTGTTGAGGAGATTAATATAGAACTTTGTAATGATATTGACGGACATTTTCATGAAATAAAAGATATGATTTTCAAGTATTTTATAAAACTTCTTCCTTCCTTGAAATTAGAGGATATTGTTTTAACAAAATTTCAGAAACCTTCATTTATTGATGATGCAGGTATAGCATTTAGAAATAAAGATAAAAATAAATTAAAAGATTTTAATCAAGTTAAATTAAACTTTGAGGAGTTAGTTAAAATAATAAAAAAATAAGCAGTAACCAGAGCTCTAAGAGCCGTAACGAACCTTGTCCCGTGATAAATCACGAAACGCCGAACCGCATTACTGCTTAAAATATACAAGAAAATGATATATAAAAATGTTTCGGTTTTGCAAAATACAGTTTTTAACATAAAAATACAAGATTTTACACAAAAATACAATAAATTACATAATTTTGATTTTGGAGGGTTTTAGATGGCAGAAGGATTGACAATTAGCTTATTAAGCGGACTTATTGGGGCATTGATAGCCTCAGTTATAGCAATAGGATATAATGAAATTTCTAAATCAAAAGAAAGAAAAAGAAGTTTAGCAAGAGAAAAGTTAGAAAAAGTTTACGGACCTCTGGTTGCTTTGAAGAAAAAAAATGATGAAATTAATCAAAATGAAACAATCATAATTACTCCTTCAAATCCACTTGAAAAAGAAATGATTGAAAGAATCATTTTTAATTACTATCATTTGATTGATGATGATCTAAAAGAGGGGATTATTATGCTCCATCCAGATATTAGTAGAGATACAATGAGAATTTTCAAGAATGTTCAATTCAATGTTACCGACAAAATTATAAAACATTATAATGAAAATAAAAATGTTTTGGGGTTGAAATGAAAACCCACATCTCTAATTTCCTAAAAGAAAGACAGAATAGATATAGCCCCGAAGAAGCCAACAAACTTGGATTAAAAAGATTGCAGAAGATTAATTTCTCAGGAAATATTCATTTATTAGAAAATAAAAAAACAAATACAAATATGATATTTGGGAGGAGGTTTAATAAATGAAGTTTAAACAAATGTATATTGATGAGAGTGGAGATTTAGGGTTTGGAAAGGGAAGTTCAAAATTCATAATAATTTCTGCATTAGTTGTTGAGAATTACAGAGAACTTGACAGGATAATAAAAAACACAAGAAGAAACAAATTCAAAAAAGAACTTTCTAAAGTAAATGAATTGAAAGCCTATAAACTTCCAGATTATATTATAATTCATATGTTAAAAAAATTAAATTCTGTTTCAAATATGAAAGTATTTCATATAATTTTAGAGAAAAGAAAAGTTTTTAGTGATTATCTAAAGAATGATAAACATAAGTTATATAATTTTGTTGCAGGGAAATTAGCTAAAAATATTCTAATGAATGATATAGATGTTGAGATAAAGATTGATAAATCAAAAGGAAATATATTTTTGCAAAAAGATTTTAATGATTATTTTAGAAAAATGCTTGAAGAAGGATGTGAGAGAGTTAAATGCAAGATAGAGCATAGTTATTCCCATTCATGGTCGGGTTTGCAGTTTGCTGATTTGCTTGCATGGTGCTGTTTTCAAAAATTTGAAAATAATGATTCTTCTTACTTAGAAATATTAAATATTGAACAAGAGTTTTATACTGTATGGAAATAACAAATAAAAACCAGAACCTGTATGTACTTAAAACGAGCACCAGAAGGCACTCTGACATACAGGTTTTACCTGTTAAAATACATACACATACACACAATTTAAATGTTTCGGTTTGTTCACAATGGAGTTAATAGAATAAGATGAAAACTAAAATCTCAACATTCCTAAAAGAACGCCCAGATAGATTTAAACCAGCTGAAGCCAACAAACTGGGATTAAAAAGATTACAGAAAATTGACTTTTCGGGAAATATTCATTTATTAGAAAATAAAAAAACAAATACAAATATGATTTTAGTTAAGCCAGGAGATTTAGTTATTTCTGGAATTAATGTTGAAAAAGGAGCTGTTGGAGTTTATCAAGGTGATGAAGATATTTTAGCAACAATACATTACTCTTCTTATAAATTTGATAAAAATAAAATTGATATTGATTATTTTAAATGGTTTTTGAAAAGTGATGCGTTTAGAAAAGCGGTTCAAAGCCAAGTTAGGGGAGGAATAAAAACAGAATTAAAGCCCAAGAAATTTTTGCCTCTTGAAATTGATTTACCAGATCTCTCAACACAAAAACAAATCCTCAAAAAAATAAACTCTATGAAAAATGAAATTTCAGAATTAGAATCAACTTTTAACAATGACAAAACCCTCCTCTCCTCTCTCCGTTCTGCAATCCTTCAGGAAGCAGTTCAAGGAAAATTAGTTCCTCAAAATCCAAAAGACGAACCTGCATCTGAATTATTAAAGAAGATAAAAAAGGAAAAGGAAAAACTGATTAAGGAAGGGAAGATTAAGAAAGGAAAGGAGTTGCCTGCAATTGAAGAAGATGAAATTCCTTATGAGTTGCCTGAGGGCTGGGTTTGGTGTCGATGGGATGATTTGACAAAATGGATTACCTATGGATTTACAAGACCTATGCCCCATTTAGAAAAAGGAATTCCAATAATTACTGCAAAAAATATTATTAATAATAAGATTGAGTTTTCTACTGCGGATTTAACTTCAGAAGAGGCTTTTGTAGAATTAAATCCAAAAGACATTCCAAAAGAAGGAGATATTTTATTATCGAAAGATGGTTCAATAGGAAGATCTGCAATAGTAACAAAAGAAAATCCTAAATTTTGCATAAGTCAGAGCGTCGCAGTTTTATGGATGAATAAATTATCAGTTAATCAAAAATATCTTTCATTAGTTATTCAATCTCCTTTAGTACAAAGCAAAATTTTAGAAAAAAGCCAGGGAGTTGCAGTTCCACATATTTCTGTTACTCATTTTGCAAAGATGATAGTTCCCCTTCCACCCCTCGCCGAGCAAAAAAAGATTGTTGAAAAGGTTGATTCTCTTATAGGTTTGTGTGATGAGTTGGATTTGAGGGTTAAGAAGAATAAGGAAAGTAGTGAGAGTTTGATGGGGGCTGTGTTGAGGGAGGTTTTTGAAAACAATAAAACTTAAAAGCATCTCACCTTAGAGTAAATCATGGCAACAGAAATTAAATTATGGGAGATCCAGAGCGGAAAATTAATTCCTTCTAATGTTAGTTTAGAAGAAGCCAAAAGAAAAGAAGCAACTGATTTAGAAAAATGGATAAGAAGTGAACCTAAAATCCTAGGAGAAGATATTGTAATAATTGGGGAACAAATTCAAACAAAGAGGGGCCCCTTAGATTTTTTAGGAATTGATAGTTCTGGAAATATAGTGGTCATTGAATTAAAGAGAGATATGTTGCACAGAGAAGCTTTAGTACAGGCGATTGATTATGCTTCTGATGTGACTTCATGGGATATTGAAAAATTAAGTGAAGAGTGTTCTAAGTATACTGGGAAGTCATTAGAAGAATACTTAACTGAAAATTTTGAAGAAGTCGAATGGGAAGATATTTCAATTAATCATGTCCAAAGAATTCTTCTTGTTGGAACAGGAGTTGATGAATCCTTAGAAAGAATGGTGGAATGGCTTTCAAATAATTATGATGTTAGTATAAATGTTTTAGTTTTAAAATATACTCAAACAAGTAATGGTGATGAAGTTATTGCAAGAACCTCTATAATCCCTGAAGAAATCCAACAGGAAAAAAGTAGCAGACATCAAAAAAAGATTTACGCAGAAAGACATATTTTAAGAAAAGAGTTTTGGACAGGATTGCTAGAAAATTCAAATAAAAAAACAAAACTTCATGCAGGGATATCCCCCGGAATTTATACTTGGATTGGAACAGGCGCGGGAAAATCAGGAATATCTTATAATTATGTAATCCATAATAAATATGCCGGAATTGAAATTTATTTAGATAGGGGCAAGGAATATGTAAACCCCAACATAAACAAAAAAAGGTTTGACGAATTAATAAAACACAAAGAAGAAATTGAAGAAAAGTTTGGAGATACCCTTGAATGGGAAAGGTTGGACGATAAAAGGGCTTCGAAAATTGCGTTTAGAATACAAGGCATTGGTTTAAGAGAAAGAGAAAAATGGCCCGAATTACAAGAAAAGATGGTAGATATAATGATTAAACTAGAAAATTCATTTAAAGATTATATAGCAAGATTACAATAAGGAAAGTAGTGAGAAACTTATGAATAATGTTTTTGGGGGAGGTATTCAATTTAAATTAAAATAAATAGTTTAACTTAAGATAGACAAATATTCCTATAAACACAATCCTTGCACATAAAACTTGGGCACATGGGTAACTCATTCAATTTTTCTTTATCCTTAATTTTAAGAATATCTACAATTTTTTTCAGTTTACTTAATACCCCTTTTTCAAAATTATAGTTTATTTCAAAAACTCTAATTTCATTATTTTGTTCTGGGAAATAAGAGATTAAGTATCCTTTACTAATCCCATTATTTAAACATTGTAAACCCAATTCTCCTTTTTTGTATGAAGAAACATTTAGTAAAGTTGCTGGATTAGAATTATCACTTACATGAATTAAAAGAGGAAATATTTTTTCTTGCCCATTTAAATTTAATTTAATAAAAGAATTTTTATATTGGTTTATCTCCGATATTTTTTGTGAATCTTTTAATCTTTTTAGTTCATCATTTGTAATACTCATTCTTTCTTCATATAAAATATTTTGAATTAAATGTTGATGTTGCTTTTTATAAGAATTATCAAAAGGTTCTTCTTCAATGTCAGTATACTCTCTATGAATAATTTGTCTTGGTGTGATTATGTTAAAAATAGAAAAATAATTTGCATCATTTTCATATATTTTTATTTTTTTTAATTGTTCTTCTATTTCTAGGATTTCTTCTATTTCAATAAAATCTTCAACCCCGCATAAGAGAGGGGGATTTTCAAAAAAAGGACATTTGTTTTTGGTTCTTATACTACAATCCTCATAACAATACCTACATTTAAAATTTATTGGAGGTAATTCTTCTCTGTCTAGCCAAGTATCTAGGTTGTTTATTCTATTCAGTGCTAAGTTTTTCACCTTTCCAAAATCATTAATTTTTATTTTAAATGCTTTAATCTGGTTAAAATCAGAGTGGGTTGTAAAAATCAAAATGTTCTCTTTTGGGTATTCGGGATCAATCAAAGAATAAAAACAAATTTGTTCTATATCTTGTGGATAATTTTCTATTAATTCATTTTTATCAACAGGCAATCTTTCCTTTGATTTTATTTCCCATATATTTTCTTTTATTTTGGAATCAACTCTTCCAATTAGATTAATCCCTAACATTCTCCCATCAAAAATTATTTCTCTGTCTATAAATCCTTCCAGAAATTCCAATTTTTTCTGAAGTACGGCATGTTGTTTGTTACCTAGTGCAAATTTCTTTTTTGTTTCTATAGATTCTTTGTAATCTTCAGGATATTTTATTTTGAAGTATGCTTGAAGAGGATTAGAAATATCTGTAACTGCCCAGTACCCCTTTCTTTTTTTGGTTATTTGTTTATTCAAATTATTTTTTATAATTCCTGATAGCGAGCCATGACTATTTGGGTTTAATGCAAATTTTGAAATTTGTTGGGTTATATCTTCCATGTCATCTCTCCAAAAACTCCCTTCCTTGTTTAATTATTCTTAGTTTTCCTAAGTCCTTTAAATCTTGTTTTAATTCTTCAACATCTTCTTCTGTTAAATATCCATGATTTTTTCTATTCACAATAAAACTAACTAAGAGATTAGAATCACCTCTTTCGTGTTCTTTTTCAATATCAAAATATATTTTCCACTTTCCTTCTTCTGTTTCAAATTCCCCTGTTTTTCTTTCTTGTGTCATTTAAAATAACCTCTTTAAAATTCCAATAATTCCCAATACTCCAAATACAAGAGCTAAAACAATTCCTCCAAAAATAGCAAATTTGCCTAATTCATCAGAAGCAAATTGAGTAACTAATATACCTCCAACTATTAAGATAGCTGCTGTTCCGGTTGCTTCTAGTCCGAGTCCAAATATTTTTTGTACCATTTTTATTTAATTTCCACAGGAAATGGAGATTTTTAAATCTTTCTATTGCTCTGTATAAAACTAAAACTTACTCTTAATCCAACAATACATAGAAACATTTATAAATATTGTTCTATCTTACTATATATGAAAAAAGAGGGTGATAATTCTTATGACAAATAAAAATATTCAAAAAGATAGAAAAACTGCAGGACAAATAGAAGAAGAAATATTATCAAGATTAAAAGAGGGTCCTTCGTCTATTGAGAAGTTAAGAAAAGATTTAGATTCAAATTGGTCAACAATAAATAATTATTTAGAAAAATTAAAAGAAGAGGGCAAAGTTAGAGAAATTGTTTTAAGAAATAATTTAAAATTTTATATAAAATCTGATTATCCTTCTTTTTATGGTCTACCTCTGAACAAAAAAGTTTTGAATGATAGTTTATTTTTGCTTAAAACAATTGTTGATGTTTGGAAAGCTGAAAAAAATGGAGAAATAATTAATAAAACCACCATGCAAAAAATTGCTGTAGAGGTTATTAGAAATAATAATGTTAATCTTCCAGTATTAAAATTTCATTATGGAAAAACCCTCCCCGTGTTTCTTGAACCAGAAGATTATTCTTGCACGATACAACAATATCAAATAACTGAACCGGAAAATAAAGAAGAGATAATTAAATTTGTAAAAGATGAGATTAATTCCAACAAACATAAAAATATTGCATGGAGAGAGAAAAGAATACAGTATGAAAATCATGATGATATGAAGATCTATGAAATTAGTGATAATGTCTCTAGAGATATAATAAAAAAAGAAATTAAAGATGGAAAACTTTTGAAATGCCTTTCAGAAATACTTTTACAAATTCCTACTTCAAATAACTATTCTTACATTTTTGAAAAATATTCAGAATTTCTTAATGCAGTTAATTTTATATTCAATACAAAAGAATTTAAGGAAAATCAAGAACAGAAAGAGAATCTTATTAAAGAAATTTTTGATACATTTAATTCTATTTGGGATCTTCTCACAATTGAATTTTATTTTAATGAATTTAGATCTTTTTGCAAGGAGGAATTTAGAGAATTATTAGAAACAATAAAACAAGTAAAAGTAGATATCTCTTTTTTTAATTTAGAAGACAAACTAAACAATTTATTAGATTACAAAAACTCTCTTTCTTTGGAAAAAATTGAGTTAACTAAAGATGAAGAGAAAATTTTAAACATATTTTTAGAGGGGGCAGATGAAGAATGAGGAAGTTTCTGGATATGTGTATAATTTTTTATTATGTTGGGGAAGGAGACCGACCAGATTTAAATAAAAAATCAAGAGAATTTGTTAAACAAAAAAGAGAATCAAAATTTTTAGTTTGTTATTATATTAAAGAAAAAGATATTCCTAAATGGTTAAGGAGACAAAAAATTGTTTGCAGAGAGGTATTGAAATCATTAAAAGACTCTTCCTATAAAATTTATTCATCTAATGAATCAAAAGATTTAATTTCAAGAGACAGAAAAAAAGGAATTAAATTTTTGACATTGTTTAGAAATGTTAATTCTCTAGAATCTCTTAATGAACTTGAAAAGATATTTCTTTATTTTGAACAGCAAATAAATGAATTCCTTAATAAATATATAGATGAATTTGTAATTCCTGTTGGAGAAATAGATCAAGAACTTAGAAGCCATTTAATGAGTTTTATAAATATTGGAGAATCAAATAAGAATTATTCTGATGTCTGTATTTTAGCTTCAGCAGTTCAAGAACATAATAAAAAAGAGTTAAAAATTATTACTGCTGATAAGAGTGATTGGAATAAAGAATTGTTACAAGAGGTACAATATCATTATAATTTAAATAAAAAGTATCCTAAACTGCCTAATATAAACTATCTTCAGAATTTATAATCTCAACTCTCATTAACAGTATAAATTCTTTTTTCAAGTTCTTTTATGACTTTATGATAACCATCCTTCCCACCAAACAACCCCATTATCTCCAACGGCCTTCCAAATCTCCTTAACGGCTCAACCCTTAAAACTTCAGCATCTTCTAAATTCTCTATTCCTTCATTGCTGTATTTGTCTAAAAGTGCATTAATAACTTCTCTCGCTTGCTTTCCATATTTATCCCAGTAAGAATCTTGTTTAACCTTTCTTGCTCTCTCGCTTCTTGTTTTTGGTTTTTTACCATAAGCAACATGCAAGATTAAATCAAAAGGATCATATTGTTTTCCATTTGGAACTGTTTCTCTTAAACAATCAAAAATAATTCCTTTTTGCTGAAGCTCTTCTATTAAAGCTCTTTTTTGATCTAAGATATTCCATTTTTTAAGAAAATCATTTAGGGTTCTGTATTCTTCTTTAACAGATTTTTTTGTGTAATCAACAATTTTTTCTGTTATTAATTTTCCTGAAGAGTCTAAATATTGTTCTGATTGATTAAGAACATTTACATCTGCTTCTTTTACATAAAACTTTCTTGTTTTCTCTTCAGTTTCATAAATATTTATATCTGGCTTGCCTTGCAATTCCAAAACTTCTTTTTCTTTTATTTCTTCAGGATCAATTTCATCATCTTGTTTAAAGGTTAGTATTTGCACTGGTTCTCCATCAAAATCCTTGTCAGCGAATTTATTTGTTACATTTCTAAAATCCATAATTGTAAAATGTGTTTTATTGTATTCTTCATTAATTCTTGTTCCTCTCCCAATTATTTGTTTAAATTCTGTCATTGATTGAATAGATGCATCAAGCACAATTAATTTACAAGTTTGAGCATCTACTCCTGTTGTTAAAAGTTTTGAAGTTGTTACAATTACTGGATATTTTATTGCAGGATCCATAAAATTATCAAGTTGATTTTTACCTATTTTATTATCTCCTGTAATCCTCATAATATATTTCTTATTTTTTGTCCATAAATCTTTATTTTCTGAAATTAAAGCACGAGCCATTCTTTCAGCATGTTCAATATCTACACAAAAAATTATGGTTTTATCTATTCTATTTGTATTTTTTAAGAACTCTGAAACTTTTTTAGCAACAACTTTTGTTCTTTCATCAATAACCAAGGTCCTATCAAATTCCCTATTTGTATAAATTTCATCTGGAATTTCTATTCCTCTCTTATCTTTTTCTCCTTTTTTTGGTCTATAATAATGAACATCTTTGTCAATCGCAACTTTAATGACTCTATATGGAGCTAAGAAACCATCTTCTATTCCTTGTTTTAAGGAATAAACATAAATTGGTTCTCCAAAATAATCAATATTTGAGATATTTGTTGTTTCTTTAGGTGTTGCAGTCATTCCAATCTGAACAGCTTCAGAAAAATGTTTCAAGACTGCTCTCCAAGCAGAATTCGCCTTTGCACTTCCCCTATGGCACTCATCAACAATAATCAAATCAAAAAAATCTTTAGAAAATTGTTTGTAAATATTATTTGCTTCTTCTGCTCCTGAAATTCCCTGATAAAGGGCCATATAAACCTCGTAAGAAGGATCTGCTTTTCTTTTTCTAACTTTTGTTAAAACACCTTTATTTTTCAGGGGCTTTAAATCTTTGTTCATTGGGTCATCAACTAAAACATTTCTGTCTGCTAAATATAAAACTCTTGGTGTTCTACCTTTGGGCCTCCATTTTTCCCTAAGTCTCCAAATTATCTGGAAAGCTGTGTAAGTTTTTCCTGTTCCTGTTGCCATAACTAAAAGAATTCTATTTTTTCCTTTTGCTATTG
This sequence comes from Candidatus Woesearchaeota archaeon, assembly GCA_964448605.1. Taxonomy (GTDB): domain Archaea; phylum Nanobdellota; class Nanobdellia; order Pacearchaeales; family GW2011-AR1; genus ARS1285. Next base: position 121,251 of record CAYUZV010000003.1, read on the forward strand.
CTTCGACAGTTCTGTTAATTGCAATTCCTTGATAATATCTTGGATGTTTCCAGTCTTTTTCAAAATAATAATCAGCTGTAACCAGCTCTTCAATATTTTCTGTAATTCCTTTATACTGTTTATATTTCTTCCAGAGTTCTTCAGGAGTTGGAAATTCTTCTAAAGGTAATTCTTTATTTTCCCCAGATTTTAAATCCTGAAAAACAAACCCGTCTCCGTTTGAACTAAATGCAAAAGGAATATCTAAAATCTCAGCATAATCTATTGCTTGACTCAATCCTTCGCCAATTGAATGTTTATTCTCCTTTGCTTCTACAACTGCTATGGGAATATTGTTTTTGTAATATAAAATATAATCTGCTTTTTTTGGTTTTCCTCTTTTTGCAGTGCTTCCATAAACATAAATTCTCCCATCTGTAAAATAAACTTCTTCTCTAATCTGCTTATTTTTGTTCCAACTGGCTTTTTCAATAGCGGGAAGGATAAATTTTGTCCTAATATCTGCTTCTGTTAATTGTTTTTTATTCATGTTTTTGCTAAAGAATGGATTGTTTTAAGTTTTTGCTTTCTCTTTCCAGCTCCAATTTTTTATGATAAAAGCCCAAATTTCTTCAACCTGGATACAATTGCACCAGGTTGTCTTTTTAGGATTTGAGCAATTTTATTAATAGAAGTATTTTCAAGATATAAATTTTTTAATTTGTTATCTTCTTCCTCTTCCCAAGGTTCATAAGCATTTGGAAATTTTTCTTTAATTTTTTCCAATCTTTTATAATAATTATCTTCTTCACTAATTTCTTCTGGATAAATTTCTTCTGAATAATTTCCTGATTTTATTATTGCCCTCACTAACCTGATTTCCTCATAAGAATATTTTTCATCAAGATAATTATAAACTGGCGAGAGTCGTTCAAGACCAATTTTCTCAAAAACAGATTTTATAATTTCAAACTTTTCTTTTGAAGGAAAAAGATAATTAATATCTATTTTTTCTCCCTTCTCTATAAGTTTTTCAATATGGCGAATTATTGCACTTTCCTTTAATTCTTGAGTTTTTGCTATTTCTTCTATTGAAAATTTCTTTAAAAGCATCTCTTTTGTTTTTTGATAATTTCCTGATGAATGCCTAATTCTTTTTTTCTGACTTCTTTCAATGTTTTTTTCAGGAATAATATTGTTTTCTCTTACATAATCATTTATTATTTTCAAAAAAGATCCTCCAAAATCATTTAATTTTTGTTGTCCGACACCATTAATTCTTAAGAATTCATTTTCATTCTTTGGAAAGTAGAATGACATTTCCTTTAAAGAAACATTCCCGAATATAATAAAAGAGGGAACGTTTCTTTCATCAGCAATTTGTTTTCTCAGAGTTCGCAATTTTTCAAATAAGATTTTATCATAAATGATTTCTTCTTTTACCTCTTCAAGAATTAAACTTTTATCTTTAGCATCAACTTTTATCTCTGGAATATTTAAGCAAACATCACACCCCTCACAATTATCTTTTTGGAAGGATTCCCCAAAATACCTCAAGATAGCTTTTCTTCTGCATGATGTATTTTCGCAGTATATCATCATCTTATTCAATTTATCTAAGGCACTGCTTCGAATTGTATTTTCTTGAATTTGGTCAAGGAAAAACTCATGCTTTCTTTTATCTCCTTTTGAATAAAACAAAACACAATCACTTGAAAGTCCATCACGTCCAGCTCTTCCGATTTCTTGATAATATCCTTCTATTGATTTTGAAAAGGTATGGTGAATTATCAATCTAATGTCAGGTTTATCTATTCCCATACCAAAAGCAATTGTAGCTACCATAATATTTACTTTATCTTTAGTAAATAACTCTTGATTTTGTTTTCTTATATTATTAGGAAGTCCAGCATGGTATGGAAGAGCTTTAAGTCCATTTTCTTTTAATCGTTGAGCGATTTTTTCTGTATCTTTACGAGAAAAGCAATAAATAATAATAGATTCATTTTTATGTTTTTTAATTAGACTCAAGATTTTATTGAAAGTATCCTTCTTTTGTATTACAATCAAATTAAGATTTTCTCTATTAAAACTAGAAACAAAAATTTGCGGATTTACTAAAGATAATTGTTTTGCAATATCTTCTCTTACCTTTAATGTTGCTGTTGCAGTTAAAGCAATTATCGGAGTATTTGAGAAAAGTTTTTTTAAAAATCTTAAATTTCGGTAATCAGGTCTAAAATCATGCCCCCATTCTGAAATACAATGTGCTTCATCAATTGCGATTAAACTTATTTGAAGTGTTATTAAAAATATTTTAAACTCTTCTATTGCCAATCTTTCTGGAGCAATATAAAGAAT
>CAYUZV010000004.1:0-66986 GCA_964448605.1 Candidatus Woesearchaeota archaeon
ACACTCCCTGCAACCAAAACTACAATTACAAATATTAACATACTCTTTTTCATAAATATTCCAAACAAACAATCATTATAAATCTATTCATCCTCAACTCCCTCCGCCTTCCCATCATTAATCAAAATATTCGCAATCTCCTCTGATAAATTAGCAATATCTCCTTTTTTAAAAGGTCCCAGTTCCTTCCCATCAACATCCAAAAACTCTTCAGTATCTTCAACAAAAACAATCATTTTATTCTTTGCCTTTTCCTCTTCAGAAAAACCCTTCAAAATCTCATCAATCTTTTTATCACTCTTTTCCAAGGCCCTCATTATCTCCTCAAATGCTTCTTTCTCAAGTGCAAGCATATTCTCAAAATCCCTTTTAGAAATTCCAGTTTCAGCAGCCACAAAAGCCAACTCCAAAATCTTCTTTTTCCTCCTTAAAATAAATTCTCTAAAAATAGCAATTGAATTCTCAAACTGCTTTTTTGTCTTAACAATTGCATCAGAAAACTCATCATCCTCTTTATTCGCAATCTCTTTCTTATCCTTTAAATAAGCAGCCACCTCTTTAACAAAATTCTTCGGAATCGGTTGCAATTGCTCACTATACCTCTCCTTCCTAAGTGCATCATACAATTCATTATAAGTTATCATTAATCACCAAAAACAAATACTTTATAATGTTTATTATAATAAAAATTCACAAACCCTTTTAAACCCTCTAACACTTAAAAAAAAATGACAATTCCAAAAAATCATGGATATCGTTTAACCTATATCTGCGAGGAAGAAGAATCAGCAAAATGGGAAAATCCAGGATTACTTTATTCTTCAGAACTTGAATCAGTTGCAGAAAAAATTTCCAAAGAATGGACTTATGGAAACAATAAAACAGACCCAAGAGGTTATATACATGAATTTTATTTCAATGATTCAGGAAGTTTTGCATCAATCACAAAAAAGAATTCTAACTCTCCTCCAGAGATTATATCAATAACCCTAATAAATTCAAAATCACCAGGAACCTTAGAAAAAATCGCACTAAAAATAGGACTTCACTACGATGAATCAGAAGTTCAAACAGATTAATTCTCACTAACAAACCTCTCTCCTTCCAGCTTATAATTTTCCAAAACATCAATACCTGTCTGAACACTAAAACTCACCTTGCCTCCAATTATCAAACCAACTGGCTTATCAGGAGCAATTTCACGATAAATCAAATAACCTCCTGACCTTTTAACAACATAATAACCAGTATAAACACCTCCAAAAAAAATCTTTCCATCAATCAACTCATAAGTTCTGTCAGAAGGAGATGGCTCAACAATAACTTCATCTTCTAAACCTTCAGAACTAACCTTCTCCAAATCCTCAACATTTTCAGCTTGAGGAGCAGGTCCAACATCACCTCTCAATTCATATTCAACTAAAGCACTTGCAATCTTTTTATACAACCTGCCTAACCACAAAAATGCCTCACTGCGATAAACATTTTTAGCACCCAACTCACTAACCTGAATCAATTTATCCCGAACTTCAGAAATCCTGCTCTCAATGGCATTAACAGAATCACCTGAATTAACATAAATATCTTCCTGAATTTTTTTACGAGCCCAACTAATCTCTGCTTGAGAAGTATTGCAACTCAAAAAACCATCAATATCCAAATATTCAACATTAACTTCATTCAAAATCTCACTTTCAACACCACTATCCTTAACAACATTTTGAACAGAGTCAGTGTCCAACCAACACCTTATTGTAGGGTCATCGCAATAACCAACATCTTTCCATTTATCATAAATTGTCGCAGTTTTATCATACTCGCCACTTGATAAAACCTCCTTACCCGGATTTTCAGTTGAACAAATTCTAATGATTCCATGTTTATACAATTGAGGCTCAATAACCTCATCAGCACCACTCTGCAGATTAGGTTGCAAAGCAGAAATCAAAGAAGGAGTTCCAGCCACACACTCTTCTTCACTTTTTATACCGGTCTTAGTTTGCTCTTCCACATAAGCATCAGAAATACTATTCAAAATATAAGAAGTTGAAACTTTTCCAAAACCACACTCTTCCTGCCCATTAACACTAATGCACAACTGCTTATAACCTGAAACAGCAGTAAAATCCCTTGCCTCATCAACCTGACTACCCTTAGCAATATAACCAGAATCAACCAAATGAGTTCCAGAAGAATAAATATAACCAGATTCAGGCAAATCTCTCAAATAAACAGAATAATAAACACCCTGATCATTACCAGAATAAATATGATAATAAACCTTATAATGTGAAGTTGCAGGAATTGTCGCAGTTGTAAGAGTATTCTCACTAAACCATGCAGAATACTGAACAGGACTATCTGGTTCTAATAAATTATCAAAATAATTCTCAGAATCAGGATAACGAACAGACATAAAAGAACTGCAAACATCTGAACCAATTTCATCAGTAGACCTTTCAGTAAATGCTTTCATAGAATTAACTGCATATTCATTCTTAAAATAATCAATAGCAGATTTTGTATTTTCCCAAGATGACTGAACAGTCAAATACTCTCCACCACCTCTGACACCCTGACTAAAAAACGATTCAATCAAACGAGGAATTATAACATTCACTAAAGGTGTCGCCTGTTTCCAAAAAAACTCGCACAAATAAATACTTTTAATCTCATCACAAATGCCAATATTTCTACCACTCTCAATACTTTCTCTTAAACAAGCCTGAGTTGAATTCAAAATACTCAAATAACCTTCAATACCTGCATGAACACCACTTAAACAAACAGGAACAAAAATTCCTTCATTAATATTAGGCAGACACAACATCAAACTTCCAATCACTCCTGTCTGAATAACATTATCAACTCTAAACTTGCCTCCTAAATCACATCTTGAAGTAGGACAAATAACAGGGTCGCAAACATTAAATAACAAATGACAATCCTGAGGACTCATAAAATCTGAACATCTGCCTTCTTCACCTGCAAAAGATATAGCAGAACCAAAAACATTCCTTCCAATATTTATTGTTTTCTGTCCATACTGCCTTGAAGCTTCAGCAATCGCCTGTTGAGCACGACTAATCAACAACCTCGATTCACCAGAACTCATACCTGGAAAACTCAACTCATTAACATTCCCATTATAATACCTGCAAATATCATCAGCAGATTTTTTAAATTCAATCAAACCATTAGTTCCAACATTGCAAATATAATAATTCACAGCCCTGCCTGATTCATCATAAGGTTTTCCAAATCCACTTAAAACATAAGTCATATGAACATACCATCCCTCATCAGGACCAAACGGCACCTCTGCAGGCAAACCCTTATAAGGAGTCCTCTCAAAATACTTAACCTTCAAACTCTCTGAATTAAGCATTTTATTCTTATAAACCTCTTCATCAGATTTCTTAAAAGAACTAACCCGATTATAAGCCAAATACTCTTTAACATCTTTAGTAATATCATCATCACCAACACCATCCAAAGAATAAGCACCATCATAAACATAATTACCAGAATTCTCATCTTTAACAACCTTAATCAAAGCATATCTATCAGCAACTTCTGAACTTGCAGAATAATCACCAGCAGGAAGTTTAGAAGGAATAAAAACCCTAATCAAATTATCACCTGCTTCAAATCCTTTTTCAGATAACTTATCCCTTTCCTTAACAGTATATATATTTGAAATAGCAGATTTCTCACCTGCAAAGGAAGTTGCTTTCAACCCATAATCCTTAGCCTCTTCTTCAGCTGAAATCTTCGCACCATAATACTCTTGATAATTTCTTGCTTCCAAAGTAGATTGCCCCAATGAACTGCTAACCATTTCATCCATAACAACACTTCCAGAACCCAATGCACTATGCATTGTCATTATATCTTTTCTCTGTTCATGAGTCATTGTATCCCAAGAACAAACCTCATCAAAAGAAACAGAATCATTTCCAGGCAAACCAATACTTCCTGATTGAGCAGAACAAAACTCCTCAAACTCCTCTTCAAATTCCTCCTCAATCTTTTTAGCATCTGCCTGCCCTTCTAAATCAAAAACATCATCTCTATCAATCCCCACCTTGCTCTGAATCTCCTCTAACTTACTATTAGTTTCCTTAATCTTTTCTTCATACAACTCTATATCTTCATTTATTTTATCATTGTGCCCTAAAAGACAAGATTGCACAGAAGAATAACTTTCACCAGTTATTGAAGAGGTTTTACCACTTCCAACCAAATCCTCACAAAAATCATTCCATCCTCCAGAACCTGTCATCAACATTTTACGAGCCATTGCCTCTCCAGAAAAACCCTCCACTAATGTCTTAACAGCAAGAGCCGCAGAAGTCGCATAACAAGCACCCTTCAAACCCTCAACAACCTTCCCTAATTTACTATTCGCCTCACTCCATTTTTTAATCTTATCTCCCATTTCATTAATCATCTCTTTAGTTCTATCAGGACTCAATTTAATATCTCTCTTTTCAATTCCAATTTTAAATTTAAAATTAGACTCTGTCCGAGGTCCAAAACTCTTTGGAGTAATTGTAAACTTCGCCTGTTTCTTTAAATTAATATTCAAAAGTTTAACATTCGAATCCTCTATCAATGCCTGCTCTTTTAATTTAATCTGCAAGGTCTTAGAATCAGAACCAAAAATATTATTTCCCGACTTAGCATAACTAATCAAAACATACTCATCATTTATCTCTTTCAACTGAAAATTCAATTTATCAACAGAAACAACCTCTCCAAAACCAACTTTATATTCCTTGCCATCAATCAAAAAAACAGCATTTGCATCATCCTTGCCAGGTTTTTTAACATCAAGCAAATCAAAAAAATAAGCCTGATTATTCATATAAACAACAACCTTGGATTGCGAAGAATCATATCTAGTCAAAAGCTCCTTATCTCTTTTAGCAGAAATAGCAACATCGGAATTCGGATAATCTCTAATCAACTGACTAAAAAAATCATTTGCCTTTCCATTCTGACCAAATACCTTAGACAAATAAGCCGCCTCATACAATCCTTGTGCAGCATAAGCATCCTGTGCCTCATAAGATTTCTCAGAAGGATAAAGCTCAACCAAATCCTCATAATAATCAATTGCCTCATCATAATACTTCTTAGCAGAACTTTCAGAATCCCATTCCTTATCCTTCGTATTCTGAACATCCTCTAACAAAATACCATACTCCACATCATCAACTTTCAAAAATTTAATCTCCACATCACTCTCACTTCCTGGAACTTTTTTCCTATACTGCCCCTTAACAGCATTTCTAATCTTAGATTTCAAGTCACCAATTTCCTTTAATTCAATATTTTCCTCAATAACATCATAAATCTCTTTTTCAGCAAAACCTGCCTCACTTTCAGAGTTTTCATCCTTAATCAAAATAACAAATTTATTCTTTTCAGAATCCTGCCCTGCATAAGCCAAAAATATTTTTTCCTTAACCTCATTACCAATTGAATAACTATCTGAAACACCATCAACTTCTAAATTTGCTTTTCCAGGATTCAAACCCAATTGAAACCTTCCATTCTGAACTCTGCAACTAATATCTACATTACCTCCTCCTGAATAAGCATTTAAATCAGTCACCCAACATTTTCCATCCAAAATTCTATCTCCTCTTGAAACCCAAATCTGCTTTGAATTAGTACTGTCACTTATCTGAATCAGAGCAGTATCAACAGGTGCTTTAATCTCATCAAGTTTTATATTCATTCCAGCAGCACAATAAAAACCAGATAAATAAATATCCCTTGAGGTCTCACCCTCTCTCAATGTAACTGTTGCCTGTTTCGAATCCTTATCTCTATAAACAGAAACAGTAACCTGGTCAGGATTCATATTTTCAGAAGGAACCTGTTCAATTGACTCTGCCCTCAAATATGCCTTTCCATTCCAAAAACTATACTTTTCATAATTTCTCAGCCACTCCTCATTTGAAATTTCATTAACATAAAAATTAGTTCTTCCAATTCCAAAAGCACCTTCTGCATCATAATCAATAACAGCACTAATATTCCCCTCAACAAAATCAGGCATTTCTCCTTCAACATCATTTTTAGACAAAACAATAACAGCATAACCAAGATTATCCTTGACAGGAGAAGATTCTAATTGATTTCCACTTTGAATAGAAGCTCTTGCAGGAAAATACGAAACAGATGAAACTCCTTCAGGATATTTTCCAGTAAACCTTAATGCCCTTATTTTAGAAACATCAATTAAAGGATTAACCTGAATAGCACTAACCTTACAAAAAACAGGAACATTTTGCTCTTCTAACAAATCTGAAGTAACAACAGCAGGACTGCATCCTCCAGGAGGAATCTGCATAATAAAATCCTGTCTTTCCAGACAATCTTCTTTATCAAAATCAGGCCAATAAATTTCAGGAGATGTAAAATACGAAGAATGCAAAAAACTTGGATTATTAAATTGAGGATTTACAGAACTTCCATAAACTCTATACGAACCTCCTCCAAAAGTCGCAGGATAGCTATGAGAAAAAGTCTCTTGAGCAAAAGCTAAACTCAAAAAAATCAAAATTCCAAACAGCATCACCATAAATTTTTTCATCTTAACTAAACCAGACATTTAATCTAGACACCTCCAAACTATTATAATTTTCCTGCAATCCTTCAACAGATGTAGGACTTCCAAATTCTTCATAATCAATATTCAAAACATCCATTTCTAAATCTGTCTCACTCACAAAATACTCCTGACTGCCCCCTCCGGTAATTGCACTTCCAACAACCTGCTCAGGAACTTCAATATCAAAACATTTCTCCTCTGTCATTCCAAAGACACTCCAAACTCCTCCCTTAGGAACATCAACACACTTTTCCAAATTAGAAGAAGGAAGATCAATGCTTGAATCTGAATAAACATATGCCTTAATATCATATAAACCTTCAACCAAAGAAACACTCTCTTGTTCAGGATAAGCCACAACAACACTTTTCTCAACATCCCCACTCTCAATATCCTTTCTTGAAAAACTAACTACTGCATATTCACTTCCTTCAATACCTATATTCAAATCAATATCATATTCATTTCTTAAAATAACAATAACTTCTCCAGAATCAATAGTTGAAACTAATTGTTTTTTAGTTTCATAACCTTCTGCACTTGCAATAATATAACCATTTTTGCATTGGGGAAATTTAGCATTCAAACTGCCCTCTGATGCAGAACCAATATCACAACTTGTATCAAAACACTTAAATGAAATATCTGCACCAACACTTTCCAAATCACTATTATAAACTAAAACATCCATTTCAGTCAATTTATGCTTACACAATTCAGGAACAACATCAGGCAAACTCTCTCCAGTTGCACTACGAGCCTGATTTTTATCAATATAAACAACAATCGGAAACTGAAAAATTTCACTCTCAGAATAAATCTGAATTAAAACAGGATATGCAAAATCGTAAACAAAATGATAAGGAACATAACAAAAACCTAACATTCCCAATCCTTCCTGCAAACCAACAGGGTCAGCTCTCAAAATACCATTCTCAGAAGGCCAAACATCAACTTTCACAGGCCACTTCTTCAAAAACATAAAATTAACATCATACTTAACATCATTTCCAATATCCTGAACAAAATATTTATTCTCTTTTTCAGACAAAGAATAATAATCTCCTTTAATTTTTATAAAAGGAACATTCTCACTCAAAGCATTAATCAAATCCTCTCTAATTTCATTAACATTCCAAATCTTAGGCGAACATCCAATATCACTTCCATCCACAGGAGCATTCAACCTCAAAATATCAATACCATAATTCTCCAAGAACATAGATTCCTGATTATGCTCATAAATTTCCTTGCTCAAATCATAAAACTCTCCCAAATGAGAATCAACCTCAACATCAAAATTACCTGAAGTCCAGGTAGTATTTCCAAAACCAATACTCAAATCTTGTTCAACATCTATTTTTATTTTATTATCTTTAATCTCACTTTCAACCTCACTCAAACCATAACTAATCGCAAAACCCTGCTCTTCAAATTCAGAAAAATCACAATCCTGCAATCTACCCTCTAAAAAAACATTCAACTGCTCTTCCATTTTTTCTTTAGACGGAACCTGTTCTTTTTTCACATTATTTCCAGAAATATAAAACCAATAAGGAACACCAATTCCCAAAAAATCCAATTGATTTGAAAAAGGCATATATTCTGAACCAGGTGAAAATTCCATTTCAATATAACCTCCTCCTTGCCCCATCAAATAAGCACCATTAGAAACCTCATTCTCAATACAAGACAAATAATAAGAATAAACTGGCTCAATATTTTTAGGTATTGAAGATTCAAAAGGATTTTTCACAACAAAAAAAACAACTCCAATAACAGCAACCAACACAATTGCAATTATAATAAAAATCGCAACCTGCCCTTTCTTAGCAATCAATGCTCTATCAAACTCTCCTTTCATTCTTCCCTCCTTTTTTAACTCTCTCTTTAATCATCTCAATAATCTCACTATTAATATCCTGTTTTATCAAATTCTTAAATCTTTCCCACATTCTTTCATCTTCTATCAAGAGCAAATACTTTTTCATGCAATTCAAAGTAGAATCTTTCGTATATAAACCTTTCTTATTAAATTACTAAGTAAGTTAGTTACTAAGTAAAGAGTATATTCTCCAGCCTACAAAATTATTTAAACAAAAAATATTCAAAATAAAATGAACAAAAAAGGGTAATGCAGACATTGTTGAAATTTTAATAAGATTAATTCAAATGTCTGCAATCATATTCGCGGAATATATAATTCTAAGAGCATTAGGAATACTCTAAAAAATCTCTTTTAAAAATCACCTAAAAAATACACTAATATCACTCCTTCAAAACAAAACTCCTAATTCCATCCCCCATTCTCTCTTCATACTCTCTTTTCAAATTAACTCCTTTTCCATAAAAATCCTCCCTCATAACACTAATAGTTTCAGTAAAAGGATTAACAATGAAAAAAGGACCCTCTAAAGAAACATCATCACCATAAACAGAAAAAGCACGTGGAAAAATAACCTCTGAAATTCCATAATCAGGAAAAATCTCCTTAGTTATCTCAATCAATCTCTTTCCTTTTTTTACAATATCATCCATAGAAAAAACATTTTCACCCTTAACCATCTAAAACACTTATTAACTACTTTATATACTTTATCAAACTAAAGAAAATATAATTCACATACAAAAAGTTTAAAAACTTAAATACTAAATCTTTTTATGGTTAATGGAATTGAAAGACCACTTGATGCGTTGAACAATGCTAAAGGCAAAGAAGTGTTAGTTCAACTAAAGAACAACAAGCAAATGGTTGGAACACTTCTTGCATTTGACATACATCCAAATGTAGTTTTGGATAATGCAAAAGAAATCGTAGATGGCGAAGAAAAAAGAAGTGTTGGACTAACTTTTTTAAGAGGAGATACAATCATCTGGATATCTCCTGCAAGCATTGCAAAGCAAGAAGTGGTACAAGAAGAATAATTGAGCTTTGACATATTTAGATTAGCACGGTCAAATGATTCTCAAGGAGTTTGAATTAGTTGTAACTCTCTAAATCTCATTCTAAAAAAATAATCCTCTACCTCCTCCTAACAAATCGTCTCAGATTTATCAGTTACCAATAAAATAAAACAAGTGCCTTGCAACCAAGTTTGCGAGAGTAAAAACAAAAAATAACGAGCAGGCTTAGGAGAAAAAGCCAAGCACGAGTTCAAAACAAAACTATAAAAACACCAACTCCTTCCCACTAACATGAAAAAACAAGAACCAAGCAACACTACCTACATCATATTAGGATTAATCTCTCTCTTAATATTCTTCTTATTAATGACATTTCTCATCTTCTTCTATTCAGTAAAACTCTCCCCAGAACAATATTCTCACTCAAATCAACTTTTAAAAACATCTGCAGAATTCATCTTCCCAATTTCAATTATGCTAATAGTTTTAATACTAATAACTATAATCCTATTTTATTTTAAAAATAAATCTCCCTCTAAATCTCAACTTTCAAAAAATCCTTCGCAATTTCAGTATTCTTAAAAACACTCCGAGCTTCCTTCAATAACTTTTTTTCCTTCAATTCATTTCTTTGAGAAATATGAGTCAAAATCAATTTTTTAGCTTTTGCCTTAGAAGCAATTTTTCCAGCCATTTCAGCAGTCAAATGATTATATTTTTTTGCAGATTCTTTCTCATCATTTGAAAAACAAGAATCAATAATAACCAAATCAGCACCCTTAGCCAATTCAACAGCATTTTTACACTCTCCAGTATCAAAAACAAATGCAATCTTTCTTCCTTTCTCCAAATAAGTATAATCTTTGCACTTCAATTTTTTACTTCCAATAACAACATCCTTACCCTCAACCAACTCTCCCAACAACCTCTCATCACCTTTCCCAATCTTAACCTTGCTCAATTTCTTTTTATTAATTCTCAATCTATCTTTTTCCTCAAACAAATAACCCAAAGTTTGATTATGTTTCAATTTCTTAGCAACAACTCTAAAATCAACACTCTCAAAAACAACACTCCCTCTAACCTCATTAACATTCAACTTTATTTTTCCAGAAGAATTAAACAATTCAAAAATCTTTTTAATCTTATTTTCAGTTCCAACAGGTCCATAAACATTTAATTCCTTTTTATAATCATTTAATGAAAGAGTCTCAAATAATCCAGGCAAACCCAAAACATGATCTCCATGCCAATGAGTAATCAAAATATCTGTCAACTTACATAAATTAATCTTCGCCTTTCTCATCTGCCTCTGACTTCCCTCTCCACAATCCACTAAAATATTTCTATCTTTATAACCAATATGAATGCAACTATGATTGCGACTAACAGTTGGAATCGCACTTCCTGTCCCTAAAAAAGTTATTTTTATTTTTTCCATAATATATAAAACAAAACATAGTTTAATAAGTTTTCTTGAAATAGATTAAATACTTTTAACTATCCGAGGTATGTTCCTTATATGAAAAGATGCATCAAAAAAGAATATAGAACAAACACCAAGTATTCCAAAAGAAACTATAATCAGCACACCAACACTAAAAAAATCATCCAACTTTATTTGCTTTGTCAGGATAGCTATACTCACTCCAATAAGATAAGTAAATGCTACTATAATTGAGGTTGAAGAAATAACAAGATATTTCTGAAATTGCAAATCCAAAACATTTTTTATTTTTAACTTTTCATCCATTTTAATCAGTAAATGACCATGCAACCAAAATAACTCCTGCAATCACAGAAATAGCAGTAATTACTAAGAAAAAATATTCTCTAATCTGCACAATTGAGAGTGAACCTATAACTCCAAAAATTATCAGTAAAACACCAATAACACCCCCAACAGTTTTATTAGCAGAAACTTTTTTACTTACCATTCAAACTCCCTCAATAGATACCTCTAACAAAACTCCACTATTTTAAAACCTTTTTATTCTCAATCATAGATTTCAAAACACCAAAATTTATAAACTTAAAAAAATATTATTAAATATGGAACAAAAAAAGGTGATGAATAAAACACTTCTCAAAAAAGAAAAATCAAACTCTCAGAAATTAAAATCCCCTAAAAAAATTAAAATCCTAAAAAATAGAGTTTCAACAGGAATTCCGGGATTTGACAAACTTATCCAGGGAGGTTTTCCACAAGGTTCATCAATCCTTGTTTCAGGAGGTCCTGGAACAGGCAAAACAATTTTCGCAATGCAATATCTTGTTCAAGGAGCATTGAAAAATGAAAAAGGACTTTATGTAACTTTTGAACAAAGAGAATCTGATTTAACAAAACAGGCAAAACAATTTAAATGGAATTTAAATTCACTAACCTCAAATGGAACTCTTAAAATAATGTCAATTCCAGTTCACAAACTAACAAGAAAAACAATCAAAGAAATCAAAGAAATTGTAAAAAAAGAAAACATAAAAAGATTGGTTATTGATTCTCTTTCAACTCTTGTTGTCAATGCACCAATATATACAAACCCTTCAGAACTTTCAGTAGAAGATGTTGTCGGAGATAATGTAACATTTTCACCTCCAATAATAGGAGATTACATGGTGAGAAAATTTGTTTATGGATTCATAGAAGGACTAAGAAATTTAAATTCAACAAATCTTTTAATTGGAGAAGCAAACCAAACCGGAGACACAATTACAAGAGACGGATTATCAGAATTCGCATGTGATGGAATAATCTCAATAAGTTTTGAATCCTTAGGAGGAGAATTCTCTCGCTCATTAATAGTCAGAAAAATGAGAAGAACAAAAAACAATGAAGATGTTCATCCAATGGAAATTGGAAAACATGGAATAAAAATACACGATGTTGAATGATTTTAAAACCAAACAAATAAATACTTCTTTTTATTATAATAAATATGATAGGAACACTAAATAAAGAGGTTTTAAAAAGTGGAGAATTTGTCTACCACAAAACAGAAAAAGGAAAAATAAAAGAATTTTTTGACCATCTTTTAGTTTATGGGGGAGCGAGTTTTGATAAAGGAATTTTAAGAATTTGGGGAGATCCTTCATTATTCACTCCTTTAGAAGGATTTGTAATTTACTACCATTATTTGAAAAAATGCACAGGAAAATATGCAGATGAAATTTTCTACTGGCTCGGGCATTTATACGGAAAAAATTCCACTTTAATGTTAATGAAAAAATTTGGATTTGACAAAAGAAAAGTAGCTGATTTTGTAAATGGAGCAACTCAGGATGGATTTGGTTATATGGATGTTGAAAAACTAAAATATACCAATACATCTTTTGATGGAAAAGTAGAAGGGACTAATTCAAATTTTGCAATAAGATATTCAAAAAAATACGGAATTCAGGAAACTCCTGTAGATTTTTATATGGCAGGAATTCTTTCAGGAGGTTCAGAACCTTTATTCGGATTTCCAATTGAAGCAAAAGAAATAAAATGTATGGCACAAGGAAAAAAACACTGCATATATGCAGTAAAAAGCACTTCAAAAACAAAAACACCTGAATTTTTTAAAAAAATAAATTTAAATGAAAAATTATTAAGAAAAAGAACAGGAATTCTTGGAAGAAAAAGAAAAATCAAATTCAGCATATTTAAAAAACCAGATATAAAATTTGGAGACGGAAGTTTCTACCTAAATAATTATCAAGGATTTAATTTAGCATCCTATGAACATGTCCTTTTAGACAAATTTTCATACCTTCTTTTAGGTGAAAAAAAATTCTTCAAATTAAAAGAAATAATTTCAAAAAAATATATAAAAGCAACATTAAATAAAAACCTGAAATCAGATTTAATAAGTAAAAAATCAATTCAAAATCTTTTAGAACACCTAAAAATTTTCGGATTTGGAGAACTTAAAATTTATTATTTCAAAGGAAAAAAAATAATAATAAAAAATTTAGAAAATCCTTATCTTTCAGATTCCTATGCTCTATTCAGAAAAATAGATTCAGAACTAGGATTAGACATGCCTGCAAAACTCCTAAAACATGCATTTAAAATATATTTTAACAAAGAATGCACTGCAGAACCTCTTAAAATAAACCCAAAAATAAGCTCTATAAAAATTACTCTTTCTTAAACTTCCTTTTTACTGCTTCTCTTAACTGCAAAATCGGATAAATGCCTGCAATTTTAAATGAATCCATCACTTCAAAAATTGGAACCTTAGCCTGACTACAAGCATAAACAGGATACATATCTCCTCTAAACCTTTCCTTATGAAATGCTTGATCTTTTGAGTTATATAAAAAACTTCCATAATCAAAAGAAGTCTTATGAAGAAAAGTCATAGTTTTATTATCCACTCTGACTCTTTGACCATTTTTCTCAATATGAACTGGTTGAACCTTATGAAAAGGTGAAAATCCTAAATTAAATTCTTCATAACCTTCTTCAAAAATCTTTCTCATAGATTCAACTAAAAGCATATAACCAACTCCTGAAGGAGATTCCTTCCGAGCCCTCATAATATCTGCAAAATAACCTTTAACATTTCCTTTTGAAAAAATAGGATCTAACATTAGATAACCAATAACTCCTTTAGAATTTTCAGCAACAAAAAGGCGAACATCATTTTCCCTATCAAAATCAACATCCAATGGACGAGTAAAAAATCTCATTTCATGAGCAGAAACCATACGAGTAGAAATCCATTCATCAGAAATCTCATGCAAAAGCTCTTTCTTCCATTCAGAAGCAGAAACCTCATAAACTCCAACACCTTCAGAAACAGCAGAATTATACTGCCTTCTCACCAACTCCCTATCATTCCCTTTCAAATATTCCTTAACAAATTCTAAAGAAGGTTCATCAAACTTCTTCAATCTTTTTCTCCTTTTCTGAACTTTTGTTTTAACCTTCCAAAACCTCTTACGAATTTCCTCACCTTCATCCATTCTCTCATAAAGTGCATCTTTTTCAGCAACCAAATTCCTTAACTCTTCCTCAATCTTATCCCTCTCTTTCTGCTTAACCAAAACACTCTCAGGCCAAACATCACTTCTATAAATTCCAGTTTCAGTTCCAAAATGATTCATGCTAAAACCAAAATTATGGTGAAGAATTTCAGCAACACCTCGGGATATCTGATAAAACGAAGTCTTGGGATGTTCTTTGAATGCTAACCCAACCAACAGTTCCAAATCATTCTTATCGCAAACAGGATTTCCTAAAACAAATCTCCTGCCCCCTTGTTTAACAAAAGTCAAAAAACCGACATCCCTCAAATCAAAATAATCAACCTCTGGTTGAAGCATAGAATAAGCCATACAAAAATCTCCAAATTCTCTAACATAATTTCTTCTCTCATCTCTTGAAAATAATTCAGGCATCTCCCTTCACCCTCCAATTATCTCCTTTTTAACATAAGCATCCATCATCTCAAAAAACAGATTTTCAGTCATCTCAACTCTATCAACATCCAATGCATCAGTATTATCAGTTCTCCAATCAGGCTCTCCAAACTTAAAATAAGGATGATAAACCTTAGTAAAATTAAAAGCTCTTTTTTCAGACTTATTTTTTTTATCCAAATTATCCTTAGAAAGATTAGGTTCAAAATCAATGCCTTTAACCTTCAAAGCCCTTTCAATAGAATTTGTAGTATCTCTCATTGTCCGATTTAATGGATTAACTACATTATAAGTCTTTTTTTCACCTCCATCTTCCTTTCTAATCGCCTCACAAACACCAACCACATCATCAAGAGTAACAATATTTTTAGTTGTAGAATCAGAACCAGGCAATCTAAATGAAACTCTTCTAAAATCTAATTCACCATCACAATTCTCCCAATATTCTCTAAAATCATCTTTTCCATTAAATGAATTCAAAATAGAAGCATACAAAGTTAAAAGATAACCATAATACATCCTATTCTCGCCTTTTGCATCCTTAGTCTTCGAATCACCCATAATAATACTTGGACGAACAATTGTATAAGGCAAATCCCAAGAATTTCTAACAATCTGCTCACAATGATGTTTAGATTCTTCATAAGGATTTTTATAACCAACAGTATTTACATAATCTCCTTCAGGAATCTCTCCTTTTTCCTTACCACAAACATAAGCAGTGCTCATATAAAAAAATCTATCTAATTTTTCAAATTCAGATGCAAGAGCAAGCATATTCTGAGTTCCTAATATATTTGTCCTTTCAATAGATTCTCTTTTGGATTCGTCAAAATCAGTTGAAGCAGCCATATGCCAAACCTCCTGAGCTTTTTTCCCAAGTCTTTTTCTATCCTTAAGACTGATTCCCAAATAAGGTTCAGTTATATCTCCCCTTACAAAATCTATTCTATCTAAATAATCAATAAAATTCCTTTTCAAATTTCTTTCAGAAGTATCAGATCTAACTAAAAGATGATAATGGTTTCCACCATCTTCTTCCAAAAATCTATGAACAAGCTCTTTTCCAACAAAACCACTCGCACCTGTAACAAACACTTCCTTTCCCATAATTAATCTACTCATGCCTATATTTAAATATTTATTTCCTTAAACATCCATTCCAAAAAACCTTATAAACATCCTTCACCTTAATATAAATACAATGGCACTATCATCCCTTTTACAAAAACTATTATTCATAAATAAATTCAACATAATAAATGGAAAAGTAGAACTTCTTGGAACAAGATATATCATGCTTGATTCATCATATCTTTTAACATTACAGGAAATAGATAAAAGCAAAACCTATGACATGGCAAAAGATGGTTCAAAGGAAAATCTTAAAAAATTAGTTACTCATGCAGAAGTTTACAAAAACATAAAAAATCAGTCACTCCAAAAAATAGCAGAACTAAGCAAAAAAATAGGACAAACAGACGAAGGAGTTATAAAAACCCTTCAATCAATTTTTGAATTATATGGATTAGGAAAACTAACAGTTTTAAAATTAGAAAATGAATCCAAAAAAGCACTCCTCAAATTAGAAGACAGCACAATAGCAGTAGCCCAATTAAAAAAAGAAAAAACATCTCAACAAATCTGTTCATTCACAGCAGGAGTTCTTGCAGGAATATTCTCATATATATTCAAAAAAAATGTCAATTGCATTGAAAACAAATGCCTTGCAAAAGGAGATGCTTATTGTGAGTTTAAAGTTTATTAAAAATTTCTTCGAAAAATAGCCCTATATTAAAAAATCCTGCCCTTGCATATCGGATTCGTCAATTACCAATAAAATAAAACAAACACTCTGCGAGTAAGCCTACGAGAGTAAATAATTTTTAACAACAAGTAGGCTTAGGAGTTCGGAGTCGAATGCGAGCAAAAAACCCAAAATTTATAAACAAACAATAACTTCTATTACAATGAAAAGAGGGATAATAACACTTATTACTGCATCAATTTTAGCAACATTCTTACTTTTCTATCTCACTCATTATTCAAATTCAGGTGCTTTTTCTTCAAAACTAAGCATAGATGAACAAATAAAAATGGAGTCAGGAGTAATCCAACTCTCAGTTAAACAACTTTTAGAAGGAAGCAAATTTTCAGTAAATAAAGACGACATAGTTATGTTTAGTTTAGAAGATGAAACCTACTCATTCATCATAAGCGAAATTAATAGCAAAGAAAAAAGAATAGGAATAATTCTCGATAAAAAAGTTTTAATAAAAATAAAAGCACTTGAAGTAGAAAAACTTAATTTAGATGGTGACGAATACTACGAACTCTCAATCTATGTTGATTCAGTAAACCACCAATCTGCAACCATCTCCTTTAAAAAAATAAATGAAAAAATAGGAATGATTCAGCAAATTGACTCAAGAATCGAAACCCTCATCTACGAGTTTGAAGAAAACTACAAACTTCAGTTAAATTTTATTATAATAGCAGTCATAGCAATGTTATTTGCAATGATTGCATATTTAGTAAAAATATACTTCCTTCCTCAAATGAAACTGAAAAAAAGAACTGAAAAAGAATCTCCAAGTGAAATCTTAGATTACCTTTTAAAAAATGCAGAACAAGCAAAACTAAAAAACAACATTCCAAAAATAAAAAAACTAAATAAAAAAATAAAAAACCTATACAACTATCTTCCATCCTCAAAAAAACAAAGATTTCAAAAAAGAATAAAAAACTTAGAAAATTATTTAAGTAAATGTGAGTTTAGTAAAAGATGAATTTAAAAAAAGTTATAAAAAATCCTGTAAAAAAATCTTCAACAATAAGAAACAAAAACCGAACACCCACTGGAATAGCAGGATTTGACCGATTATGTAAAGGAGGTTTTATAAAAGATAGTATAAACCTTGTTATTGGAAATGCAGGTTCTGGAAAAACAACATTTCTACTCCAATTTTTATACAATGGAGCATCTCAGTTTAATGAAAGTGGTTTATTTGTAACATTTGAACAAGAAACCCATGACTTAAAAAGAACAGGAAAAAAACAAAACATGGATTTCGGCAAATTAGAAAAAAAAGGAAAAATACATTTCTTAAAACTTAATCCAGACATGTCACTAAAACAAATACAAAAACAACTCATAAAAAGAATCACAGAATACGACATAAAAAGAATCTGCTTTGACCCAATTAACATATTCTCACTAGAATTTCCAAAAGAAACAAATGTTCGAAAACAACTCTACGATTTTTTAAACATCCTAAAACAATTAGATTCCTGTGTTTTAATATCAGGAGAATCAGATAATGAAAATGGTTCAGGACAAAAAATAAACGAAGAAATAGTTTTCTGCAGATACTTAACAGATTCAGTTATTGAACTTTTTGCATCAGGAATCTCAGGTTCAGGTGATAGAGCAATAAGAATTGTAAAAATGAGAATGACAGATCATCTAAGAGGTCCTGTAGGAATGCAAATAACAAACAATGGAATAAAAGTCCTAAAGAATTAATCCAAATATTTATAAGATATAAATCTCTTTTCTTTACATAAAATGATACCCAAAAGAGATGTTTTAAGATATGCCTTAGTAGGTGCAATTTTAATTGTCCTTCTTTCAATTCTCATTGTCCTAAGAGGAGGAGTAAAAGAACTAACAACTCATGGAATCACAGGACTCACATCATTAGAAAATTCAACAATTCAAATAACAGGACAACTTGAAATAGATTTTGAAAACATAACCTCCTATTCAGGAGCAAATAAAAAAATACCAATTACAATAAAAAACACAGGTCCAATCTTTCTAAACAACTGCATACTCACAGCAGAAGGAGAAATATCTCCCTGGATTTACTCTGAATTCTCTCAGGGAATAGCACCAGGCGAAACTTTAAATTTTATTTTCAATCTAAACATACCAGAAGAAACAAAAAATAAAGACTATTTCGGAATAATAAAAATAGAATGTGAAGAAATAACAAAATCAAAAGAAATAAAAGTAACTTTAAAAGAAAACACAAACAAAATAAAAATAAACCAAATAGAACAAGAAAAAGACAATCTAAACATAACTTACACATTCGACAATTCAGATTTTATTGGAAATCAAATAAGCATAATGATTCAATTATTAAATGAATCGAATAGTGAAATTTTAAACCAAACAGACATTTTCCCAATAAATAAAGAACCTCCAATAAAAAGAAATATTATAATAGAAATTCCAAAAAACTTAATAGGATTTTTTGACCTTCAATTCACAATCCAGTCAGACAAACAAAATCCAATAAAACAATCAATAATTTTAGGAAGTTCATCAACAACAGGAAATGCAATACTTGAAGCAAGTAAACAAAAAATAGCAGGATATATTGTTTTTTCAATAATGATTACAGCAGGACTTTTCTTTTCATTAAGGGGTTCAATAAAAAAATTTCTAAATTCAAAAAAATCTCCAAAAAACCCAAAGAACAAAAAACCCTCTAAACTCGCAGACAATAAAGAACAAAACCAATATAAAAAACTAAAAAACCATAGTTTTAAATAAGGAAATTATCTCACTTTTCTATGCCTCTGTAGCTCAGTTGGATAGAGCGACTGCCTTCTAAGCAGTAGGTCGAAGGTTCAAGTCCTTCCAGAGGCGTTTTTGCATTATCTTAAATAATAAAATAATTCCTCCAATATCTTCTCGGTTTCCTAACACTCGCCTCATTATTCCCTATCTCACTTAAAATATTTTCATCTACTTTAGAATTATAATCAACAAAGTTCTTAGAATCTCTATCAACCTTGCTAAAAGTATCTTCACTTAATATTCCTCCATCCTCTTCTTAATCCTATCGAACTCGCCTCCGCCTTATAATCGCCCTAATCAGTTTAGGAGTAATTGTCTGATGCGAAAACTTCCTTTTCAAGATTTCAATATTCTTATTAGCCCACATCTTCTTCATCCTATCACTCTCAATAACATGCACCATTTCATCAACTGACTTTTTTGTAACTTCAAATTTATCCAATGCAACAACCTTGAACTTATATCTTGCTAAATCTCTGATAAAAACAGGATAAGTATAAACAGCAGGAATCAAACCAGCAGCCAAAACCTCCAAAAGATTATTTCCAAAACCCTCAATCTCACTAAAATAAGTTGTAATACCTCCCAACTTGCCAATAATCAAAGGCATTTCCTCAAATGAAATATCTGTCTTCTTGCAATCCTCTGCAAAAATCAAAAAAAACTTATTTGTTTTATATTTCTCTGAAAGTTTTTTATTCAATTTTATCAAATCTTTTTTATAACCTCCTTTCTCATCACCACTCGGACCAGAAACTAAAAAAACCATTGCCTTCCTTTTCTTAATCTTTCTTAATCTTGAAAGCAATTCATAAGAATATTCCAATGCAAAATCAATTCTTTTACGAGTAACAACTCTTGTATGCTGAAGACAAAACTGCACATCATCCAACTTCAACCTCCTTTTCTTAAGCAAATCCTTTATTTTAAAATCTTCTAAAAACTTCTCAGCCCTCTGATTAAACTTCTCATTCTCCAAATCCTCAACAGTATTTATCAAAGTTGAAGCAGTATTATAAATAACAGCATGATTCTTCAACAAACTCTCAAAAATACCTGGACTCCTTTCATCAAGCTCCTTAATATATCTCTGTGCCTGTTCAAATTGCAACTGATTTATAAAAACAATATAATCAACATATTTTCCAGGAACACCCTCTAACAAATAATTTTTAATATCAGAAGACGGATTTGCATATCTCTCCCTTTCCAAATGAGAATCATGCCACCAAAGAATATATTTGGGAGTTTTTCTACCACTTGCAATCTCATCCCGATAATACCTCGACAAAGCAACAGAAGTTATAAAATTTACAGGATGCGAAGTATTATGTGCAATAATAACATCTATCTTTTTATCACAAACAAATTTTTTTATCTCCTCTTTTGCTTTCCAAATAGCAATCTCAATTTTCTCACTCAAAGCACCACCAAAACCCTTCTTAAAATGTTTCTCCAAAAGTTTATTTGTCCGATTCTTATGCCACAAAATATTTTTCTGCCTTATATACGGCGAAGCTTTTTTTGCTTTTCCAACTAAATAATAAATATTTGACTTCGGAACTCCCATATCCTGAATCATCACACTTTCAACCTGCCTCATAACAATCGAAACACCATCAGCAAAACCAACCTGCGAATGAATCACTCCATAATTAATTTTAGGAATATCTTTTTTCCTTATCCTCTTAGAACTCTTCTTCAATCTCCCAACATTTTTTTTCAATAATTCCTTAACATTTTTTTTCATTTTTCAATTCCAAACTATAAAATATCTTTTTCTTTATATAATTTTTCCTTTTAACAAAACTTTCTGCTTTTAAATCCTTCGCATAACTTCAATATCCCTTGAAGTTATCTTACTACAAAACTCTACCTACTCAAAATAAATTAAGAAATTCATCAGTTACCAAAAAGATAAAAGCATCCTTAACAAAATCAGAATACGAGTAAAAGATAATCAACCACATTCATTAAATTTAAAAACAGCACAATCCTAAAAGTTTCATGCACGGATGGCACAGTGGTACTGCGCGGGGCTGCAGACCTCGTTTTCGGGAGTTCGATTCTCCCTCCGTGCTTTTTATCTACAACAATCTAACAAAATCAAAATCATTCTTAACTTTTTCAAAAAGTTTCTTATCAGAAGTTACAAAATCAATATCAACTAATTCAGCCAAAGCAATATAATATGAATCATAAACTGACAAGTTATATTTCACAGAAATTTCAATAGATCTATCCAAAATTTCTTTTCTTGGAGTTATAATATCCAAACTCATAAGAAATAAGGACTCTACTGCATCTCTAATATCAATCTCATCAAAATCAGTATTAAATCTCAGAGCATTAGAAACTTCATAAAAAGTCAAATCAGGAATTAAGATATCTATTTCCTGATTAATAAATTGCTCCCTAATATCTAAAGCCTGCTTTCTTTTATCCTCTCGAGTAAACCATTTAACTATCACAGAAGCATCTAAAACTAAAGTATATCTCTCCATTTTCTAATCTCATTCTCACCAGACCAAGAACCACTTTTTTCACTTAATCTATCCTGAATTTCTACTGCCCTATTAACAGCAGACACATCTCTCAATCCTGAAGTTATAAACAAATCTATTTTATTTTTCTTCAGATTTTTATTCTTATTTAAATCAATTTTCATAAAAATATCAGGATAAAAGGGTTTATAGGTTTTGTTGTTTTAATAAAATTACTAGTAAATTTTATATAGTTAAACTAATTATTCATTATATGAAAAAAGAAGGAATGCCTGGAAAAGATTTAACTATTATTGTTTTAGTTTTGATAATTATAGGTTTAATCTTCTTTTCCTTCTTGGATACAGAAGAACAAGAGGACACAAACTTAGAAAATATAAAATCTTCTAACCCCTCTACAATAAAAGATTGTGTGGAGTTAGGAGAATATTCTCAAACAAAATATGAAGAATGTGTAAGGATTGGAGAAACAGAGTATAGTGAATATAGGGGAGGGATAACAATGGGATGTTCAAATTCCGTAGGTGCCCCTACAGAGTTTTGTAAGGAATTGGTGTTGGTTTGCAGATATAACTTCCCTTCAAAACAAGAAGTTTTTGCAAATTGTTTTAGATATATACAATAAATTCCTCAAGCTATTTAATTTATATATTACTATAAAGTGATAACAAAATAGAAAGATTTATAAATAAGATTTTATAATCAGAATTAAGAACATGGAGAATAAATTTAAATGTCCGTTATGTGAATCGCCTCTTTCTGAAAGTCGCTACTATGAAATAATTGGAGTTTGGGAAGAAAAAAAGAAATTTGAAAAAGACCTTAAAAAACAATTGATTATTGCAGAAGAAACAAAAAAGAAATTGCTTGAGGAAAAAAAAGCAATTCAACAAAATTTCATTAAGGAAAAATCTAACTTAAAAAAACAATTAGAAAAAGAAAAGTTAGAAATGGAAAAAAGATCTAAAAAAGAAATAATTAAAGCTAAAAAAGAAGGTGAAGAAGAAGGAAAAAAACATGAGAAAAAACGTTCAGAAAAACTTTCTAAAATGTTAGAAGGAAAAATGAAAGAAATTGAATCTGCTAATAAGACTATCGGAGAGTTAAAAGAACAAATTAAAAAAGGGACAACCCCCCAAATTGAAGGATTAAATCTTGAAGAAGAATTAGTTAAGGAGTTAAAAAATAGGTTTCCTGAAGATGATATAATCCATAAAGGACATGCAGGCGATATTTTACATTATATTATGTATAAAAGAAAACAGATAGGGCTAATTGTTTATGAATGCAAAAAAACTCAAAAATTTCAAAAATCTTATATTACTCAAATAAAAAATGATGTTGTTAAGAAAACTGCTAGTTTCGGAGTTCTTGTAACAACTGCTTCTGAAAAAGACAGAGCAGGTTTTTGGATTGATAATGATATTCTAATTGTTCATCCTTATGGCACTATTTATATTGCAGAGATTATAAGAAGATGGATTGTTAGCATTTATGCTTTAAAATTAAATGAAACAGAAATGAATGAATGTGCGAAAAAACTATTAGAATATATCAAAAGTGACAGATTTAAAAATGCTGTTAGAGATACAATATATAGAGCAAAAGAACTTAATGAACTTTTGATTAAGGAAGCAAAAACTCATGAGAATATTTGGAAAAAAAGAAAGCAACATTATGACTCTATATACCGAAATTCTGATTCAATTAAAAATGATTCCTTAGCTATTGTTAGAAATGAAGAAGAAAATTTTGAGGATACCTTAGAAAAAGGTTTAGCTGTTTCTAAGATCTCTTCCCTTCAAATCCCATAAAACCCTCTCAAAACATCACAAATAGGATTATTCTTTAATCTTTTTCTTTTGATATCCTCTAAAACATTATAAGCAAGTTCAGAAATTCCTATGAATTTTTCTTCAAATCTTAATATTAAAGAGGCAGTAAATGGGCTAATTAAAAACTTATAATTAAGAGAATTGTTTTTAGGATAAATTAAACCCTGGGTTTTTGCAGAAGATAATATTTTTTCTAAATCTTCTGGGAAATTTAAGTTTCTTTCAGGGCAAATTTGTTCAAAGGAATCTCTAAATTCATCTAAAACAATAATATTATGAAAACTTAAAATTCTGTATTCTGCAAAAAATTGCCTTGCAAAATCATAAATTTCTTGATTATTCATTTTTAAGAGAACTTTTTAAATATAATTATTTTCCAACAACAACCCTTAAAAACCCCCTCCCATTCCCAAAACCATGAAACACCAAAAAACAATAACAATCCTAATCTTGATGAAAATAATAATCTTCTTCCTAATCATAATACTTAACTTCCAATCTAATTCTCCAATAACTGGAATAATCTAAATAACAACTTATCTAACTCCTCGCCTCAAATTCAAACTAAACAACACCAAAACAAAACTTATAAACTCCTTTTCAATCACTAAAATATGTTCATAACTAAAAAAAACATCAATGGAAAAGATTACTATTATCTCCAAAAATCAGAAAGACAAGGAGACAAAATAATCAGCAAATCAATTGCATATTTAGGAAAAGACAAAAAAGAAGCAGAAGAAAAAGCAGAAGAAATAAAAAACAACATACCCAAACCTTCTCCAGAAAAAATCCCTCTCAATGAAGAAGAACTTAAAAAAAGAAAAGAAAAGGCAGAAAAAGAACTAACAATAGAAGATTTAGCAAACTTTTGCAAGGAAAAAGGATTTGTATTCAGATCAAGCGACATCTACGGAGGATTTGCAGGATTCTGGGATTTTGGTCCCTTAGGAATTGAACTTTTTAATAACATAAAACAAAACTGGTGGAACTTTTTTGTAAAATCAAGAGAAAATATCTTAGGAATGGAAGCAAGTGTAATCAGTCATCCCAAAACATGGGAAGCATCAGGACATATTGAAAGTTTTACTGATGTTGCAGTAATCTGCAAAGAATGTAAAAAAGCAACAAAAATAGATAAATCAGAGATAGGAAAAGTAAAATGCGAATGTGGAGGAGAATTTAAGGTCCAGGGAGAATTCAGTTTAATGTATAAAACAAAAGTAGGTGCATTAGAACCCACAGATGCCTACCTAAGAGGTGAAACAGCACAAGGAATGTTCCTCGACTTCAAACTAATCCAACAAACCTCAAGAAAAAACCTCCCATTCGGAATCGCTCAAATCGGAAGATGTTTCAGAAATGAAATAGCACCAAGAGATTTCTTATTCAGAAGCAGAGAATTCCACATAGGAGAATTTGAATTCTTCATTCATCCAGAAGAAAAAACCTGTCATCTTTTAGAAGAAATTCACAAAGAAATAAAAATAAAATTCTTAGATGCAGAAACACAAGAAAAAAATTCCAAAGAACTTAAAGAAACAACAATTGAACAAATCCTAAAAGAAAAAAGATTAGAAGAATGGCATGCCTACTGGTTAGCAGAACAAATTCTCTGGTTTGAATCAATTGGTTTAACAGAAATAAAAATAAGAGAACACACAAAAGAAGAACTAAGCCATTACTCTTCAGCAACTTTTGACATAGATTATGATTATCCTTTTGGAAGCAAAGAAGTTGCAGGAAATGCAAATAGAGGACAATACGATTTAAAACAACACGAAGAATTCTCAAAACAAAAAATGGAAATATATGATGAAAAAACAAAACAAAAAGTAATTCCAAGAGTAATTGAACCAACATTTGGAATGGAAAGAGTTTTCTTAGCAATCCTTACAAAAGCATATACCTATAACTTAAACAGAGATTACATAGTTTTAAAAATTCCTCCAAAATTAGCACCAATAAAAGCAGCAATATTTCCCATAATAAAACAACCTGAATACGAAGAGATAGCAGAAAAGATAATCAAAGAACTAAAAACCGAATTCAATATAACCTACGACAAATCAGGTTCAATTGGAAGAAGATATGCAAGAAATGATGAAATCGGAACACCCTACTGCATAACAATAGATGAAAAATCCCCTAATCAAAACGATGTAACAATTAGAGACAGAGACACAACTCATCAAATAAGAGTAAAAATAGAAAACTTAAAAGAAATCTTCAAAAAATTAATATCACAGGAAATCACATTTGAACAAGCAGGAAAATCAACAGAGACGAGAAAGAAATAAATTTTTAAACACAAATACTTTAAATCTAAATGGAACTTAACAAAAAAAAGTTGTGGATTGATATTTTACTTTTCATAGATTTTCTAATATTAGCAATTTCAGGATTTATTCTAAAATTTCTTTACCTTACTGGAGAAGGAAGTGGAAAAGCAGGAGTAATTTTCCTATTTGACAGATTCACATGGCTAAGAATCCACAACATAACTGCAATAATAATAACTCTTTTAGTAATCGTCCATATCATCCTTAACTGGAATTGGATTAAAAGTATGCTATTCAAAAAACAATCTAAATCCTTAAATACAAATAAAGATTTATAAAAGATGCAACAAGAAACAAATAAACAAAAAATTGAAGAACTCAAAAAAAGAATTGAACACGACAAAGAAAAATTAGAAGAACTTGGAGATAACCCTGACGAACAACCTAAAGAAGAGAATTGCGTTTTCTGTAAAATACTAAGAGGAGAAATCCCTCCTGGAAAAGGAAAAATCTATGAAAACAAAAACTTTATTGCATTATTTGACATCGAACCTCTTGTAGATGGACATGCATTAGTTATTCCAAAAAACCATTATGAAACAATTTTAGATTTACCAAACACACTGGGAACAGAATTTGTAGATGCAATTAAAAAAACAGCACTAACTTTAATACATCAAAAAAAAGGAGAAGCATTCAACATTCTAATTAACAATTTCAAAACCTCTGGACAGGTTGTCCCCCACCTCCACGCCCACATTTTCCCAAGAAACAAAGGAGATGATTTTAAGGTTATAAGTTAACTCCCATCAGAATTCTACAATCTTTACTAAAAGGCTCTAAATCTAAAACCTGAAATATTTCAAGATAAAACTCCTGAGAAACATAAGGGCTCTTCATAGGCCACTCCTCTCCAGATGAATATAATCCATCAAAAGCCCTTTCAACACTCAACCTATTAACCATAATATTATATAATCAAGAAATTATTTAAATCTTCTTAAACCCCTGCCCCAAACACCCACCTAACCAAATAACCAATCCCAAATGAAATCACAGCTACACCAAGGCTAATCAAAGCCATAGACCAAAACTCCTTTTTAAAATCAACATCTCTTGCAACTGAAACATAAAAAGTAAACAAAAAAATAATAATAACTGCATTTGCCATCATCCAAACCAAAGAACCATACAAATTACCAATCACTAAATAAGGAAATATCAAAAAACTAACAGTAATCAAATATGCAATACCTGTATAAATTGATGCTTTAACAGGATGTTTTCCTTCATTCTCTTTAGACCCTTCCTCAGAACGAGTAGACAAATATTCAGAAGCACCCATAGATAAAGAAGCAGCAATTCCAGTAACTAAACCAGCCATGGCAATTAATTGAGAATCCTGCAATGCAAAAGTCAAACCAGCCAAAGCACCAGTCAACTCAACCAAAGCATCATTCAAACCCAAAACAATTGAACCAACATACTTTAACTTTTCTTCATTCAACAATCTAATCAACTTTTCCTCATGTTCATTTTCCTCTCTAACAATTTCCCTTGCCTCAATAATCTCTTCTGAAATTTTCTCATAATTAACACCTGCCCTTTCCTCACTTTTTTCCATCAACCTCAAACCAAAAGTCAATCCAAATATTTTAGAAACAACATAATAAAAAAATATATTAAAACGACTTGGTTTAATTTCCTCTCCAGTATATTTCTTCCAAGTCTCATAATGACTTAACTCATCACCTGAAATCTCACTCAAAACTCGTTTATTATCCTCATCCCTCACAGAATTAGCAAGCATCTTATAAATAAAATGTTCAGTAATCTCACTCTTCTGTGCAATCAACAATTTCCTTTTTAATTCAGGATTCATAAATGCAACTACAAAAAAGATTATATAAAGATTTTTAAATCCAACTTCTATAAAAAAATATGAAAAAACTTCAAAGAGTATAGAGAAGTAGATGACTTTTTCACAGGAAGACACAGCACAAGAGCATATAATCACCATATATCTCTTGTAAGAGAATGTTTACCAAAAACAATTTCTGCTTATAAAATAAGAAAAACTAATCCTGAACTTATTCCAGAAGCAATTCCTGATGAACATTTCCACCTTTCTGACTTCTACTGCAATTTACATAGGAATAATGCCTTTCTTTTCAAATGAAAATCTTTACGAAACAATAGCTTTAACAAGCACAGTTTTAGGTACAAAATTAGGAACTTATCTAATTACAAAAAAAGACAGAACTGAAATGAAAAGAGTAGAAGATGAAATTGTAAAACACCTAAGAGAACAAGAACAAAATGAAAAAGAAGGTTAAGAATGGAAAAGAAGAACCGATTACGAATTTTAATATCCTAAAATTTCTCTCTTAAATCTAACTCTCCAATTTCTTATAACCAAGCCAAATTAAAATAACTAAAACAACTCCTAAAATCAGAGTTCTTATCCAGTTGTTTAATTCAGACCAATATTGAGCAGTTCCAAAAAATATCAAAAAACTTCCACCAAGCATTAATCCAGAACTCACACTTGGCAAAGCTAATACAATACCAACTGAAATTGCAATCAACCCAACAATCGCACCCACAACAAACATAACTAACCTATGTTTATCCCTTGCCTGTTCATAATCCTCATTACACTTATAATAATAATCACAATAACCATTAATCCATTTACCACCCTCTTCCTCGCATTCAACTTGTCCAATACTTCCATTCCTAACATCTGGAATAACTCTTGGCACCTTCACCTCTCCACAAAAATCATTATAATCAGGACTTGGATAAATACTCTCAACCAAATAAATCACAAAACCTGCTAAAACAATAGCAATAACTATACTCAAAATAACCGTTTTCACCTTTCGCGAAGTAGCACTATCAAATTTAAATTTATTGCCCATAACCAACATAATCCCCAAACTTTATAAACTTATCCAAGGCTTCAATAATTAGAGGCAAATGGCTACTCCGGGAATTGAACCCGGGACCTCGGCCTCATGAGAGCCGCACTCTAACCTACTGAGCTAAGTAGCCAAAAATACAAAAGATAATCTATTTAAAAACCTAACGAAACCCAAAATATTAAAAACTATCATATCCTGCAATATTATGGCAAACATACCTCTTTTATCACCATTAGAAACAGCAGAAACAATCTCAAATATAACCACAACCCTTCCCCCAAATATAATTGAGGGAATTGCAGGACTCATTATGCTCCTAAAAGCAATTGGAATTTTCTTCCTAATTTACCTAACAATTTTAATAATAACAACCATAATGAATATAAGAAGATATTACATGATAAAAAAACTTCTAAACCTTACAGAAGAAATCCATAAAAAAATCTATAAGAAAACAGAGAAAGAAAATAAAAAAGATTAATTCTCAAAACTGCCCAAAAAACCCTCTAAAAAATAATTTATTTATATATTCCTGTTAAAATTTCCTTAAAGATTTACCATACAAATCACTCTTTCACCAATCTAATTTCAATAGCAGAAACAAAAATCCTTTTTCCTTCTTTATTTTCAAACTGTTCTGAAGTAATCTTAATTCCCTCAATCTGGATATTCTCTTCTTTTAAAAAAGTTCTTCTTGCAACTTCAACAACATCAACTGCCTTTGAAATAAACTTACCTCTTGCAGAAACCAAAACCTCATCCTGCCCTTTATTTTGAAATTGCATAACAACACCAGTAACATAATTCATAAATGGCTTAATTCCAACAAAAATTCTATTATCTTTTTCAAATTTTACACTTTTTTCTGAAGAACTATTTTCAGATTTTTCAAAATCTGATTTCCCTTTATCCTCAAAAGACTCTCCCCCTCCAAAATTATCAGAATTCTGGACTTCACCAACTTTATTCTCTTCTTCCATTTTAACTCTTCTTCTTTTCTATCTTTTTAATCCGAGTAATATGTCCTGCAATTTGATTTCTAACTTTTTTAAAAACCAAAACATCTCTCAAAATTCCTTTGTTTTCATCAAAATTATCACTAAATCTATCACTTTCCTTCAAAAGATTTCTACCTGTTCTCTTAATCAATTTCGACTTTATTCGTCCCATTTTAAGCACTATTAAGTTGAAATCATCCTTTTTAAATATTATTGTTTACCAATAAACAAAAAAATCATCCTAATTTCAATCTCTTCAAAACACTCCAATACTTTTCAAAATACTCTTCAGCTTTTTTACTCAAATCCCCCTTATAAATCAACAAAGCAGGCAAAGGAATCTTCTGTGAATCACTCAAAAGCTTTTTCAAATCAGATTCAGAAATTTTCTTCTTATCCTTTGCCTGACAAAAAAAATCAATAACACCTAATTCAGATCTTATCCTCAAAACACAATTATACTCTCTTGCCTTATGTTCTCTTTCTTCAACAATCCTAAAACCTTTTTGATTAATAAAATCAACAACACCCATAGAAAACTCTGATTTAGTTTTTTCTTTCTTAATCTCCTTCATAACCAAAGGATTTCCAAACTCATTAGATTCTTCACTAAAATTTCCAGAAACAACTCTTTCAGAAACAGGAGAATCTCTCTCAACCTTCTTCACCTCCTCTTCTCTTCTCTCATTCCTATCAACAACACCTTCAGAAATATTTTCATTTTTTTTAACTTCCTTCTCAAAAGAGGGCTCTAAAATCCTCCTAACATCCTCATCACTAACTGAAAAATATTTCCAATATACCTCACCATCTTTATTAAACTCTCTTGAAAAATCCTTAATAGAACGAAGTGCAACTCTAATTGCAGGCTCTTGTTCACTCTCTTTCAAAATCTTTTTATCTCTAAGCAAAATAAATGCCTCATGCTCCTTAGGATGAAGATGATTAGAAAAACTCTCTAACCTATCTTCCTGTCCTTTCAAATAATAAAGAGGCGAACCACCCACCTTAAGATTACTAACAACTATCTTCTTCTCACTAACCATTTCAGACAAAAAAGCACTCACAAAAAGCGAACTCATCTCAATTGCCTTAGCTATGTGAACAGGCAAACTCGGTCCTTTTTCATTCAAAACCTGAATAATTTTATCATGGGTCTCTTTTCCAGATATCATTAAAATCCTAAAAACACTTCATTAATAAACTTTTGTGAAAATCACCAAAACCTTCGGTTTTGAACCTGCACATAAATGTGCAGGTTTGTATTGGTTTACTTGAAAATCCATGATTTTCAATGCCCCAAAAAATCTTAGATTTTTTGAGGAGTGAGTCAGAGTGAAATACAGATGCAAAACATCTGACTGCACACTAAAGTGTGCAGTTTTATTTTACTCTGAATAATTTTAATGTAATGTCCGGAAATTATTTCACCCTTTAGATTATAATCTATTTTACATTAGTAAGTTAAGTATAACTAAACTCACTAATGCCCGGATTAAATAGATAATTAGAAAAAAGAAAAAGTAAGGAGAAAGGGTTTCAGTCAAACAAATTTAACAAAAATAATGCTCATTAGCAAAGGCAACTTAGACTAAAAAAGAAACAAATACCTTGCAAAACTCACTTCATTAGAAGAACAAGAAAGATTTCTCAGAGAATATTAAAAATTTCTAGAATTCAAATAATCACCCACCAAAACCAGCAAAAAACTCCACAATTACAAATAAAATATAAACAAATATCAGACTAACTCCCTCTATTTTTTCTAATTTTTCACCTGTTTTCAGAAAAGTCACAAAAATAAATCCTGATACAAACATAAAAATTCCTGAAACAAAAAACGGAACAAATGCAGTTGTAATTGGATGAATCAAAGCAACAATACCTAAAATCAAGCAGGCATTTGTAACAACACTTCCAATTTGATCTCCAATCGCCATTTCCTTGTGATTCATATTTCCTGCTGAAAGTCCAAAAACTAATTCAGGCAAACTTGTCGCAATTGAAAGAAAAAATAAACCAATCATAATTTCAGGCAATTCCAAATCATTTGCTAATCCAACAGCACTCTTAACAACAAAATTAGATGAAATAAACAAACCAGCCAAAGCACCTAAAAAAATCAACAACCAATAAAAACGACTAATTCTAAAACTAACTTTTTTCCTATGATTCATTTTTTTTGAATATTTTTTTCTCTTTTTAAAAACCTTGTAATTATGAACTAAAAACAAACCCAATAAAATAAAACCATCAAACCTTGACAAACCCTTATCAATAAAAAACAAAAACAAAACTAAAAACAAAACCAAAAGCATAAAATAAACATCACTTCCAACTCTTTTTGATTTAAACTTAATTTCATTAGAAGAAACAATAACAATTCCAGAAATAAGAGTAAGATTAATTATATTAGCACCAATAATATTTCCCAAAGAAAGTTCAGGATTTCCAGACAAAGCACTTGAAACACCTACAAAAAGTTCAGGAATCGAAGTTGCAAAAGCCATGATTATAAATGCAGCAGAAAATTGCGAAATCCCTAAAAAACCCGCAATACGAGTCAAAGACTTAACCAAATAAATTCCTGAAACTATCAAAACAGCACAAGATACAATAAAATAAATCAAATTTAATATCATCTTCACCTCTAATCAAATAAAGAATAAAACTTTTTTAAATCTATCCAATAACAGACATTATACCTTGAAAAATTATATAACCAAGAATAATAATAGTAACTATCTTCAAAATTTCAAGAAAATCAATTTCAGCTTTTTTCATTTTTAACCACTCAACATCTTTCTCTAAACTAATCAAACGATTATTTGTATTTAAATCTTTCTTAATGTTCCTAATATTTTCCTTATTTTTTTTAGATTCATTTCCAACATCCCTTACATAATTACTAACATAAAGAATCAAAGCTAACAACAAGGAAATAAAAATAGCATAATGCCTTTGCTCAGGAAGAAAAACAGCAACCAAAACACCATTGACAACAAAAAGACCTCCAATTAAATTAGTCACAACCTCAAGATTTCCTGATTTCATCAATTACCTAACTATTTTAATTTATAAAAATTATTATAATCAAAACCAAACATTTTTTAAACTCACTGCATTAATAAAATATTATGACAAAAATCAATTTCAAACATATAGAAAAAAAATGGCAAAATAAATGGGAAGAAAACAAAATCTTTCAGACAAAAGAACAAGGAAAAAAATATTATGTTCTTGAAATGTTCCCTTATCCATCAGGTTCAGGACTTCACATGGGACATGCCTTAAACTACACAATCGGAGATATTTATGCAAGATTCAAAAGAATGAAAGAATTTAATGTTCTCTACCCAATGGGATATGATGCATTAGGACTTCCAGCAGAAAATGCAGCAATCAAACAAGGAATCCATCCAAAAAAATTTACAGAAAAAGCAATAGACAATTTCATAAAACAACAAAAAGAGTTAGGACTAAGTTATGACTGGACAAAACTCCTAAAAACCTGCGACTCCGAATACTACAAATGGAATCAATACTTTTTCCTAAAATTTTTAGAAAAAAATTTAGCTTATAGAAAAAAATCGCCTGTAAATTGGTGTCCAAAATGCAACACCGTCCTTGCAAATGAACAAGTTCATAATGGAAAATGCTGGAGACATCAAGAAACAGAAGTTGAAATAAAACATTTAGAACAATGGTTCATTAAAACAACAAAATATGCAGATGAACTTCTTGACTCAATTGATAATTTAGAATGGCCTGAAAGAATAAAAATTATGCAAAAAAACTGGATTGGAAAATCTTATGGAACAGAGATAGATTTTGAAGTTAATGGAGAAAAATGGCCTATTTTCACAACAAGACCTGATACAATTTACGGAGTAACTTTTATGGTAATATCAGCACAACATCCACGACTAATTGAATTAGTCACAAAAGAACAAGAATCAAAAATAAAAAATTTCCTGAAAAAAACAAAATCAACAAGTCAAAAAGATTTGGATGAACTTGAAAAACAAGGAGCATTCACCGGAAGTTATGCAATAAATCCAATTAATAATGAAAAAATACCAATCCATGTTGGAAATTTTGTCTTAGCAGACTACGGAACTGGAATGATAATGGCTGTCCCTGCTCATGACCAAAGAGACTTTGAATTTGCAAAAAAATATGACATACCCATAAAAATCGTCATTCAACCAGATGCTTATGAAATTAATCCAGAAAAAATGTCAAGAGCTTATACAGGCGATGGAAAATTAACCAATTCAGAAGAATTCAATGCATGGAGTAATAAAGAAGCAATTGATGAAATAACAAAAACACTGACAAAAAAGAAAATAGGAAGAAAAACAATCCAATACAAATTAAAGGATTGGTTAATATCAAGACAAAGATACTGGGGAACTCCCATTCCAATAATTTATTGCGAAAATTGCGGACCTCAACCAGTTCCTGAAAAAGAACTTCCAGTTGAACTTCCTGAAAAAGTAAAATTCGGAAAAGGAAATCCATTAGAAACTGCAGAAAACTGGATAAACACAAAATGTCCAAAATGCAAAAAACCTGCAAAAAGAGAAACAGACACAATGGACACCTTCTTTGATTCAAGCTGGTATTTTCTAAGATATTGCGATAACAAAAACAACAAAAAACCATTTGAAGAAAAAAAAATAAAATACTGGATGCCAGTTGACCAATACATTGGAGGAGCAGAACATGCCTGCATGCATTTAATCTATGCAAGATTTTTCACAAAAGCACTAAGAGATTTAGGACTTCTAAAAATAAACGAACCATTTAAAAAATTGTTCAACCAGGGAATGCTCCACGGAGAAGATGGATTTGTAATGAGTAAATCAAGAGGAAATGTAGTCCTTCCAGAAATCGTCTCAAAAAAATACGGAATAGACACAGCAAGATTATTTCTCATTTCAACAGCAAGCCCTGACAAAGATATCCACTGGAATGAAAAAGGCATCCAGGGTTCCCTAAAATTAATCAAAAAAATATTTGATTATTTATCAAAATTAGAATTCAAAAAATCAACAAAAAGAATCCAAAGTAAACTAAACAAAACAATAAAAGAAATTGAACCAGATATTGAAAACTTCAAATACAATTTAGCAATAATAAAAATAAGAAACCTATTTGAAATTTTTCAAGAAGAATCTGTTTCAAAAGAAGACACAGAATCTTTTTTAAAAATCCTTCATCCTTTCTGCCCTCATATAACAGAAGAACTCTGGGAAAAGATAAACAATAAACCTTTCATCACAAATCAAAAATGGCCAAAATATGATGAATCAAAAATCGATGAAGAACTCGAAAAACAAGATATCCAAATCCAAAACACTTTAGAAGACATATCAAACATAATAAAAATAATTGAATCAAAAGGAAAAAGAACAAAAAAAATATACTTATACATAATTCCAAATGAAGATTTCTACAATTCAGAAAAAATATCTAAAAAACTAAATAAAAAAATAATAATCCATAAAGTCAATGACAAAAATAAATACGACCCTGAAGAAAAATCAAAAAAAGCAAAATCAGGAAAACCTGGAATTTATATTGAATAAAAAAACAAAAAACCTCTTTTAAATCCTTTAATGCTCGTGTTTCTTCAAAACAAATCCGCATTCAGTATTTGAACATTTCCATTTCTCAAACACATCTTCTTCAAAAGAAAATGGCAATAAGCATCCTTTCTCACACTTAGGACACTTTGGAAATATTCCTCTGTCACTTAATTCCATTTTTCCGCCTCCATTGTATTTAATTTAGTATCCATTTTCACTCCAAAACTCCTTTTATCCTTCTAACTCCTGAAGATGAACTTTCTTCTTTTTTAATCCTAAACTTTCCCAACTCTCCTGTAGAAGAAACATGAGGTCCAGCACAAATTTCTTTTGAAAAATTTCCAATAGAATAAACCTTAACCTTGCCACCATATTTTGACTCAAAAACCCCTTGAGCACCAACTTCCTTAGCACGAGAAACACTCATCTCCTCACACTCAACAGACAAGTCCTCTTTAATTTTTTCATTAACCAAATTCTCAATTTTCTTTTTCTCTTCATCACTCAATTTTCTATCAAAATTAAAATCAAATCTCAATCTTTCTCCAGTAATATTAGAACCTCTTTGTTCAATCTCCTGCCCTAAAATTCTTCTCAATGCTTCAGCCAACAAATGAGTTGCAGTATGCAATTTAGTTGTTTCCTCTGAACTATCAGCCAAACCAGATTTAAATCTCCCTTGAGTAGCAGTCCGCGAAAGCTCCTGATGTTTCTCAAACTCTTTTTCAAAACCTTTTTCATCAACCTTAACTCCTTTTTCCTTACCTAACTCAATAGTCATCTCAATCGGAAAACCATAACTTTGATACAACAAAAAAGCATTCTTCCCGGAAATATTCCCTGAAGACAATCTATCAAAAACCCTCATACCTCTTTCAATAGTTTCCAAAAAGTTTTCTTCCTCTTTAACTAATTCATTTAAAATTTTTTCCTTATCTTTCAAAATATCATAATCCCTATAAATCTCAAAAACAGATTTTCCAATTTCCTTAACAAAATTTTTCATTCCCAATACACGCCCATATCTTACAGCCCTTCTAATCAATCTCCTCAAAACATAACCCTGTTCAGAATTAGAAGGAACAACACCATCTCCAATAATAAAAACACTCGCCTTAATATGGTCAGCAATAATCCTCATTTCTCTTTTATTCTCATCATATTTCTTTTCACTCACTTTCTCTATACTCTGAATAACCTTTAAAAAACAATCAGTCAAATAGTTATCATTTAATCCATTTAAAACAGCAACTGTTCTCTCAACTCCCATTCCTGTATCAATATTCTTCTGTTTCGCCTCATTGTAAGAACCTGAATCATCCTTCTCATATTGCATTAAAACATCATTCCAAATCTCAACCCAATTTTTATCATCAGAATTAAATTTATCAGGAACTTTTTCAGAACCACTCCAATAAAACATTTCAGTATCAGGACCACAAGGACCTGTGTTTCCAGCAGGTCCCCACCAATTATCCTTTTTACCTAAAAAAACAATCCTCTCCTCATCCAACCCAAGTCCCTTCCATATTTCAAAACTCTCTTTATCCTTAGGTGCATCCTTATCTCCCTTAAAACAACTAACTCCTAATTTATCAACTGAAATACCTAACTCCTCAGTCAAAAACTCAAAACTCCACTCAATAGCTTCTTTTTTAAAATAATCACCCAAACTCCAATTTCCCAACATCTCAAAAAATGTATGATGCACTTCATCACCTACTTCCTCAATATCTCCTGTCCTAATGCATCTTTGAACATTCACCAATCTTGAACCAGATGGATGCTTCTGCCCCAAAAGATAAGGAACCAAAGGATGCATACCTGCAGTGGTAAACAAAACAGTAGGATCATTTTCAGGAATAAGAGAAAAATTAGAAATCTCTTTATGTCCTTTCTCCTTAAAAAATTCAATATATTTTTTCATTAATTCCTTTCTATCCATCTCCAATAAAGAAAATAAAGGTTTAAAAAATCTTTGATAATGTTAAGTACACTTCA
The DNA here is from genome assembly GCA_964448605.1 of Candidatus Woesearchaeota archaeon. Classification (GTDB taxonomy): domain Archaea; phylum Nanobdellota; class Nanobdellia; order Pacearchaeales; family GW2011-AR1; genus ARS1285. Next base: position 37,674 of record CAYUZV010000004.1, read on the forward strand.
AAAATGTACCTACTCTGCAACAGACATTCACCCGTCTGCTCTGCATAACTTATAGAGATTTGATAAATAAACTCATTTTATCAGACATTCTCAATTAAAAAAGAAAATTTGGTTAGCGAAACTTCCAAGTTTTCAAAGAGATGTGCAGAAATCCAAACCTCACTTCTCCAATTTCTCCAGTTTCTTCTTTATCTCATCCAACTCTTTATAAAAATCATCACCCTTTTCTCTTTTTACACTTTTTTCTTTCTTCTGTTCCTCATTCAAAGATTCCTTAGGCAAACTTGACAAAAACAAACCTGATGCCCTTTTCAAAGCACTCAACTGATTTTTAAATTTCCCTTTTTCAGCAAATTCCCTTTTTCTCAAATTCTTGTATGCTTTAAGTTTCTTTCCAATTTTCAAAAGATTCATCTCTAAATTCAAAAGTTCTTTTTTAGCATTCATTGCCTCTTCAAAATCCAATCTAACATGTCTTGTCTCTACCATTTTAAAAATCATAATCATCTTCAGTTTTATAAGAATCTGAATGAAAATAACTTGAAGAAATTAAAGCACCTAAGGTAGATAATCCAAAAACAGTAGTTCCTGTATCTACTCCATAATACCTTGCAACAATTCCTCCTCCCACAGCACCTCCGCAAAAAATCATTAAAGGAACCGATTTAACAATAAGATTCACTAATCCTGATTTATTTTTTTCTTCCATTTTATCAATCCAACTTTCCAAAAACATTCCTATCAACTGCTTCAATTCTCGCTTTTATTGAAGCAATCTCACTCTCCCACTCCTGCAATTCAACCTCTTCCTGCTTTTTAATATCTTTAATTTTAACTAACAAATTCTCAATTTCATTAATTTTATTTTTAATTTCATTAAAAGATTCAACAGTAGTTTCAAATTTATCCAACCTCACATAAATCGGCTCATTTCTTTTAACATAATTTTTTGTTTCAGGAGCTTCAATTCGAGAAGGTGTGCTGGGAGGCACAGAAACCTCTCTCTCTTCAGATTGCTCAAAATTCATAGGTTCTGCTCTTACAGGTTCAACAGGAGGATTCTGTCTAATAGTATTTTTAATTTCATTAGGATTAACCTCTCCACCAGGCAAAGCAGGTAAAGGACTCGTTTCAACATTGCCAACCTCTGGAAGATTCATATTTGATGCACTCCCAAAAGAACCCGAACTACCTGGCAAATTAGGCAATCTCAATTCTTCTTCATTCTCATCTTCTTTTTTAAACCAACTCATATAACTTACAAGATTTCACTACTTAAAAATCTTTTCAAACCTCTCTTCATAAAAATAAGACACCTTAAAACCCTCCCAAGAATCTCCAATTTTAATACTTAAATCAAAACTAACTCCTTCATCAGAAAACTCAACACTTTCAGAATCAACTTGCATCGCAACTTCTTTCAATTTCTCATTCAAAAATTCATCAGCAATATTATAATTTTCCAACTCCTCCTTAAATCTCAGAATAAACTCCTCCTCACCCTCAACTCCCCTAACACTCCTCTCCATTAAAAAATCAATATAAAAATTTAACTCATCCTCCTTTAAATAAACACTATCTAAAAAACTTGAATCCAAAATTTCATTCTCAACTTTTCCACTATGAGTAATAAAAACATAAATTGCAAAAAAACTCAAACCCAAAGCTAAAAAAACATAAATTCCAGTTGCAATCTGTCCTTTTTTCATTAACATTTTTTTAATTGTTTAAATTTAATTTTAAAATTGTAACCCTTATAAAAAAAATCCATACTAACCTCATCACTCAATTCTCCATTCAAATTCCTAAAACTATCAGGAACAAAACCCTTTTCACTAATAACTCCTTGAGGAATCTTCAAATAAAATTTCTCACAATTAATAACTCCTGCAATTTGCCCTTCTAATATCTTCTTTTTTCTTTCCAACTCAACAATTCTATCTTTATCAAAACCTTCATTTTCAGCAATCAAAGGACTAATCTTATCCAACCCCTCAATTCCAAATTTTTCAATTAAACTCTCTCCATCAGCATAAGAAGATTTAATCTCAAAATATTCATCTAAGAAATCCAAAATAATATTTATCAATTTCTCATCATCTACTTCACTATTAAGAAATTTAACCAAATCATTTTTAACTTCTATTTTTTCAGAAATTAATTTTAAACTATCTCTTCCTTCTCCTCCTAAAAACTCCATCTTCCCTCCGGCAATAGCAAGAGAACTGCTAACAAAAGCAACAGAAATTCCAAATATAATTATAAATGCAACAAACTCTGTTAAAAAATCTCCAACAGAACCTTTAATGTTCATCCTAAACCTCCTGAAAAACCTTTCTGCCTAACACCCACCAAAATATCTAAATTCCCTTTTTCAACCAAGACACATTCAGGATAATTTTCAGCTTCACCAGAAAGAGAAATCAAACAATCTTTTTCAAAAGCATAATTCCCGCCCTTAAATTCCTGTGAGTCCACCCTAACCCTAAAAAATAAATTCCCTTTTTCAAAAGCACTTTTATCTAATCCACAATAAGAATAAACATCAATCTCACTTCCAGAATAATCCCTAAAACAATCAACCAATCTCTCTGCTAAAATTTCAGCATTTTCATAATCAATATTGACATCAGCATAATAAACAATAAGAACACTTCCTGCAACAGCACCTCCCACTACCAAAATTATAAAAATTCTCCATATTGTCAAAATCTTCTCACCCTTTCTATTCATTTTACAATCACACTCAACCAATTCTTATCCAGTTTCAACTCAACATCATAACCTGAAAAATAAGGATAAGAATATCCATTATTTAATTTAACTTCAACTAAATTTTCAGCTTTATTTAAATAAAAAATATCGTCAGAATTATCTCTTCTTGAAACAACATCACCAACCTCAATTAAAATAACTGTTTCTGGTTTTGCCTTGTTAATTATCAAAGCAATTTGTTTTGCATAGGTCATTTCATAAATTCCATCCCTCTCACCAGCACTAACCACGAAAACACCCATCATCACTATAAATGCCAAATAAAAAATTAAAAATATAGTTGTTCCCATTAACAATCCTCTTTTGCTCATCAATCTCTTTTTCATAAATACTTCAAGAATAACAAAGTTATAAATTTAACTTTTAAGCAATACTCTCAACCCTGCATTCCAAACCAGAAATCTTTCCATAATCCATAAACAAATTTACAGTAGCACTTGTATCATCTATTTCGCTAATTAAATTATCTCTTGCTTCATCACCTGCTTCTTTTCCTAAAACTCCTCCAACAAAACTTCCACCAACAAATCCAATAAAACCTCCTGCAAAACTTCCTGCAACAGGAACTATCGAACCAATTGAAGCACCAATATAAGCACCTGCAACACCTCCTGCTCCACCCCCTGCCACTCCAGAAATCCACACAGGAGCAGTTGACTTACTCAACTCCATATAAACAACTGCCTTTTCATCCATATCAAAAACATCATGCTTTTCATCATAACCTCTTGCATCCAAACCAGAAGTAACAAAATTCCAATAAGAAATCTCCTTTCCAGGAACTTTAGAAGTCATCATATAATTCCCCAAACCTTTAATCTGCCCAACACTATTCTTCAAAGACTCATCAAAAGCAATTCTATAACAAATAACACACTTCCTATTTATATCACTTTGTAAATTAAAATCCTGTGAAAAAACATTCAAATCACCCTTACCCATTTTACTCCAACACTCTGCCTGTTTTCGTGAAAGAATCTCATTTATCTGAACCTTTATTTCAGCAATACTGCCACTAACTTTTTCAATTCCATAATCATCTCCTCTAAACTCCTCACACTCTCCTCCAATCCAATCATCACTAATACAAATTTTTTTTGTCTTACATTTCAATGGAATCAAATCCTTAGAATTAAAAATCTCAGGAACACTTGCTTTTTTACTAACAGATTCCTCACAAATAACATCATCAACATCAACAGAATTCTCAAATCTCAAAAACAAAAACAAAAGAATCCCAAATGCAACTAAAATCAAAACCAATCCAATAACTACAGATGATGTCAAACCCTTCTTTTCCATTTTAAAAACCCATCAACCTATTTACAATAAAATACAATCCACTAAATAAAACTACTGCTAAAACCATCCACAAAACATACTTAATCAACTTATCCATCTGTGCTTTTTTCAAATCTTTCATTTTTCACGAATAATCACCTCATTATTCTTTTTAAAAATATCAAATTCCTCTACTCCATCTATTCCTAAAAAATTCTCATTTCCTTCATCATCAATTGTAACTCCCTTAAAATTCAACCCCTTGCAAACTCCATACTTATTACACTCTCTTAATTCTCTTTCCCAAGCTAAAGAAAAACCAAACAAACCAACTGAAGGACACATGCACAAACAATAACTGCTCCTGCATTGTTGAGGTTTCTGATAAGTATTTTTATTAGGCCAAACCTCCAACATCCAACCAGAAGGTGACTCAATTATAATCTCTTTTTCATCTCCCTCTTCAATCTCTTCAATAAATCCATAAACACTCTCTAAACTAACCTCCGCTTGTTTAGATTTTGTATCATTAAGATAAATCATACTTAATTGATAAGCAAGTATAAAAAGAATTATCAAAACAACGATTCCTAAAAAAACCTTCACAAGCTCGCTCATCATAAATTCACCTTTGCTCATTTTTAATCACCTCGCATAAATCATAAACCTGTTCACCAGATTCATATTCAAATTTCTTTTCTTTATTATTTTGAATAATATAAACCGAAGCTCCTGAAAACCAACCACCTTCTTCATTTTTTAAAACCCTTTTAATAATCTCTCTTAATCCAATTTCACAACTTTCTCCTTTTAATCCTAAAATAAAATCCCTGTCTTTTTCATTTAACTTCTTAAAATTATCTGCATTTACTTCTCCAACACCAAACCATTTTGTCCCATCAGACCACATCCACCCCTCCTTAAATGCAAAATACAAATAAGGAGTTCCCCAAACTCCATCATCAAATTTAAAATAAGGAATTTCAGAATTTCCATCATAAATATCTAAACCTATCTTTTCATCACTCTGAATAAAATCTGGAAAAAAATCCGGCAAATCCAAAATACCAAATCCTGCAAACAAAACAACAATAACAACAATAATCCCTATAGCAAGTGCTACTATATAACTCATACTCATCTCCCTAGCACCTCTGCGATTCATCTTAAACTCCAAAATCAAATAAATTTTTTATAAAATTTTCAGCACCAAAAAGCTTACCACCAAGCCCCATATAAACTCCGACCACTACAATCACTAAAATACCAACTCCAATAATCCACTTCAAAAGTTCATCAATCCCTATCCTGCCTTTCTTTAACATTCTACACTCCTGCAATCCAAAAATTTAATTCTATCATTAATATAATCTTCATCCCTCAACAAATAACAACTAACAGAAAAATCCTCTCCCTTAACCTTCACCTTCCGAAGCTCACAACAATAAGAATATTCTTGTTCAGTATCAACCAAAATATTACACTCTTGAACAACTGAATCAACATTGCTATTTGAAAAATAACTTGAAATAAAATCCATAAAACCCGAACTTCCTATTAAAAAAAATGTAACTAAAAAAATCAGCACAACTAAAGCAAGAATCATCACAACAACATTATTCCAAACCAATTGCATACCTCTTTTATCCATAAACTAAATAAAAAACAAGACTTAATAAAAGTTCTGATTAAACACTATCAGCAATCCCTACTAACCCAACCCTCCCAGTGCCACCTCCACCATCAAACCAAGTGCAATAATACTCACAAGAGCAGTAATCAAATAAAGCAAACAACCTCTAAACAAATTCTTAGATAATTCATTTGTCTGTTTTAATTTATCTGAACCAGAATCAATTGTAACCAAAGTTCCAGTTAAAATAAAAATTATCTGAACAATATAAATTCCAATTGCAATCTGAAGGTAATAAGGTGGAACCATATTCAAAATATTAAACAAATCAACAACACTTCCAATTGTCCCAAAACCTCCTAACCCTACATCTCCCTGCCCCATTTCAGACAAAATATTTAACCTACCCAAAATTCCAGTAATCATTCCAGACAAACCAACAACAATTCCAGCCAAAAGAGGAGCTAAAAAAACCATATTACTCTTCATATCACTTGAAACATCAGCAAGTAAATCCTTCAACCTCTGATTAATCTTATTCATATTTCCAACATATTCAGAAATACTTCTCAAACTATCAGCAGCAACTTTCAAACCCTTTTTAACAGATTCAATCAAAATCCTCATAGAACTTGCAATCATATCTGAAGGAAAATAAAGAATAGCTCCTCTATTCGGATTAAAAATCGCCTGTTCAAGCCCCATTCCCATTGAATGAATATTCGTGCTCACAATTCTAAAAAACTCCTCTGTTTTCTGCCCTTTTGTAGTCTGCGAAATCTTTGAAAAAGCAATTTCAGCAGGAGTCCGATTTTCTAAAATATTCGCTAAACTAAACAAACTACTATTAAACTCTCTCTCCAACTGCCGAGTATCATTTCGAGATTTAATTAATTTTTTTGTTTTCATAGAATAACTTAAAGAAAAAAACATAGCAACAGAAAAAGGAACAAACAAACTTAAAATCAAAGCACCTAAACCAAAAGGCCCTTTTCCCTCCTGAAACCCAAAAACCTCTCCCCCTAAAAACTCCAAACTATAATCAACACCAAGATAACCAAACAACAAAGGTGAAAATCCAATTAACAAAAAAGGCAAACAAATCAAACCTGTAATAAAATAAGCCCTATTAGATTTATACTGTGAATAAAAAGGATTTCTCTCAATAAAACCACTTTCACCATAACCTCCTGGTCTTTTTAACATAATCTGCGAAGTCATATAAAATACAAAAAAAGGAATAATCAAATTAAAAAAAACAAAAATATGAATTGATTTTATCAATCCCCCTAACAATGTTGAAGCCAAAGGCAAAAGTGCAAGTCCAAGAGTAGGAAGAATAATTCCAAGCATATAAACATTAAACAAAGGAGATTTAATTGAATGAGTATATTTCAACATCCTGTCATAAACCCCATCAAGAATAACTTTCAAAGCCCTTTCCAAAATCTGAATCCTCCGGGCATTATTAGGTTCAAACAAACTACTCTCAATCAAATGAAAACTCTCAATAAACTCCAGATTACTATCTCTCCAAAACTCAAGATAATTATCAAGACTATCCTTAATATTTGAAAACTTCCCTGTCTCAACATCCCACAAAACCTTTCTAAAATCAAGAGAAAGTGGTGCCTCAATATTCTGACTCACAAAATTAATCGCTCTCTCTAAATTACTAGTATGTTTCATATAAATCACAGCATAAAGAATAGCAGGAACCATCTGACTGCTTGCTTTCAGTTTCCACTTCACAGCCAACCTTGAAGGCATTGTATAAAAATAATAAAAAACAAAAATTCCAGATACAAAAAATAAAAACAAAAAAATAAAAGGAAAACTCCCTCCAAAAAACCAAATAATCAAACTTGCCAAAATTCCAATTAAAAAAATCATTAAAGAACTAAAAACAGCCAAACCCCCCACTCCTGCAGGAGAAACATCAAGATGCGCAACCTCAATACTTTTATTCAATTTAATATTATCCTTAGCAGAAAACTTAATCTTGATTATATTTCCAAAACTCTTAACCCATTTTTCATATCTTGAAACCTCTGGCATCATATCACTTTTAAACTGCTCATATTCCTGAGAATCAAAATTACTCTTAACATCTGCAGATGTTTTAACCTGTTCACCAAGTTTCCGAGAGTATTTCGACAAAATTTGATTTATATCCATTTTCCTCTTTTTGAGAACTTTACTAATTTGATTTTCCAAGGACTTCAACCTTGTTGAAGGATCAGGAATACAATTCCTAGAGGAATTGATGCAAAGTTCTTTTCATCTGTAATAAAAAGAAAACTCAATTAATAAAACTTCTTATAAAACACATTCATCTTCAACTCTCTTATAATTATTCAATTCATCAACAGAAAACCATAATGCAATCTCTTCCTGAGCCTCTTCTAAACTTCCAGAAGCATGAATCAAATTACCTACTGATTTTTTCATTGAATCAGCACGTTCAAAAGAAATATGTGCAAAATCTCCCCTTATGGTTCCAACAGGTGCCGACTTTGGCTCTGTCCCTCCAACAATCTTCCTTACATTTTCAACAGCAGAGGAACCTTCAATAACCATAGCAACAACAGGGCTCGAAGTTATATATTTTTCAAGTGCTTCGTAAAACTCCTTATCAAGATGAACAGCATAATGTTTTTTTGAAAAATCTTCGTCAATCTGAGTTAGTTTCAATCCCACAATCTTCAAACCTCTTTGCTCAAATCTCCTTATAATCTCGCCTACAAGACCTCTTTTTACTCCATCCGGCTTTACTAAAACTAAAGTTTGTTGTATCATTTTTTATCCTCTTTCTTTTTAAATTCACCTTCAGCCTCCTCAATCTCTACCCTCTCTTCAGCTTCAATCTCCTCCTCTTTCTCAACAGCTTCCTCCTGAACTTTCTTCATCTCTTCTTCTGCCTTTTTCTTTTTCTCTTCTTCAATTTCTCTCAATTGATCAATGCCCTCTAAAACATCTTCCTTTTCTTCAACCTTAATTTCAGGAATCTCATCCTTCTCCAAAGGTCTGACAATTTCCAAAATTCTTATTTCACAAAAAGACAAAGGATATGTCTTCTTCAAACTTAATGAAAGAGGTTTCTGCATTTTATTTGAAAAAACCTCTCCAAAAACCTCAGAATCCTTTTTTCCAGAAATATAATCTTCAAGCCAATTACGAGCCTTATTACGAAGAGTTTTCCGAACAGCTCTTGAAACCTTTTTCCGAGTAATCAAAAACGGCTTCACTTTCAAAAGACTCTCTTGACTTTTAGCTTCAAAAGAATCTTCAACATAACTAATATTTTTTCTCATTATCCTCCGAATAAAATAAGGCATCAACCTAAGTTTAACTGGATATGCCTTGACTTCTTCCTCTTCCTTCTCCACCTTAATAACAACCTCTGTACTCTTTCCCTTTAACTGCCGTGTCAAATCAAACTTAATCCTCCGACCATCAACCTCATCAACAGAAGAACCAACCAATTCAACAGTTTGATTTACCAATGGAATTTCAACTGGAAAAAACTTCCTTCTTCTTGTCACAACCTTTGTCTGTTTTGCCATTTTAAAATATTATTTCTCCTCTAATATCACCTTCTAAATATATTTCAGAACAAGAACTTTCTCCAAGATTACAAGGACAATAATTTAACTCGATTCCTCTTTCACTATCCTGTGCAGACAATCCTTCACTTTCTAAAAATTGATAAATTTTCATAGCTTCTTTTTCAATTTGAGGATTCATACTAAAACCTCCTCCATAAGTTAAAGTTAACATTGATACATCACCTGAACGAGACATAATTCTTGATGAAAATAATAGTGAATTTAATTCTAATAATTTATCACTTCCTATCTTCAGCATCCTATCAGACAAATTTACCAATACTTCTATTTTTTCTCCTTCTCCCATCCTACTTCTCTCCCACCATCAATCTACTCACTCTAATACCTTTCTTAGACTGATGCTTTTTTTTACATTCATTACAAGTATAAACTAAAACTTTTTTAGTAGTAGCTTTTGTTTTTCTCTTCCAGGATTTAACAGCTGGCTTACTGTATCTGCCATGGCTTCCTTTTCCACCAGCACCTGAACCCCTTAACTTAGCTCTATCCTTAGAACCTCTTCTAAGTGTAGCCCTCTTAGTTCCAGTGCTAAGCAAATCAATTTTATTCTCTGTCCTTTTCTTGCAAAACGGACAATATCTATTAATTTTCTTTGGAATTTTCATAATCATCACCCAACAACAACCTTTATAAACTTTTCTCTCATTATGGTGTCGCAGTTAAATCTCTCGCAATCAAAATGAGAATAAAATTTCAAAAAAACAAACAAAAAGAATTTCTAAATAAAGTAATTCAAAAACTATCAGCACCTTCTTTAAGATCAATATTAAATTATGGAATAAACACAAATTATCAAAATCTAAAAAATTACTATACAGAAAGACGAACAATTCCCCTAAATCTCCTAAATGAACTCCTTCACCTATCAAAAATTCCAAAATCCCATATAAAAGTAAAATATTTAAAACCTAATTGGGGACAAATTAAAGGAGGAAAAACAAAAAAATTAAAGGTCGTATAGTTTAGTGGCAAAACATATCCTTGACATGGATAAGTCCCAGATTCGATTTCTGGTACGACCATAAGTTCGATTATCCGAAGATTCGTAAGAATCGAGGAAACTGAAATCTTCGATTTCAGAAGAACTAAGAAGACAGAAATTTTAATTTCTGTATTCCCACGACCATGCACAACAACCCAAACATTTAAATACGAATTTTCCTCAAAAAAATCATGAAAGGACGAAAAATAACTGGAGGAAAGTATCATAAACTTAGAAAAAAGAAAAAACACTCTCTTCCTAAAGAAGAAAGAAAAATCAGGGTTGGAGAAACAAGAAAAAAAACAATTCGAACAAGAGGAGGAGCTAACAAAAAAGTTCTCCTAAGAGAAGAATTCATAAATGCAATAGACCCTAAAACAAAAAAATCAAAAAAAGTAAAAATAAAAAATGTTTTAGAAACTCCTGCAGACAGATTCTTAGCCCGACAAAATGTTCTAATAAAAGGTGCAAAAATAGAAACAGAAATAGGAAATGTTCAAATAACAAATCGCCCTTCAAAAGAAGGAACCATTCAGGGAATTTTACTAAAAGAATAATCTTATTCAAATCAAAAAATTTAAAAATACTTGAGAATTAAAACATATACTTTTAAAATGCCAAAAAAAGAATCTGATAAAAAACAAATAAAATTTCTAAAAAAAATTGTAGAAGAACTGGTTGGAAAACAAGCAGTTCCAATAATAGACCTTCTTGCAGGAAAAAAAGACATAAACGAATTCACAATAGCAAACAAATTAAAACTAACAATAAACCAAACCAGAAACATTTTATACAGATTATCAGACTACGGACTCGTATCATTCATAAGAAAAAAAGACAAAAGAAAAGGGTGGTATATCTATTTCTGGACACTTGATACTCACAAATCACTTTTTTTATTAGAAGAAATCCTAAAAAAAGAACTTGAAAATCTTGAAAATGAACTAAAAAGCAGAAAAGAAAAAAGATACTATTTTTGCGATACTTGTTCAATAGAAGTAACAGAAGAAACAGCCCTATTAAATGATTTCACCTGTTCTGAATGCGAAGAAATTTATAAACTTGCAGACAATCAGGAAAAAGTTCAAGAGCTTGAAAAAAGAATTAACAAAACAAAAAAAGAAATGGAAAAAGTTTTAGAAGAAAAAGATAAAGAAGGTGAAAAAATAGAAAAGAAAAAAACAAGAAAAATTAAAAGAGCAGAAAAAGAAAAAAAGAAAGCAAGAGAGAAAAAGAGAGCATCCACTAAAAAAACAACAAAGAAAAAAACTTTGACAAAAAAACAAGTTAAGAAAAAAACTTCATCCAAGAAAAAACCCTCCAAAAAGAAAAAATAAAATGGACAAATGGTTTAATGAAAAATTTGAAAAAAATAATATTAGAAACTATACTAAACAACACATAGATGACTCTCTACTTGAAGTTCTTTCAAAAAAAACTCGCAAATATTCAATAACAACATGGCTGATAATTCTAAACATAGCAGTATTTATACTAACTTCAATGCTCCTAATTTTTTTCCAATCTGAAAAAGTTTATCAATATCTCGCAATTCAACCAAATGCTTTTTTTTCAGGAATTGTTTGGACACTAATAACATCCATGTTCATGCATGCAAACTTAACCCATTTATTTGTAAACATGGTTTCACTTTTTTTTATAGGAAACTTTATTGAAAAATTAATTGGAAGAAAAAGATTTTTATGGCTTTATCTTGTATCAGGAATAATCGCAGGACTATTCTTTGTTTTCCTCGCTTATTATTTTGGAACAACAGAACTTGGTGCAAAAATCTTCGGTTCACCTGAAATATTTGCAGTAGGTGCATCAGGAGCAATTTTCGCACTCGGCGGACTAATGGCAATTCTCACGCCAAGATTAAAAGTTTATGTTTTTTTTATAATTCCAATGCAAATGTGGATAGCAATGATTTTTCTCTTAGTTGTTCTATGGAGTGCATCAATCACAGCAGGACTTCCATTCGGAAACACAGCCCACCTCGGAGGACTTCTAGTCGGAGTAACCTATGCACTCTATCTTAAAAAAAGATACAAAAGAAAAACCCAACTAATCCAAAAATATTTTAATTATTAAATAATAATCAAAATCCTTTCTTTATGAATAAAGAAGAAATATCAACTTTCTCAAGTGTCATAATTGCTTTCTCAACTTTTATGGGAGTAGGTTCAGCAATTGCATATTATCTAAAAAAAGTCATTGAAAAAATTTATAATTTTAATAAAAACAATATACCATATCTACTATAATCATTTTAATATTAATAAAAAGAAATTTAAACTAAATCCTCTCAATTATATAATGAAAAAAATACATCGTAAAGGATTACCTCCTCTGAATACTTGTAGGAATAATGTATCTAATCTTTATTTATTTAATCTTCAGACTCTAAATCAAATTTAAAAACCCTTCTTACCTAAATAAAAAATGAAACAAAAAAACACCCTCTACAACCATTTCCAAAACAGCATAAACCAAATTAAAAATCTAAAAAACTATTTAATATTCTCAACATCCCTTTTCATATTTATATCTCTTTTTGGAATCCTATTTCCAGTTTTCTTTCAAGAAGAAATAATAAAAATAATTCAGGAAATAGTAAAACAAACACAAGGATTAGGACCTTTAGAACTAATTGCATTCATAATGTTCAACAATATGAAAAGTGCATTTTTTTCAATAATTTTAGGAATCTTCTTTGCAATAATGCCTATTACAATAACAATTGTCAATGCCTATGTTTTAGGATTTGTAATTAACAAAACAATCCTAACAGAAGGTCCTTTCATAATCTGGAAACTCCTGCCCCACGGAATATTTGAAATACCTGCAATTTTAATCAGTGTATCTTTAGGAATCCACCTCGGACTTTTTTTATTTACAAACAAAGAAAAAAATAAACTAAACACTTTCATAAAAACACTAAAACAATCCCTAATAACTTTCCTCCTAATAATAATTCCACTTTTAGTAATCGCAGGAATCATTGAAGGAGGATTAATTTGGTTATTGAGTTAAATATTTTCTAATATCTAAAAATTTTTAAACTATGAAAAAAATTTATTAAAATGACATTAGAAGAAAAAACAGAAAAAAGAATAGTAGGAGATAGAAAAATTAGTAACAATTGTTACAACACCTCTAACTAAGGAAGAAGCAAGAGAGATGTTTCCATACAGACCTCATAGCAAATATTCTGAATCAAGATTTGGCGGAAATGAGCTTACAGATGATATTGCACTTCTATTAAACGAAAATGCTACAAGATGCGAAATGTGCACTGCTCCCCCAAGAAACGAATATCTTATTCAAAAAGTCTGTCCTGATTGCGATGGTCGTTCTGAATACAATGGAACAAGTCCTCGAAACCCTAAAGAGTAACTAAAACCACTCTCCCAACTTTTTCTGCTTACCATATTCCCTTAACAAAGAAGAACTGCTCCTAAACACATTCCCCTTCAATTGCAACCTCTTATCAATTCTAACAAATGCTTCATCAATGGAACCAAACCTCTCAGGAACCGACTTAAAAGCATCTCTGCAACACTCTCTTAAAATCCCAACACCCAAGGGTGCATAATACTCTGAACCAACCTCTCTAAAAACCAAAACAACCCCTTGCCTTTTAATTCTCTCAAAATACTCACAAACAGCCAATCTACAAGCATAATAAGCACCAGCAGTCTCCTTAACATAACTCTTACGACCCCTAAAACTTTCTGAATCCTTAAACATCTTAACACTCTCTGTAGAATTCCAAAGCCCTGAAGGAAGCTCTGCCTCAATAACTTCAAAACTAAAATTCCCAGGCAAAACCAAAATCTCATAAAAATTACCATTATACTCTGAACCAAACAACAAAATCTCACTAATCTCCTTATAATATTTTATTCTTTTCAACATCTCTTTAGAAATAGTATCATCAACAGCAGTAATTGACCAACGAGTAGGAACAAGCCTACGATTTGATTTCAAACCCAACAAACCTGCACTCAAAATCTTATTTATATCACTAATTCTTATTCCTGAACTATACAACTCCTTGATACTATCAACAGATTTTGCATGACTATCTCCAACCAAATAATCAACCTTTGATTTAATAGGAGTATTCTCCTGTAGCCTAACAAACTCAAGTGGAGCAGGATTCGCAATCACAGCATTATAACGATTAAACTCCAAATTTTTTTGAGGAACTTTCTTTAAAAAAAATTCAGTTGAAACAGATTTGTAAGCCATACTAACTTCCTGCATTAATTTCAAAAACTTACTATTGCTCTGCCCTCCCTTAATCCCTGTTTTAAATTTCCCATAAACTAAATTCCCTCTGCGAGTTAAAACATCACTAATTCCAAATTTCCGAGCATACCAAACTTCTGGAAAAGCCATCTCTTCTGTATTTCCAAAAATCTCAGGACTTAAAATACCTGCATTAACATTTGGATAACCATGGCGACCAACAAAAATCTCAGGAGGACTATCTCCTGAAAAATGCTTCTTCACCTTCAACCCAAAACCCAGTTTAGAATAAACCCTGCAAGGCCCTTTACAAAAACCTCTTCCCCGACATTTCGCACAAAGCGAAGAATCAAAAAACTGCATAAAACCTCCTAAAACAAAAAAATAAAGAACTATATATTAATTATTATAATAAAGATATTTTAAAGCATAATTTTAAATATAAAAAGATTAAATTGTTCAGGCACTATTATCTATTACCTAATTCTTAAATAACTAAATCATGCTCTTTTAAAAATTATACCTGAACAAACAATAACAACCACATAGTGCCATTAAAAAAAGAAACAAAAGAAGATAAATAAAGATTAAGTGTAAAAAAAGAGATTGTTAATGCATAAAGTCCAAGAGCAGTCAAACTAGAGGCTTGCAAAGTCAAAAAACCCTTTTTCTCCTTAAATCCCTTATAAACCTGATAAACTAAAGAACATCCAAAAAGAACATTTGCTATTGCAATAACTATATCTTACCAAACCATTTCCAAATATAAACTAAAAACTATTTAAAAATCTTTATAAAAATAAAAATTCACTCTCTTAAATCACTTATACCAAGCATTAGGAATAACAGCCCTATCATCATCACAAACCAGAAAATTCCACCCTTTAAAAAAACCCAAGCAGAATTCCAGATATTAACAGACACTCCAAAAAGAGTCCAATTTTGCGAATAATAAGCTGCAACTATTACACCTATGACCAATACAAGCCCTAACAAAATCTCTGCCCATTTATTCATTGTAAAATTACAATAAAATTTTCATTTATAAATATTTGTATAGTCACTTGAATATTCCAGAAGATTTAAATATAATCAAACACTAATAAAAAATGAAAAAAAGAGAGAAAAATAAAAACCCAAAACCAAATACATGCAATCCACTCACAATATCTCTTGCAATCATATTACTTATAGTCCTTATCTTTTCACTAATGTCTATATTTAAAATACAATTAAGCCCAGATTCAGGATATGGTTCTTGCACAACTAATACAGATTGTTCAAAATGTTACAAATGTGAAAATAATGCCTGTGTTATGAAAGAAAGTGGAACATCATGTTTTCTAACTACTCTAATCCAAGGAGTTTGTTTAGATGGAAGTTGTGTTGCATGTATTGAAGATGACGATTGTTATTTAGGAAGTCATAATCATTGTATTTAATTATTGTGTAGAATGTGATGGAGACCCTGATTGTTCAGAACCTGCTCCTTATTGCGACCCTACTTTATTCAAATGTGTTGAATGTCAAATAGATGCTGATTGCATAGATGAAGAAATTTCTGACCCTTATGCTTCACCATCCACCTCTTACTGCATTAATGGTTTTTGCACAGAATGTCAGGAAAATCTTGATTGCCCCTCAGACGAACTCTGTTCAGACACAGGATTTTGTGTAGAATGTATAGATAATACTGATTGTCCAGGGCAATTTTGTGATGGAGATGCGTGTGTAGATTGCATAACTGATTCACATTGTGGAATCACTGAAATTTGTTCAGATGGAGTTTGCGAAGAAGTTGTTACAGGAGGATGTGAAGATAACTCAGACTGCCTCACTACTGAAGAATGCATTGACGGAATCTGCTCTCCATTAGTTTAACCATAACTTCAATCTACCTTGAACTCTTCAAATAATTTAAATAATCTATTTTTTTAATAATTCCAACATGAAAGACAATAAATTTATTTTAACAAGTTTAAATGACGAAAACTCAAAAAACATAGCAGAAGTCCTAAAATCAGATAAAACAAAAAAAATTCTTGATTTTTTATCAGATGTAAAAGAAGCATCTGAAAAAGACATTGCAAAAGGACTCAATATACCTATAAACACAATAGAATATAATCTAAAAAAATTAATAAAAACAGGACTAATAAAAACATCTAAAAACTTTTTCTGGAGTGTAAAAGGCAAAAAAATACCAATGTATAAACTTGCAAAAAAACACATAATAATCTCACCAGATAAAAAACCAAACCTAAAAGCAATAAAAACACTCCTCCCCCTTTTTGCAATTATATCCTTAGCAATTATTCTTTCCTTCCTATCGCAAATTCCCTTACAAGAAACAACTTACAACCAAACAGAACTAAAACAATTCACCTCTTATAATGAATTAAAAGAATTCTTAAAAGAAAATTCAGAAAATCAAAATTATTTTTCAACTCAAACAAGAACTCTTGATGAAACATTTGCAGAAGCATCTACAACAGGAACAGCACCAAAATCAGAAGCAAAAGATTATTCTACAACAAATATACAAGTTAAAGGAGTAGACGAAGCAGATATTGTAAAAAATGATGGAAAATACATTTATCTTGTATCAGACAACAAGGTCTACATAGTAAATGCCTACCCTGCAGAAGAAATGAAAATAATCTCAGAAATAGAATTAGAAAAATATGCTCAAAACATTTACCTCAATAAAGACAAACTAATAATCTACCAAAACTCTTATAGTCCAATATTAGCACAAGCAGAATGCATTGATTGCATAAACCCCTCAAAACCTTCAACAAAAATAATAATCTACAATATAGAAAATAAATCAAATCCTCAACTTGAAAAAAGTTACACAATAGATGGAAATTACCAAAATTCAAGAATGATTGAAAACAAAATATACACAATAACAAACAAGTATATAAATACTCAAACACCTGACTTACCTATCTATTACATTCAAAACACAAAAGTAGAAATACCAGCACAAGAAATAAACTACTTCCCATATCCAGACACAAATTATGTATTCACTTTCATTTCTTCAATAGATTTAGAAAACCAAAACCTTGAATCAGAAGTCTATTTAACAGGTTCTTCAAACACAATTTATGTTTCCAAAGAAAACATTTACCTGACTTCCCAAAAAAGAATAAACAACCAAGAATACAATCAGGAATTCGCAGAGCAAGTAGCAATGAAGCTTCTTCCTGAAAAAAAATCAGAAATCCAATCAATTTTAGAATCAAACACAGAACCTTACAAAAAAACAAATCAAATAAACAATCTAATAACAACACATTCAATGTCCTTAAAAGGAGAAGAAAAATCACAATTTGACAGAGAATTAGTCACATTAACAGAAGAATTTGAAATAAACATTCAAAAGAAAATGCAAAAAACAATAATTCATAAAATAAACATAAAAGACAAAATAGAATATCAAACCTTTGGAGAAGTTCCAGGAATAATTCTAAACCAGTTTTCAATGGATGAATTTAATGGAAATTTCAGAATTGCAACAACAACAGGAAACTCTTGGAATGGAAACAGTTTAAATCACCTTTATGTTTTAAACCAGAATTTAGAAATAATTGGAAAAATCGAAGATATAGCAAAAGGAGAAAAAATCTATTCAGCAAGATTCATAGATGAAAAAGCATATCTTGTAACTTTTAAACAAATAGACCCTTTTTATGTAATTGACTTATCAAAACCTGAAAAACCCGAGACATTAGGAGAATTAAAAATTACAGGATACTCTTCTTACCTTCACCCTTACGACAAAAACCATATAATTGGAATTGGAATAGAAGCAAATGAACAAGGAAGAACACAAGGACTAAAAATAGCACTATTTGATGTAACAGATGTTGAAAATCCAACACTAAAATCTAAATTCCAGATAAATGAAAAATGGAGTTATTCAGAAGCACTCTACAATCACAAAGCTTTTTTATTTGACAAGAAAAAAGAAATCTTAGTCATTCCTCTTTCTTACACAGAAAAAACAAATGAATCTTACAATCAATGGAACGGAGCATATGTATTCAACATAAATCAACAAGAAATATCCTTAAAAGGAAAAATCCTCCATAAATCAGAAAACTCATGGAAAAACCAAATAAGAAGAAGTTTATACATGGACAACACAATTTACACAATATCTCAGGCATTATTAAAAGCAAACAATCTCAACACACTAACAGAAATAAAATCAATAAAATTCCCTTATGAAAAACCAGAGAAATCAATTAATTATAGAGAAGTAGAAACAACCTCAAAAAAATAATTAATTATAAAAACCCTTTCTAATTTTTATTAAATGCAAACTTATGAAAAAGACGAAACAATAGAAACACCAAATATAAAAAATCCTACTCAAAAAAAACACCTAACTAAATTAGATATTTTAAAAAAATTAAGTTCAGGAACTCCCTTAAGAGAAGGATTAAATGATATTGTAATTTCAAAAATGGGTGCCTTAGTGATAATCTATAATCCTGAAGTTTCTAAAATTTTCCAAGGAGGTTTTAGAGTAGATTGTAAATTTACATCAAAAAGACTTGCAGAACTTGCAAAAATGGATGGAGCAATAATTCTCTCTGAAGATTTCAAAAAAATATTATATGCAAACACACT
The DNA here is from genome assembly GCA_964448605.1 of Candidatus Woesearchaeota archaeon. Classification (GTDB taxonomy): domain Archaea; phylum Nanobdellota; class Nanobdellia; order Pacearchaeales; family GW2011-AR1; genus ARS1285. Next base: position 56,878 of record CAYUZV010000004.1, read on the forward strand.
CCTAACACCAGACCCATCACTAACAACAACTGAAACAGGAACAAGACACCAATCAGCACAAAGAACAGCAAAACAAACAAATGGATTAGCAATAGCTGTTTCAGAAAGAAAAGGAGAAATAACGATTTACTACAAAGATTCAAAATACACCCTTCAACAACCAGAAAACCTTTTAAGAAGAGCAACAGAAACTCTCCAAATTTTAGAAAAACAAAGAGAAATCTTAAATGAACTCCTGACTAATTTAAATGTTTTAGAAATAACTGAACTTGTTTCAATAGCAGATGTTTGCAAAACACTTCAACGAATAGAAATGATAAAAAAAATGTCAAGAATTGTAAATGAATATATAGTGGAACTTGGAAAAGACGGAACAATTGTCAGAATGAGAATGAAAGAAATACTTCAGGGAATAGAAAAAAAAGAATTCCTGATTCTAAAGGATTATCATCCAAGACCTTTAAGAACAATTAATTTCTTTGAAAACTTTAATTTTGAAGAAATACTTAATTCAAAAAAAATAGCAGAACTTATTTTTAAAAAGTCATTAGAATCAGAACTCAATCCCAAGGGATATAGATTTCTTTCAAAAACCTCAATAACAAAAACAGAAACAGAAAACCTAATAAAAAATACAAAAAACATTCAGGAAATATTTAATTTAGAAAAAGAAACTCTAAAAAAATATCTAAAAGGACCTGAAGAATTTAAAAAAGAGGTCAATCACATTAAAGAACAAATAATGGTAGGTAAGAGAATATAGTAATTTTTATAACTTATTAGATTTAATTATTCTAATCATTCCCAGAATTAATTTTATAAATACCAACTCCTTAAAAAAATTATGCCAATAAATGCACATCCCGAATATCTTAATGCAGAAAAAAAATTTCATTCATCTCAAACAGATGAAGAAAAATTAAAAGCACTTGAAGAAATGATTAAATTTGTTCCAAAACACAAAGGAGCAGAAGCATTAAGAAAAAATATTAAAACAAGATACAAAAAACTAAAACAAGAACTAACAATAAAAAAGAAAAAATCATCCTCTAAAAAAGGAATTAAAAAAGCAAAAATGCAGGCAGTCCTTGTTGGATTAACTAATTCTGGAAAATCTTCAATATTAAAATCACTTACAAATGCAGAACCTAAAATAGCAAGTTATGGATTTACAACAACAGAACCTGAAATCGGAACACTTTCCCACAAAGGATATTACATTCAACTAATAGAACTTCCTCCAATAAGTTCAGAAACTTTCGACAGGGGAATTGCAAACAACACTGACACTCTTCTAATAGTTGTTGAAAAAATACATGAGATTGAAGAAATCTTTAAATCAATAAACAAATCAGAAATAAAAAAAATAATAATATTCAACAAAATAGATTTACATGATGAAAACACAAAAAGAAAAATTTCAGAAACACTCAAATCAAAAAAATATAATTTTGTTTTAACCTCAACAATAACAAATGAAGGAATTGAAGAATTAAAAAATAAAATCACAGATTCTTTTGAAGTAATAAGAGTTTACACAAGACATCCTGGAAAAAAAGAAAAAAATCAAGACCTTCCAGTCATCCTTTCACCAAAATCAACACTTGAAGATGTTGCAGAAAAAATCCTTCACGGATATTCAAAAAAAGTCAAATTCGCAAAAATCACAGGTCCCTCTTGCAAATTCCCAAAACAACAAGTCGGACTAAAACACATAGTAAAAGACAAAGACATCGTAGAATTTGTTACTGAATAGATATATTCTTTTAATAATAAAAAACAATATAAACAAAAAAACAAGTTTATTTAATGAAATTTAACAAAAAAATAATTAGTTGGATTTCCTCATCAATTCTCTCGATAATTATGGTAAATGTAGGATTATCCGTAGTAAAAGAGGAAACAATTATTGGCATTATAACAATTCTAATCGGATTTATTCTACTATATTTTTCATATTATGCATTTCAAATAAGAGAAAACGAAAAGAAAATAAAACATCTAGAAGAATGGATTCAAACAAAAGAAGAAATCTTAAATACTCTAAAGGATATAGTAATATTAAAGAAAGTAAGCAAAATAAAATGAAAATAACCTCTGGAGATATTTTAGAACTAATAAAAATAGGAATAATAATAATAATAGGAATTTTTTTAATAATATCATTAATAACCACTCTTTTTTAAAACAAAACAATAAAGATATTATCAATCATATTTAATCACAATCCAAAAAACTCTCCCAATCTTTTAGCAGAATTCAAATAATCATAAAATTTCACAGCTTCTCTATTTTGTTCTACTTTTTCAACTCCAGAAGAAATTCTTTCTGAAATACCTAAGGACAAACCAATATCTCTTCTCAAACCCTTATCTTTCAAAATTCTTCTAACTTTTTCTAATCTTTCAGGACTATCTGGACTCATTGCAAGTTCATCTTGAGAATATAAATGACTTAAATCAATTCCATTATCTTTAAAATCAGAAGTAATATTTCTTAAATCCCTTCCAACCATTGGAATTCCGCAAAGCCAAGGTTCTAAAAAAGCATAACCAAATCCCTCAAGCACACTTGTTGAAACAACAAAATCAGAAATTGAAAATAAATCTGAAATAGTAAACCCATGTCCGTTCCCTTGCTTTAAAATATCATACGCCTTACCTAATGAAACAGGCAAATTAAATTCTCTCACTAATCCTTCTAATTTTTTTAAATAACTATTATCAGCAGGTCGAGTAACCAAAAGATTATGAGGATTTCCTTCATCACTCAAAAGAGCACTCAAAAGAACAGCTTCCTCAATATTCTTCCTTTCAACAATTCTAACAGGATAAGTAAAAATTGAAAGTGAAGAATCAACAACACCCTCTCTTTCCAATTTTGACCTTAACACAGCCCCTCTCTCCTCATCCCTATAAAAATCATCACAAACAATTGGATTAGGTATCACAAAAACATTCTCCAATCCTTTAGCTCTTAATCTATCTCCATCAAAACTAGTAAGAGAAAAATAAGTAATTCCAGCAGGATAAATATCTTCTAAAGTTCCATTAACTCTTAAAAACTCTTCATGAGCTTCAGGCCTATCCTCAAGCAAATCATGAACCCTATAAAAAACTCTTCCAGGATTCTCTTCAGCAAATTTCTTATAAGCCATAGTAGATTCAGGTGCAACAGTCCCCACAACAGGATTTTCAATTAAAACAACATCTAAATCCTTACAAGCATTTCTCAAATCACTATAAGCAAAATCTCCATCTAACAATCTTGCATCTCTTTTCTCAAGATATTCTGGAATATCATCAGCAAAAGAACTTCCAATAACAACATAAGAATTATCAGGATAAAGTTCAGAGAGTCCTCTAAGATTATCTAATGCTACTCTTGTAACTGCAGTATGTTCAAAATCTGAATGCACAAATCCTATTTTCATTTTAATCCTATAAAATTCCAAAAACAAAACCCTTTTTAAATCTTTTCAATTATACCACTTTAAAGTGACAACCCTAATTAACATAAAAAACACTATTCAATAAAAACCCTTAATACCCTTTCGCCCCCAGCTTCTCCAGTCGAGCAACATCCACTCTACTCAACAATTCAACAATTTCCCTAGCAACAGCATTCTTCAAATCTTCTGGATGCAATTTCTTACTCTTAAAATCTTTTTCAATTTCTGAATAATTACTATACTCCAAATTCCCTCCCCATTTCTCATCACGAGAAACCAAAAACTTCTCACCCTTATCTTCCTTAATAACCATAATAACATATTTCAAAAAAGCCATAATTCCATTATCAGGATTTCCTTCAACACAATCTGCCTTCCGAATTTTTGACTCCACAATTTCAGAAGAATCAGTTAAATCAATCTTTGTCCGAGAATCACTTGAACTCATCTTCTTTCCAACCAAACCTGGAATCATTGAATTCATAACTTCAACTCTCCTATCATATCCAATCTTAGGCAAATTCTCTCTTGCAAACATCAATATCTTTCTCTGGTCAATGCCTCCAAACTGAACATCAACATTCAAATAAACCTCATCCAAAGACTGCATAATCGGATAAATCAAACCACCTAAATTAGGATTATCCCCCATTTTAACAACTTCAGCAGCTGCCTTTTTACAATCCTTAACTGAATTCAGACTCGCCATTTTCAAAACATCATAACTATACTCTGGCTTTAACTGAAACTCACTTCCCTTAACAAATTCAATTTTACTCAAATCACTTCCTAATGCCTTAAAAATCTGACTAATCGCCTCTTTATAATAATCATACCTTCTCTCCAAAATTTCCCAAGGTGTCCCATCCAAAGCACCATGCAAATCAGCAAGCAAAACCTTTACTTTAAAACCAGCTTTAACAAAATCACTCAATTTTAACAAAGGAAAAAAATAAGCAACAGATGGCTTTCCAGTCACAGCAGTTCCCCAATAAACAACAGGATTCTTCTTCTTTTCCAATAAATCCCGAAGCTCATCCTCTTTAACAATCTCCTGCGTGTTTCTTTTAATCAAATCAAACATTTCCATTAAAAATCTAAAAAATAACATTTAATAAATGTTTCTACTGCAAAAATCACTTCTCACAATAATTAACAAACCCTACTCTCCTCATAGCATTTTCAAAACTCCGATTTTCTTCTTCTCCCTCTTCTCCTTGTAAAGTATAACTCCCTCCCTTAGCCCGCCTTTCAGCAAGAACATCTAATCTCTTATCCTGAGGCCCTGCTACATACCAAACCCATCATCATCACAAAAAAATCCAAATAATCCAACAATATCAGTTTTCATAATACTATTCTATACTAATCATTTTTAAATATTTCTATATTACTGCTATCAAAATGAAACCAACACTAAACCGAATCTCATTAACAATCACTCTCTTAGGAATCCTCATCCTCCTAACTCTTTCAACTTTTCCTCCTAAAAAAATCCCCATATCAGAAATATACAAAAAACCCCTATACCATAAAGTAAACATACAAGGAAAAATCACACATGAAAAAACCTTCAATAAACATAACTTTGAACTAATCATTCTAAAAGACAACTCAAACAGCACAATTGATATAATAATCGACAAACCTCTCAACCTAACTCTAAATCAAGAAGTCCGGATAATCGGAGAAATAATACCTTATAAAAAAACAATACAAGTAAAAGCAGACAAAGTTATAATTAAATAAAATTATCTTTAATCATAAAATTAATTATAAATCTAAAACTCATCAGAATTTATGAATAATTCAAAATATGAGATTATTAGTATTGTATTTGCAGTAATCGCAATAATTCTATCATGGAAAAAAGAATAGACAAAATAGAAGAAAACCAAGAAAAACCAAAGATTAATAAGAATTAAAGAATATATAAAAAATATAAGGAGGATAAAATGAACAAAAAAGGTTTAACAGATATAGATTTATTGGATATAATAAAAATAATAGCCTTGATTTTCTTGATTTATATAATCCTAAGCAACTTATCACCTCTTTTATCTTAAATCTTCCACCTGCCCCTATCCTGAACCACCTTCCCATCTAAAATAATCTTGCTTTTTCTCATATCCTTTACAATATCCCAATGAATTGCAGAATCATTTCCTCCTCCATTCTGCTTATAAGCACTTCCTAAAGCCAGATGAATTGTCCCTCCAATTTTCTCATCAAACAACAAATCATTTGTAAACTTATTAACCTTAAAATTAAACCCAATACCAAACTCTCCGACATATGAAGCATTTTCATCAGTATTTAACATCTCTTTTAAAAAATCCTCATTCTTTGAAGCATTAGCTGAAACAACTTTTCCATTCTCAAACCTCAATTCAATATCATTAACCTCTTTACCACTTCTTATTGCAGGATACTCAAATTTAATCCAACCATTCAATGACTCTCTAACAGGAGCCATAAAAATCTCTCCACCAGGCATATTCTCCTCACCTTTATCAGCAATACTATTTTTTCCTTTAATACTAAACTTCAAATCAACACCTTCTCCCTTCAACCAAACACCAGAACCTTTTTCAAAAATCTTATTTATTTTATCCATTCCCTTGCCAATTTTCTTCCAATCCTGCAAACAAGCACCATAAACAAAATTCTCATATTCAGTCAAAGACATTGATGCCTCCTGTGCCATTGAAACAACAGGATAAGCAATTGTCACACGACGAATTTTCTCCCTCTTCTCATTAACCCACTCTTTAATTGGATGCATAATCTTACTCCTTTCAATCATCTTCTTAGAATCAACATTTGTCATCTCACGAATATTCATAGCAGTATTTACTCCAATAAAACATTGAGCACTTTTAATTGTTTCAAACCACTCTTCAGGAAAAGATTTTATCTGATTTTCATCAGCATATTTAAAAAAGAAATCATTCACATCAGGCAAACCAACTTTAACAATCGGAATTCCTTTTTGCAAAACAACTTCCTTATAAAGTTCAACTAAAAAAGGAATTGCCTCTGAACCTCCTACAATAATAACTTTCTCACCAGGCTTAACACCAACAGAATATCTAACTGCAATTTTTGCTAACTCCCTCGCTCTTAAATCAACTGGCATATCATACTCCATCACCCTTAATAAATCCTTAAAAATTCATTACTTTTAAATATTACTATTTCTTAAAATTAAAATGACACTCCCAATATCAATAACAATAGTCTTAATAACCTCTATAATAATTTACTATACAGGAAAACATTTTGCAGAGGCATCTTCAAATTTAGGTGACTACTTAGGACTTCCTCGTTCAGTAAAAGGAGCAACTTTTGATGCAATTGCATCCTCATTACCAGAACTTCTTGTCGCCTTGTTTTCAGTAATCTTTTTCCTAAAATTTGAAGTAGGAATCGGAACAATTGCAGGTTCAGCACTCTTCAACCTTTTAATTATCCCCGGAATCTGTGTCCTTGTCTCTCCAAAAATCTTCCAAGTATCAAAAAAAGTCATAACAAGAGATGCTCTTTTCTACATTATTTCAGTTTTCATTCTTTTAGTAATACTTCTTTATTTCAAAACATGGGGAATCATAATAGCACTTCTACTTCTAATAACTTATGCATTCTACCTCAAAAAAATAGTAAAAGATTCAAGAGAATATCATGGACCAAAAAAATCAGAAATAAACCTAACAAAAGAACTATCAATTTTTACATTTGCAATAATAATAATTGGAATAACAACCTATCTCCTAACAAAACATTCAATTCAACTCTCACATCTTTTAGGAATCTCGCCAATCCTAATTGCATTTACAATAACAGCAGCCGCAACTTCTATTCCAGACACAGTCATATCTTATGTAAATGCAAAAAAAGGAGACCTTTCAGATGCAACCTCAAATGTCTTTGGCTCAAATATATTTGACATCTGCATTGGATTAGGATTTCCTCTTTTAATTTATTCAATACTCAAAGGTCCAGTCCAAATAATCTTCAACAATTTAGAAATAATATTAGGATTATTAGGTTCAACAATTCTTGTCCTATACTTCATGGCAGATGACCACAAACTCACAAAAAAAGAAGGAATCTCTCTCTTGTTAATGTATTTTGTATTTTTAATTTATATAATCCTGCTCTCATTAAATGCTATTTAAAATGCAAACCTTTCTACCTTACCCAAATTTTGAAAAATCTCTAAAAATCTTAGACAACAAAAGACTTGGAAAACAAAGAGTAGAAGCATTTCAAATCCTAAATATACTTTTAAAAAGAACTCAAACCAAAGCATGGAAAAATCATCCTGCTGTAAAAATGTGGAAAAAAAATCCAAATGCACTCAAACTTTATTTTAATATTTCCTTAGATGAATGGATAAAAAGAGGATTCAAAAACAATATGAAAAAAGAAAAAATAAAAGGAAAAGTAACACTTCCAAAATGGATTGGAAAAAGACAATTTCATTCATCTCATAAAAGCAATCTTTTAAGAAAACACCCTCAACACTATTCAAAATTCAACTGGAAAGAACTTCCAAACCTGCCTTATTTCTGGCCAAAATAAAAAATCTTAAATTTAATCATTCCATATAACCATATCCAAACAGCTCTTCCATTTTCTCACCAAATTCTTCCTCAGTTATCTTACCTTCATCACAAAGCCTGTCTAATCTTTCATATTCATTTAATCTTTCTTTCATCTTATCTTTCTGACCTGCAACCTTCAAAAATACATCTGCATTTTCAAAACCTTCTTGTCTTAAAAACTCTCCAAAAACAGCAAGAGAATTCATAACTCCGATATAATCTTTAAAGCTCATTCCCCCAACCTTTCTTATAGCCCGATTAAATAAAATATAATTAAAATGCTCTTCATCCATTTCATTAAACTTTAAAACACAACCCGACATTTCATTACATTCAGAATACCAATCAATATCAGAATAAATTTTATCATTATCTTTTCTTCCCTCTAAAAATTTTCTGAATTTCTCTAATAATTTTTTATTAGTCTCAACAGCCTCATTTCTACTCTCTTCTTTTTGCAAATAACCATGCTTTTCCATAATCTCCATTGTTTTTTTATTCATGCATATCCCATACTCCATAATAGCATTAGGATCAGCTTTTTCTATTTCTTCATACATTTTGTCATAATCAATCTTAGGCATTCCCATTTTATCTCCCCTTCATTTTCACATTTACTTTCCTTATACTCTCAAATATACAATTCTTTATAAAACCTTATATATTCTAAAATATAAAACATCCAATAAATTTAAAACAACATATTCTTAAAAACAAAAAAATATTTCTAAACAATGTTAATCTCAATCCCATTAGCAATAATAACAGGAATCCTCGCAGGAACACTTACAGGCCTCATTCCAGGAATCCATATAAATCTAATAGCAGTAATTCTCCTCTCAGCAACAACCTTCTTTCTAAAAATAACAACACCAATAACACTAATAACCTTCATTGTTGCAATGGCAATAACTCACACTTTTTTAGATTTCATACCTTCAATCTTTCTCGGAGCACCTGATGAGGATTCTTTTTTATCAATTCTTCCAGGACACAAATTCCTTTTAAGAGGAAAAGCATATTTTGCAATAATTTTCACACTTTATGGTTCAATAACTGCATTAGGAATAATTCTAATCCTAACTCCTGCATTCATTTACCTTCTTCCAATAATCTACCCCTACTTTCAAAAAATAATGCCTTTTATATTAATACTAATTTCAACTTTTCTAATTCTATCAGAAAAAAACAAAAAAATCTGGGCATTAATAATCTTCCTTTTAGCAGGTTTTTTAGGAATAGCATCCTTAAACTTAAATTTAAAAGAACCTCTCCTTCCACTTTTAACAGGACTTTTCGGAGCAAGTAGTTTAATAATCAGCATCAAAAATAAAACACAAATTCCTCCTCAAAAAATCAGACCTCTTAAAAATATAAGACTATCAAAAAAATCAATTTTAACTTCCTCTCTTGCATCAATAATTGCCTCACCTTTCACAGCATTTCTTCCAGGCATGGGAGCATCACAAGCAGCACTAATCGGACAGCAATCTCTAAGAATAAAAGACCAAAGACAATTTCTTTTTCTCTTAGGTGCAATAAACACAATTGTAATGGGACTCTCCTTCATAACACTCTACTCAATCCAAAAAACAAGAACAGGTGCATCAGTTGCAATAAATCAAATCCTCCAACCCCTCACCCTCTCAAACCTTTTCATAATCCTCACAACAATCCTCGTTTCAGGAATTCTCTCTTTCATAATTGCAATCAATCTATCAAAATTCACAGCAAAATACATTCATAAAATTCACTACTCAACTCTATCCTTAACAATCCTTTCAATACTCCTCATAATTATTCTAATCTTTTCAGATTTCACAATCAAAGGAAAAATAATCTCTCTTCTAATTTTCACAACCTCAGCATCATTAGGAATCTTCACAATCCAAAAAGGAATAAGACGAATGCATTTAATGGGTTGTTTACTCATACCAACAATTATCTTCTACATCCTGAGATAATTGTTGGAGCAAGATGTTAATCTTGCGCACCTACAATTATCTTCTACATCCTGAGATAATTGTTGGAGCAAGATGTTAATCTTGCGC
>CAYUZV010000004.1:67086-83511 GCA_964448605.1 Candidatus Woesearchaeota archaeon
ACAGATAATTATTTTTTATTTAACATATAAACCATTCATCTCCTTAAAATGAGGAAGAATCAAAACATAAGAAGGATATTCAAAAACTCTTTTATTCGGATTTTCAGAATCAACTTTCATTCTTTTTTTAGGAATTCCGCAAATAAAACACAAATCACCATGAAACTTATCACCTATTGGAATTTCCAACTTCTCTGCGATTTCTTTTGCTTTTTCATAAATATCATTATCTCCATCTACTAAATAATGAGCTTTTGCAACAATATTTTCAAAACCAGCATCCCTGAATCTGCAACTCCTTCCTTCATATACAGGCGATAAAATACTTTGATGAAACTTAAGACCTTTTCTTGAAAAATTTATAACATCATTAACAATATTATACTCATCATCTGCATTAAAACCATGAAACCCATAATAATCAATTCCCATATCATCCAACTCTCTAAACCTATCATCCAAAGTTTGTGATTCACGGGGGAATATATTTTCAAATCCCATTTTCCCTTAACAAAATCCCATTTTTAAAGATTTATATACTATTTTACTACCATCATAAAATAAACAAAAATATGAAAATATTACTATTCCAAAATCACATCCTCCCCTCCACCTTCCACCTGCTAATCCACATTAAAATCAAAACAGCAATTAAAGTTACAATTAATGCAGACAAAAATTGCAAATAAATGGCACTTCCTTTTAAACCAAATGATAAAACCATAATATCCACACTTCCCTGAATAGGAGTTCTCCAAGACAAAGCAATCAAAAAACCCAATGCAGCACTAATCGCCACAACAATCTGATTTTGAAACTCTTTTTTAAACTCAACAGCAGATTCATAAACTCTCTCATGAATTCTCTTCTTAACCTCTTTATCAATCTCTGACTTCAACTCCTCCTCCAACTTTTTATCCAACTTTTTATCCAACTTTTTCTCAATCTCTTCCTTAACTTCTTTCTCAACATCTACTTTAATCTCTTTCTCAAGCTTCTTATTCAAATCATCTGCCATAATAATCAAAGAAATAAAAAGTTTATAAAACTACTTACAATCCTAAAACTCCCAACAACTTAAACACAATTTCTCCTTAGGATAACCAATTGCTTCCTCCAACATTTCAACAGTTGCATACTCTAAACTATCCAAACCCCTTGTCTCTCTTATTTCCCCAATTGATAAAACTCGAGCTATACAATCTTCATCTCTTTTTGTTGATTTTCCATAATCACATGCAGACATCAAAGGAGGACAAGCAATCCTTCCATGAATTTCACTAGCACCAAATCTTCTTAATCTTTCAGTTTGATTCTTTGTTTGAGTTCCTCTAACAATACTATCATCAACTAAAATAATTTTTTTATCCCTAATAGAAGGAATAACTGGAATCAACTTACTATCTGCAATTCTTTGTTGAACTTCTCCATCTCCAGGTGTAAAACTCCTTCCAGCATAATCATATCTTGTAAACACTTCTTCATAAGGAATTTTCATTCCACTAGCAATAGCCCTTTGACTAAACCCTTTTCCATGCCATCTCCCAGAATTAGGAATTCCAGAAACAATATCAGCATCAACAGGAAAATTATCCATTAACAAACTCCCCATTTTCTTTCTAACTTCTGAAACCCACTTTCCATCAATACATGAAGTAGGATATGCAGAATAAATCCATTCAAAAGTCCCAAATCTAACATCATTCCCTAAATCAACCTGAGAAACAGAAGAAATACCCTCCTTATCCAAAAAAACAGTTTCACCAGGATTAACATCTCTAACAATATCAAAACCAGGATTAATAAAAGAAATACTTTCAGAAGAAACAGCATAATTAACACCCTCATTACTTCCCTTTCTTCCTAAAATCAAAGGCCTTCTCCCCCATCCTCTTGAAGCATAAATTCCCCCTTCAGATAAAAAAACAATAGAAAAATCACCTTCAATTTCATTAAATAATCTCTCTATTCCTTTCTCAAAATTAGGTTCACTAGTAATCATATTTGCAATCAAATCACAATCAGTAACTTGCTCAGGACGATGAAAACCTGAAAAACTTGCACCAGATTTAAGAAGTTTATCTCTAACCTTATCACCTCCTTTAATATTACCATCAAAAGTAAAAACACCTCTTTGATATTTTGAGATTCCAGAAACAGGTTCTCTTGTAACAGAAACAGAACCAATTCCAACCTCTCCTTTCAAATTCTCAAAATCCTCAACTCTAAAATTATTACTTAACAAACCCTTATGAGTTCCTCCCTCAAGCTTACCATTTGAATGCCAAAGCAAACCACAATAATCCTGAGCCCGATGTTGTAAATAAAAACAACCATCATACAAATCTTTCAATTTTCCATCATTCAATACACAACCAAAAATTCCAGCCATTTAACACCTCATACTAAAAAATAAAATTTCATTTAAAAACAATAATATACTCAAACATATACTTTAAATAACTCAAACACTTTTTAAAATATGAAAAAAGAATTCCTCCAGGAAACAGCAAGAGACACAATTGCAATAGGTGGAATTGCAATGTTCATTCTTGTTCTTGTTCGTTCATCAGTTGGACAATATTTCCATTTTACCTGCCAAATCCTAATAGCAGGAATCATCTTAACAATCCTAAATCTCTTTATAAAATCCGAAAACCACACCTCAAGAGCAATAATAATCTATTTTTTCACAATTCCATTCTACAATAACCCTCTCTTCACAATCTTCGCAACAATAATCCTAATACTAATCTTCACATCCCTAATCTACCTAAAATATCCAAAAAAGAAAATACTCTTAGGAATTCTAAATGGAATAATCAGTTCAACTCTAAGTTATCTCTTATTTAATTTCTTTTTTTGATTTTTAACTTTCTTACCTTTTTTATTTTTCTTTCTCTTTTTTAATACAAACCAAAAAATACCTCCTAACAAGGGTATTAAAATCCCTAAAATATAAAGCCAATAATTCACATCCTCTTCAGAATCATCAATTATAAAGAGTTCATCATCTTCCAAAGGATATTCTGAATCAGAATAAGATTCACAAACACCCTTAATACATAACTCATAAGAAAAACAACTGCAATCAGAAATACAGGATTCACAATTTTCATCAGAATCACAAATTCCATCACCACAATAACTCTCACTCGCATCACAACCTTCATCAACAAAACCATCACAATCATTATCCAACCCATCATCACAAACCTCACTACTCGGACCAACACTTCCTTCACAATCTCCCCAATATCCATCAACACAAGTTTCAATACCTTTCTCACAATTACCAATATCAATTCCACACTCTCTTGTATCTCCATCCTCACAATCATAATCATCAACATCACAATTCTCATCTACCTCTCCATCACAATCATTATCCAATCCATCATCACAAATTTCATTTTCACCAGGATTAACCAAAATCTCACTATCATCACAATCAAAAACATTACCATCATCTCCTTCATCACCCACATAACAATCATCAAAACCATCTCCATCAGAATCAACACAATCAGAACCATAAGGACTTTTTAAAACCTGAAAAGCAAATTGATTAAGAATAATAAAAAAAACTAGCATAAAAACTAAAATACTCATTCCAACATAAAAACTTGTATTGACTTCACCTTTTTTCATATTATCTAAATCAAAATAAGTTTTTAAATTTTTTTAAACAGATTCACCAACAGGATAAACCTTAAAACCTTCCTTTTCTAAACAATCAAAATATTTATTAAAAATATCTACTTGCCCATCACAAATAGCAAGCGTTTCTGAAACATTCTCATCCAAAGCCCCTATAAAAATAGGAACACCAAATTTAGATTTTCCTTTATATTGAAATTCATCTACACAAACTCCATATCTTATCATAAGCCAAGAATTTTCAGGATTTATTGGAGTTTTTCTAGGCAAACCATATCTATCAGAATGTTCATCCCAAAATTCCTGAGTTTCCTCTTCTTCTCCTTTTAAAATCCCCATTGGTGCGACAAAATCATAATTTCCTATCCTTCCATCAGTGGTCGTATAATCTCTTTCACTTTTAAAAAAACACCATTAAGAGTCTCGAAATATTCCTCCAAGAGCTCTGGACGACCTTTCTGCTCCATCTTTCTTAACTTAAATATATATTCAGGCGAAAGAAATCTAATTATAGTAACTCTTTTTTCTAAAGAATCTTCAAAAATCTCCCAATGAGTTTGACTAGGCAACCATAAATCTTCCATAATATGGTGAAAAAAAGGCGTTTATAAAATTATATGAAAAACAAAATATATCTTACAAAAGATATTTCAAAAACGCTATCTAAAAAAACCCTCCAAAAAACTTCATCAACCCATTTATTAATATAAATCCAATCACAATCATCAAACCTATTCATATCACAAACCCAAATCACTCTTAATCTTCTCAACCAAATCAGGAACAATTTTTTCAGAAAAACAACAAACTTCAAAATTATCTAAATCATTATTACTATAAATAACATCAACAGAAGATTCAGGCAAAATTCCACGAGCATTAACATCTGAAGAATATCCATGCCCTCCAACATAAACCCTTCCACTCAAACTCACCTCATCAAACCCATTTCTAATACACTCACAAAAACCTAAAACAACCCCTTCTAAAGCATGTATCTTATTTCACAATCATAAGCCATAAAAAATTAAACTCCCTCGCTTAATAAACATTATCTTACTTTAAAACCACCTCTCCAAAGCCTCTTGCTTTTCATCATCTCTTCCAAAAATACTCTCAATATATTTTTTAGTTAATTCCAAATCCTGTTTAATATAAGCAGAAACATTATAATTACGAGTCAAATCCAGAGCAGGTTCCAAATATTTAATAATACTTCCATAAGCAATTGTAAAAATAATATTTCCTCCACAAGGACATCTTCCATTCAATGGAGGTCTTCTATAAATTGTATTACAAGAACTGCATCTAAAAGTCTGCTGACTAAATTTCCTAAGATTACCTTTCAAATCTCTCATAAAATGCCTGTCAATTATCAAACGAGCAACATCACTCTGGTCAACAGCCCTTAACTTCTCACACAACTCCATCTGCTTTTCAACTTTCTCTTTCATAGTTGGCAAAATTTTATAAGAACTGCAAACAGCACCCATATTAAAATCACTTGTATCATGAGTAAATCCAACATTGACATAAGGATCCTCTCCTCTTCCTATCCTCTGCTTAACCATTTCAATATCAACCTCTGATGAATGCAAACCTTTTTCAGCTTTCTCATACAAATCCAAAGGATAATAATCAACTAACTCAAAATCCAAAATCTGGTCATCAACCTCACGAGCCAAAATCCTCCCATTCAAAACCAATGGAGCATCCTGAGTTCCACCCCTATGAGAAGGCAAAAACTTTTTAGAAAAATTTATCAAAACATCTAATAACAAAGATATTGAAGCTTCATCACCATCGCAATTATGTACTAAAAAATCATTTGCAAAAAACTTATGCTCATTCAAAACATTAAAACAATAACTCTCCCTCTCACCCCCGCTCTCAACAGAAACAACGCGAGGATAAACATAACCTTCATCAAAATCAATTTTCATACCATAAGGATTTCTCTCACAAATCTCCTTCAAAATCCTATTTTTACGATTAGACAAAAAACCAATTTTAGAAAATTTAGAAACAAAATCTGAAGGAACAATAATCTTAGTAATTTTAAACTTAGGAATATCTTCTCCTTTTTTAATATAAAAATCTCTGACTCTTGGTCCTGGCTCTTTCTCATATTCATAAAACTTAGTAAAAATCCCAAATCTGGACAAAACAAAACTCAAATCATGTTTCAATCCTTCACTAACACTATCACATGTAATCCTTATATCACTCAAACTAACACTTCCATCACCTTCAAAATAACCTCTAAGCAAAACAGCAACCTTATCTAATGAAAAATTCAAAAACATAGAAGGAATCCTTTTATTCTTGGCACCAACACTTAATCCAAAATAATTTTTAAATAATTCATAAAGAAGTCGGGAAGAATAATTAACTCTATCAGGTTTCTTCTCACTAGGTTTCAATCCAAAACACTGAAACATATTCTTATAAATATACTCTCTAACCTCCTCATCCTGAGCAGCAAAATAAACCTGAAACAAACCTTTTTCACTCTTAACCTCTCTCATATAACCTTCAGCAATATACAAACCAATCAAAGAAAACAATCCGGCATCAAATTTAATTCTCAAAGGCAAACTAACTCTATCTCTTTTAATTGCAATTTTTACAGAATCAGGCAAATCCCTTAAACTCCTACCAGATTTCTCCAAAATTCCCTTAACCATTTTTATAGGAAAACTATCCCTAAAACAATAATTTTCATGTTTACTCATACTCTCAAAATTACTCAAAAAATCCCTGACACCTCTAAGCATAACATCATCCCTATCTTGAAAAATCTCAGGCAAAAATACAGAATCAATATCTGCCTCATTTATATCTCGTTTATAACTAACCATTAATTTATCCCCTTCAACAATCTCGCAAGCTCTTTTTTCAATTTTGCCTTTAACATATAATTTATGATTTTCAGTAACTTCTAAAACTCTTCCATCCTCTGTTCTAATTTTCAAAAGATTTCCAGGAGTATGTTTAGTCATCTCACACACCTGCTGTTTACCAGGATTACTCCAAACATTAACTCCTCTAACCTTAGAACCTAATGTCCCAAAACAATCCACATTCGCACAAGGTTTAACTCCTTCAATAATATTTCCAATTTTATCAACAATCCACTTGCCATTTTTCTCAATAGAAACATAATTATCATAACTCAAACAATCTCTCCGCATAGCAGCATGCAAATAAGGACTTCCAACCAATCCCTGAATTTTAGTAAAACCAATTATACGACTAATAACTCCTGCACAATTATGTGGGGCCATATTCACAGCCAACTGCCCAATCAAATCCTCACGACTCTTAATATTATAAAAAGGTTCTAAACCATAAAACTTAACAAGCAATTCATCAACAAACCTTGCAACATTCATAAAAATAACATCAGCTCTTTCATCACCTGACAAATCATTGCAAGGCAACAAAACATCATGAGGTTTCAACTCCAAAATCTGATTCTCATCAACCAACTCCTTTCCCTTCCAATCTTTCAAATAACCCAACTCTTTCAATTTCTCAACACCAACTCCAATTTCACAAGGCTTAAAATGCGACAAAGGAACTTCAGTCATATCATATCTCACACTGCCATCCTTATTAACATTCAGATTATATTTTGACCTTAAAATTCCCTTGCACAAATTCTCCAAATCATGATTTTCAGAACTCGTTCCTCTAACACCTTTTATTAATTCAGGAATTTCATGTTTCAACATTCCTAATTTCTTTTTTGCATTTTCAAAATAATGAGCCATATTTATTCTTGTATTTTTATAATGTCCAGTCTTTCCATGAACACTGCACTCTTCTCCTTCAACCTTGCATCTATTGCAATAACTCTTAACCTTATTTTTTCCCCCGCACACCTCACATACCCTATAAATACTTTCTCTCTGACATTTATCACAATAATTAAATGGAAAATCCCCTCTAACTGTTCCAACTTTATAAGTTTCATTAACACTTCTCAATCTACCCCCTTCATTACCAACAGGAAACAAAACATGAGGACTTCCAATCAATTTACGAATCTTTGCTTTTTCAGGACGACCCATTCTCGAACCAATAAATTCACCTGCCTTATCTTTAATTTTAAACTCACTCATTTCATTAATAATTTTCAAAATATCAACATCCTGCCCCGAATCAGAATCAAACTTTCTTGAAATATTTAATTCACCTTCATAATTCAAATCAAAACCTAAATTCAATAATAATCCCGAAGTCTCCTGCTTACGAAGAATAACATTCTCAACACCAACAGTATGAATAACTCCTAAAATCTCCAAAGCCCTTTTCCCAACCTTAAACCTTTCCTTTTCCTGACTATTATAAGGAAACAACAATTTTCCTTCATTAACTCTTGAATGAGAAAACCAATCAATAAAACCTAAAAACTCTTCATAACTCAACTGAGTCCAATAATAAATATAAGAAGGATGTAAAGGTATTCCAAACTTCTGACTCAACTTAACAGCTTCAGAAATATCAACTTTAAAAAAATTCTCAACCTTACCTCCTCCTTTCTCCAACTCTAAATTCCACCATTCCTCAACATAACCCGGCTTAACTAATTTAGAATTTCTGTTCATAACATCACCTAAAGGAAAAAGCATATCACCTAAATAAATAATCTCATCAACCCTCTCATAAATATCTTTTGCCTC
Organism: Candidatus Woesearchaeota archaeon; assembly: GCA_964448605.1. GTDB lineage: Archaea > Nanobdellota > Nanobdellia > Pacearchaeales > GW2011-AR1 > ARS1285. Next base: position 75,435 of record CAYUZV010000004.1, read on the forward strand.
TTCATAAGTTTTAATTTTCCTAACATCTCCGTTTTTCAATTTAACAATAGGACCATCAATACTATCGCAAGGAGTAGTAATGCATCCTTTTGTAGGTTTTTCTATTTTAAGTTGAGTTCCTGTTGCAATAAAATCTGAAGTAATTCCCATTGTTGCAGGAGAAATACTAACAGCTGAAAATCCAGCAACTCTTGACCTTCCATATCTAAATCTAAAACCTTTTTGAGGATGCCCTAAAACAGGACGACCAGCAACCAAATCCTTAATATAAGTAGGACTATCATCACCTGATTTTCCAACTGTTCTTTTTTCATGCATCTCAACATACTCATCCAACCATTCCCAATCATGAACCTTAAAACCATTTTTCTGAACCTTTTTCAAAATCCTCAACCCTTTAGGTGCTTTTTGTGCAAGCCCTTCACCCATAATTAAGCAAAAACCTCCTCTAATAAAATTCGTTTCAACTCTCGCTAAATCCTTATAATTAGAAACCTCTTTTTTTTCAGTAGGATCACCACAAACCTGAAAAGGCATATGTTGAGCCAGAAAAAAAACCTCATCCTCAGTAGGAAGATATTGCAAATTAGTAACTCTCTCATGATAATCATACAACTCAGTAACAACTCTCTTACACTCTTCTTCAGTTGGATCATACCTCGCATAACCAAACAACTGCCTTATATAATCAATAATCATTAAAACAACACAACTTGCAGTAGTTCCAGCACTCCTTATCGGTCCTGAAAAATAAGCCCTTAAATAAGTTTCACCTGTCTTAGTTTTACCTGTCTTAATTTCAGTATAACCTTCAATTGGACTTGAAACAACACCTAAAGTTGCATAAGCAAAACCAACCCTAATCCCAGCATCCATTGCCTCTAATTGAGTCTCAAACTTACAATACTTTTCCTTAGCAATTTCCTCTGCAATTTTAAAACTAACAGACATATCCAAAGCACCATACTGCCTTTCCAATTCCAAAATCCTTTCAATAACATCCTCCCTGTCTAATTGAGAATATTTAGTTGAAATCAATCTAACAACTTTCGCAGCCATTGTCATAGCCAAAGGAACCTCAACCTTATCATCAGGATCCAGCCCTTTTGCCCGAGCCTTTCCAGCAACATCATAACTCAAATCAATTTTCTCTTTAAGATTTTTAAAATAATCCTCACTATCATCACTAAGTTCTTTCAACTGTTCTTTAATCTTTTCCTCTCTTAATGTTTTTGCCATTTTTCACCTCTCAACAACACCATAGCTGCCCCATATTTATCTTTAACCAATTCTTTAGCAGAAGGAGAAATTTTATTATAAGAATTGACTAACTTTCTTAAAACATATTCTCTTGAATCATTTTGATTCATATTATCATAAATAAAAGTTGCTTTAAACTGTCCTCCAATATTATCAAAAGCAGACATAGCATCTGCATCAGCAATTATTTGAGCCTCAACACTTTCCTTAGAAATATTCTGACTGCCTCTATGAGAAAAAATACAATGTTTAACTTTTTCAATTCTATCCTGAGGATAACCTAACTCTTTCAATTTCTCTTCAGCAATTTTCATTCCAGTTATATGATGATTTTCCCTTCCATAAATAATAGAACCAATATCATGCAACCAGGCACTCAACTCAACAATCTCCCTATCCCCTCCCACTTTATCAACCAACTCCAAAGCATAATTCCTAACCTGAATAAAATGGTGAATATAAATATCATAACCATATTTACTTGTAGGTTTTCTACATTCATCCTCAACAAATTTCCTAATCTTCTCAACAATTCCATCTTCCTCACCCCCCTCTCCAGCCCTTTCTCCTTTCAAAATTTTATCCAACATCTCTAATTCTTCATAAATTCCTTCAATCAAATCATAATTTTTAGCTTCTTCCAAACTAACCCATTTATAATTCACACTCTCATCATTTAAAACAACCTCTCCAGAATCCCAATCAGCATACATACTTAAAATCAAAGTAGGATCCTCTCCTCTCATAAAACTCACACTTACTAAATACCGAACATTTTTAATTTCTAATCCAACCTCTCCCTTAACTTCTCTCTTCAAAACTTTCTCAACAATATTATACCAATGTTCAGAAGTATCTTTTTGATATCTATTATAATCTTCAAACTCAATTCTCCCCTCTGGAACAGTCCACTTTCCTGGAAAAGCCTTTTTCTGAAAATTCCTTTGAGTAATTAAAAACTTTCCATCTTTTACAATGATTCCAGTTATAGCAATTATATGTTTATCCATTTTAACCTCCATTTAACATATTAAAACCACATTCCACTTCTTTAAAAGAATTTATATATTTAAAAAAACAAATAGAAAAACTTATATATTATAATATATTATAATATTTATGGAAACAATAACCAAATTTACAAGAGAATTAGGAACTTCCTCAGGAGTGGTTCTTCCTAAAAACTGGATAAATAAAAAAGTCCAGGTAACTTTATTAGAATTATCTATAGAAGATATTCTAAAAGAAATAATACAAATACTTTACAAAAAAGAGTTATTAAAAGACATTCAAGGATTATATCTTACTGGAAGTTATGCAAGAAAGGATTATGATGAAAAAAGTGATATTGATATTCTTGCAATAACCAAAAATACTGATAAAATACTTCAAATAGAAAAATATAATCTTGTTTTAATATCTGAAAATAAATTAAAAAAACAAATAAAAGAAAATGCATTATATATTTATCCAATGATAATTGAAGCAAAAACTCTGATTAATAAATCTCTGATTGAAACTTATAAAAAAAGCAACTTAACTAAAAAAGATATTTCAAACTATTTAGAATCCACAAAAAAAATATTAAAAATAAATAAAAAAATGATAAATTTAGACAAAAAACTGAAAAGCACTAAAACAGCAGATGATGTAGCTTATTCCTTAATTTTAAGATTAAGAGGTATATACATTTTAGAATGCCTGGTAAAAAACAAGAAATATTATAAAAAAGATTTTATGAAACTCCTAAAAAAAATAAAAGCAGAACAAATATATAATAGATATTTACATACAAAAACTAACAATTCTACTGCAAACAACACTATTTTAATCAAAGATGCAGAAAGATTAATTTCAGATATAAAAAATAAAATAAAAAAACTAGAAAATGACCAAAAGAAAGAATGAAAAAAAGAAAAGAAAGAAAAGACTTCTAAAACAAATCGTAGGGCAAGTAAAACAACAAGAAAAACATCAGAATAAAATAAACAAAAAAGAATTTAGATTAGATACTACTGGAGGGTATTATGAAGGAGAAATTCTAAGATTTAAACAAAAAGAACAAGAAAGAAAAGAAAAACTAAAAAAATTAGAAAAATAATTCTTAACAAACAATCTTCTCTCCTTCCTCCTTACAAACCTTACCCTCCTCCTTACAAACCTTACCCTCCTCCTTACAAACCTTACCCTCCTCCTTACATTCATTTTTTACACTACACCTTCCATCTTCTTCTAATGAATCATCTTCACTAAAATCTAAAATTTTAATACTCATATTTTTCAAATTCAAAACAGGAACCTTGCAAGGGTCTGGATTATTCCCTACTTTTTCTTCAAAAGCAGTAATTGACTGCCAACAAGAATTAGAAACAATCAAAACTCCATTGTATTTATCAATATCAGTTCTATGCAAATCACCTGTTGTAACAACATCAGGAACTTCTCTAATTAACATAGGGTCCTCTGTTGCATTAGGAATATAAGTTGTAACACCATGACTTGGAGCAAGATGCCTTCTTAACAATAAATGCTTTACAACTTTTGCAGGAGTAGAATGAGCATTAGACAATCTCAACTCTTCAACTTCATTAATAATTCCATGCATACTTGCTCCATGATACATTAATATCTTAACACCTCCTTCAACCTCAATCATACTTGGATTACTAACTAAATACAAATTATCAATCTCATGCAATAACTCACCAAAATCTTCAGCAATAGGAGGTTGTGGTTCTGCAACTCTCACAGCATCATGCTGTCCAGCACACTGAATAATTGAAATATGTTTAGGAATTTTCTTATAAAAATCTGACAAAATAGAATACTGCTCTTTAATATCACCTACAACCAAATCCTTTTCCTGCCCAGGATAAATTCCAACACCATCAATAGAATCACCAACAACAAACATATACTTAATCTTCTTCAAAGTTTCTTTTTCCTTTGCATCACAACCCTCTCCACTCAACCAATTAATAAACTTACTAAAATTCTTCTCTAAAAAATTCCCACTTCCAATATGAAAATCAGAAACAAACAAAACATAAACATCATCCTTTGTCCGATTCTTATCCTTAACAAAAACATCAGGATAAAAAAAATCATTCACAAATAAAAAATCCTTAGAACCAGAACACTTAAAACCAATAATATCATCCAACAAAATCTCTTTTGACTTTTTAAAAACCTCTTCCTTAGTTTGAGTAATCAACAAATTAGTTTTTCCAGTCAAATCCTCAACCTCTAAAATAATATTTTTATTTTTAGTAACTCTCTTATCAGTAACAATTCCAATAATAGAAAAATCCTGATTCCCAGAAATTTTATCAATACTTGTAAGATTCTCCAATTCAATTCTCTGTTGCAAAATACCCTTTAAAAAAACATAACGATTTCTAAAATGCCTTACAAAATCCCGAACCTCTAATTTTTGTGAAGCTAAAACAGGAGAAGACAAAACCTTAACAACTCCTCTCTCAATCCTCTCTGAATCAACACTTCCGAAATCAACTTCTTTCTCAACACTTTTTTCAACATTCTCTTCAACACTGCTTTCTTTCTTCACCTCAACATTAATACTAATATTAACAAAATATTTATCAACTAATTTTTTCTTTTCATTATCTAATCCAAAAAGTATTGGCTTAATTCTATCAATATTCTCATCAACAAGATTTTTAGTAATAACTCTTTTATGCGAAGTCACAGCTATCTTATTCACAATTTCACTCGCAACCTCTTTATCACCAAGTTCATTCAAAAACTCAAGCAAATCCTTGTCCAATAAAAAACCTTTTTCAACAAACAACTTCAATATATTACTCATAAAAACCTCCTAATAATACAAACTTCAAAAGTTTTTAAATTATAACATAATCAAGAATATAAAACCTTTTAAACTAATATATTTTACTAAAAAATGACCCTTGAAACACAATTAAGAGAAGCTCTTGTTCAACAAAGAGCAGATGAAATGTATCGACTATTCTCTTCTGAACCACAATATAAAACAATGTTAGTTGAATTAGCTGAAGAGTTTGGTAATTCTATGATAAAGTCCATAGAAACATATATAGAAGAAGATATAGGAGAAGATGAAAAAAAAGAGATGTTAGCAAGCTATCAAGCAGAAATGCTACCACAGATAAGAGCACAATTTGATAATCCCAACCTATTAAGACAAATAATTACAGAACAAGCTAGAAATCAATATATGACTTCTGGTGAATTAAGAGCAAAGTCAAACACTCACTTTAAAGAAATGAGAGAAAGTGAAGGTTTTGATATTGGCGAAGATGCAATGGCTAATTTTGAAAGAGCACATGAAAAAGTTTTTGAATATGCTCAAGAAAATGATAGAATGTTGAACAAATTATCTGAAATAGCAGAAACAGAAGGTTTGGAAAAAGCTACTCAAAAAGAAACAAGATATGCAATCATAAGAGAAAGATTTCCTACACCAGAATCATTTAGAGATTACACAACAAGAAATCAAAAAAATATAAAAAATTTATTTCAAGAGATGTCAGATGCTTTAATGGCAGACAGTAAAGCAGGACAATATATAGGAGGAATGTTAAATGAAATGGGTAATGCTATTGAAAAAATGATGAGAGTAGGTGAGAAACTTAATACAGATTATCTTGATAAAATAGTTCAAGAAATTTATGGTTCACAGGTTGATTAGATATTTTTCAAAAATAATTATTCTAAAATTTTTCTAAAGTCATTCTAAATAAAACTCATAAAAAAATCCCTTGCAAAAACATCAGAAAGACTTGCATCATAAATACCACAAAAATTATTATAACTATCAACCATCCAATTTTGAACATATCTATTCCGATTCCTTGAATCAACAAATTCCTTTGCAAAATCCAATCCATAATCATACCTATCTTCAACCTCGACTAATCCAGAATCCTCTTTTAATGAAACAATTATTCGTGACCATGAAAATTTAGAATTCCTTATAACATCTAAAAAATAAGAATTCATCTCAAAAAAATATTGTTGAGTTCTTATAAATAAAGGTTCCTCACATCCTCTAACGCAAACATAATAAAGATTGGTTTCAGCAAAAAGAAAAAATCTTTCTCTTTCATTTCCACAAACATCATAATCAAAAAACTTATCAAAAACAACCATCTTCAAACCTCCAAACTCTCCAAAACCCACACACCTTCCAAAAACCCATTTCCCACACCAACCTCACACTCCCAACACCTCTCCAAAATCCCTTAAACTCCCAACCCCTCCCCCAAAATCCCCTTAGCCCTCTCAATCACATTATCAGTAATTGTCAATTGAATCTCTCTCATTCTACCATGCCTACCTTTTGAAATCACCCGAGCATTAATCAAACCCAACATATCCAATTCTGCAATAATATCACCAACTCTTCTTTGAGTCAAACAATCAACTTTATTCATCTTACACAAACCACTATAATAATCAAAAATATCACCAGTATAAACACTCCCTTTATTACCTTCTTTCTTACTCTTTTCAACTAATTTAATAATTGAATACAAAACCATTTGAAACTGCCTTGTTCCAGTCTCAACAATATCCAAAACCTTATCTTTCTCAATCTTATCATTTGCCTGATCAATATGTTCAATTTTAATTTTACCACTTGCAGCTCTTTCAGCTAACTCTCCAGCAACCCTCAACAAATCCAAAGCACGACGAGCATCACCATGCTCACGAGCAGCATAAGCAGCACACTTAGAAATAACACCATCATCAACAGCACCATCTTTAAAAGACTCATCAGCCCTTTTTCTCAAAATATCCTGTAACTGCAAAGCATTATAAGGTGGAAAAACCAACTCCTCCTCTGACAAAGAACTCCGAACACGAGGATCCAAACTATCCAAAAATCTCAAATCATTACTAATACCTACTAAAATAATCTGCTTATCTTTTAATTCAGTATTCAATCTTGTCAAATTATACAAAAACTCATCATTAATTTTTTTAACAGCCTGATCAATCTCATCTAAAATCAAAATCAACAATTTCTCATCACTTTTTTCCAATAACTCCAAAAACCTAAAATAAACCTGGTCAGTAGGCAAACCAGTTGCAGGAACACTTCCTCCCAGTTTCTTAATTAATTCAGCCAAAATCCTATATTCAGTATCAGCAACTTTTTTCAACTTGCAATTCAAATACTCAATCCTCAAAATCTTTTTTTCAACAGCTCTCTTAGACAATTCATTTGCAACATGTTGAATAGAAAGAGTTTTACCAGTCCCAGTCACACCATAAATAAACAAATTACTCGTCCTATTACCAAGCAAAGCAGGAGCAAGAACACTTGCAACATATCCAATCTGCTCACTTCTATGTGGAATATTATCAGGAGTATAATTTGACTGCAAAATACCTTTATCTTTAAACAAACTCCTTGTCTCAACAGAATCAAAAATCTTATCTAATTCATTCATCCTCTTTACCTCATAATTTATAATCATCAAATATCTCAACTTTATAAACATATTCACACTAAAAAATAACTAAAACCCAACACCTTTAATTCTTCTGGAAACAAAAAATTAACAAAAAAATTAACAAAAAATAATCTTAAACAAAACAACCTAATCAAAAAAACTCAAAAAAAACCTAAAAAAAACACAAAAACCCTGACACCCTTATTTCTATTGGAAATATAAAACAACCATATACCTAAAATTCATATTCTTATAATTCTTAACAAATCTTATAATTCTTAACAAATTTCTAAAAAACCTCAAAAAAATATAATATAATAATTAATATAACAAATCTAAAAAAATATAATCTAAAA
>CAYUZV010000004.1:83611-101244 GCA_964448605.1 Candidatus Woesearchaeota archaeon
AAAAAAATATAATATAATAATTAATATAACAAATCTAAAAAAATATAATATAAAAAAATATAATATAAAAAAATATAATATAATAATTAATATAACAAATCTAAAAAAATATAATCTAAAAAAATATAATCTAAAAAAAATATAATATAATAATTAATATATATAATATAATATAATAAAGTTTATAAATATAAATATAAATAAAAAATATAAAATCTTTTTATAAACCTTTTCAATATTAATTTAAGCCTCTAAAACCTTTAAATCCAACCATCTCTCACCCACTACTTTTCCAGACGAAATCAAAGGGTGGGGGTATATCTTATTTCAATCTCTTCAAACTCATTCAAATCTATCTTACCACTCTGTATTGTATAATTATTTTCCTTATAATTCAATTTTAATTAATTTCTTATAATTATTTTAATAAAATCTCTTTCTACTACTCTACTACTCTAAACATTCATAACTAAAAACAATCCATACTTAATTCAAAATTACTACACAAACTCTCTCATACAAAACTTTATAAATAATATCTCCTTAATTTTAAAATGACTATTGAAAAAAGACCTCATAAAGAAATCTTAAACAAACACATTGTCACAAAAGAAGGTAAAAAACTCGGAATAGTAAAAGACATAACTTTTGAAACCCGAACAGGTGAACTAATTCATTTAGTTATAAAAGAACCTTCTCAACACATTGACGAACTTAATTTAGAATCATCTCAAAGAGGCGAACTTTTAATACCTTACAACTCAATAATTGCAATCGGCGATTTTATTGTAGTTTCTGAAGAAGATTTAATGTAAAAGTGCAAAAACTTTTTATTAAGATTAATTAAGAGAAATAAAACAAAGACCTAAAAATCAGGAACTTATGACAAATTTAAAAGACAAATAAAAGAAGAGCAATTTTTAAACAATAATCTTAACCTAACTCTCACTTGTTTTTAAGATAATACTAAAAATCACTTATTTCAAATTTATCTCCTTTATTATTCTTTTTTATCATTTATTCTAGGATTACTAAATTCCCATTTAGAAACTCCATGAAAACAAAGTTTAGAAGTAATATCTAAAACCTCTCTCCTGCTCAATCCTTCATCAAAAAAATAAAAACATTCTCCTTCTTCAACACAATATTCTGCATGAGAATAACCACTGAGTTTCACTAAACTTTTTTTTATCTTTTCCCTCTTTTCATTACTAACATTTCCACAATTCAAATGAAGATAAAATCTACTATACATATTTTAAAAATATTTTTTCCTTTAAAAATAAAACTATAATCCAAAATCTATTTTACACTTAACTTTATACATCTCTTTTTAATCCCTATTATATGCAATCATATTACCAACTCTTCCCACTAAGTTTTAATCATAATTTAAAAATCTTCACATCTTTGAAAACATTATTACATTCAAAAACCACCCTAAGAACTCTTATACACCTTCTCACAACAATCTTTAAAAACCAATTTTTCTATCTTATCTTATGAGAATAATAGGATTTAATTTAACAAGTATTTCAATAGAAAGAAAAGAAAAAATCCAAGGACAGTTAAAAGTAGACCAAAACATAGATATAAATGATGTTAAAACAGAATCAATCCCAATATCAGAAAACCAAGCAATAAAAATCTATTTTAAATTTCATATAACTTATTCAGAAGACTCTGCAAAAATAAAATTCCAAGGTTCTATTTTATTAATTCCAGATAAAAATGAATTAAATGAATTCACAGAAAAATGGAAAGAAAAGAAGATTCCTGAAAACTCACGAACAGCATTATTTAATTTCATAATGAACAAATGCAATATCAAAGCATTAAATTTAGAAGATGACATGGCACTTCCTTATCACATTCCAATGCCTAAACTCAATATTCAAAATCAAGAAAACAAAGGAAACTAAATTTAACAACACTATTAAAAATAATTCTGCAAACTAAAGATTATACTTAATAAAATAAAAAAAGAAAAAATAATAAAAAATTTCTATAAACTTTCAATCCAATCTTCCATAACACTCTTACTACATCCAAACTTCCAATGCCCTTTCATTTCATCTTCATAAAATGATAAAATTTGTTCACAACTACAACCTTTAGTATCTTCTAAAGTAAACTCAACTTGAGGTCCCTTGCCTTTTGGTAAAGTTGTATCAAAAATCAAATCTTCATTTAATAAAGCGAATCTGTTAACACCAAGCTTTATTTCAGGAACAGTTGTTTCTGGAATTTTAGTATTTTGACACATATCAACATCATCTAATACACCATCACCATCTGAATCTAAATTATCAAGATTCATAGAATACAGATAAAATGAAGAAAGTAGATAAGAGGTTTTTTCACCATCAAATACAGTATCAAAAATATTCCACACAGGCATTCCTTCAGGTTCAACAACAGGAAAATCATAAAACGAAAATCCTACTTCTTCAGTTATAGGATCAAAGATTAATGACTTATTATATGCTCTTTTTGCAAATAAATATATCTTCCCATCATAATAAAATCCATCAGAACCACCATCTGCAGCATTAACTCTTACAGGAAGTGTTGTTTGAAGTTTTGTTAGTTCTTTTGTATTAACATCATACTTTTGTATTACATTTTCTCCAAAATAACCACCAAAAAGATATATAACTTCTTGAACAGGGTCATAAACTGTAACAGATGCATGTGCAGGATTACCTAAATCAATCCCAGTATCAATAACTTCCTTATTAGTTAAATCAAACTTGAAAATATCTCGTTTGTATCCATGATTAAAATATCCATTATTCCATCCATAACCAAAGATATAAATTGAATTATCTGCTTCTGAATATACAGGGTCAAAATATCCTGTACCTTCATATCCCTTTAGTTCCAAATCTAATTTTTCACTTTTTTCACTATTGCAATCGAATTTGTAAATTTCATTAGTGGTTCTCCATAATGCTAAATCATATAACCATTCAATCTCTCTCCATCCTCCCATTATATAAATAGATTCATCATTAGGAGAATAAACACATTCCTGAATATGGTAATAAGGTTCACCAACCCAATCAACAATCTCAAGTTGATTACTTTCTTTATTGACTTTTCTTATAAAAGAACTACCTCTATTACCAGCACCTCCTCCCATTGCATATATTTCTCCAGTATTTTGACAAAGTTCTATGCATCCGCTTTGCAAACTTACTGGCCAATTCATTTTATCTTCTCCATAATCTTCAATAAGATAAGTCCAAAATCCTGTGCCAAATCTATCAATATACCATTTATCAAAATATCTTTCAAAATTTTCCCAATTAGGATCAGTATAATTAAAATAATCATAAGTATCTTTCCATGAAGGAAATTTTTTATAATCCATCAATAACTCAATTGATGTATCACATGATACACAATCTCCTCCACAATCTACATTTTCCTCATCAACATCTTGCAACCCATTATAACAATTTGCACTAACAATACTAACCATTAAAAGTAATAACATACAACTTATTATTATACTTTTCATCTTTTTTACCCCCTTTCAAATAATTATTAAAATTGATACAACATCATATTTAAATATTATTACATTTTTAATTATTTAACAGATAATCTCTCTTAATCAACTCCTTTCCTCAAAACTTATATTATAATCTATTTCCTTCCTATCTCCTCTTGAATATTCAAAACCACAGGACTCAATCAAACCCCTGACATCATTAACATCTAAACTATCTGATTCATTTGCATAAACAAAATTAACTTGCGAATATCCATCTCTTAATGTGTAAATCCTGACAAAAGCATTCATACCTAAAATCCTTAATTCAGAAGAATCTAAAATCTCACTTTCATCAACATAACGATTATCAACATCAAAAATCCCATCCTCTCTTTGACTAGCATATATACCTCTTTTAATATCAGAATAAGGTCTTAATTTATCTAAAAAACATCCATGAACCTCACTAAATTCACCATTCTCTTCACAATTCTTTGAATACACTTCTCTTTTAACACCTAATCTTTTTCTAAGCATAATTCAAAAAACCTTTCTATATTTTAAACATTATTATACTAAATCACTCAATTTCCCAAATTCATACTCCTTACCTTCTAAAGAATCATAAACAACAATCTCAAAATTCTTCAAATCCTTTCCACTAATAAAACTCCTTGAATCATCATTTTTCAATAACCTTAAATCAAAACCAATACCATACTCACTAAAACTTGGAACAACAATTACCTTACATTTTTTCCACTGCCCCCTTAAAAAACACTTATACTTTTCTTTTTTATATTCATCTTTTAAACTAATCGCAGGATGCAAATGTCCCATAACAATCAACCCTGTCGAATTGTCTGTCTGCCCATTTGTCGAAATATCTGTCGAACTCTTTACCCTTGTTGAAACACTGTTTAAACACCTGTTTAAACACTCTTCCACCCCCCTATCACCATGCAAAAAAACAACATTTCCAACAGAATAACAATCCAACAAACCAATCCCCCTGCCCCTTAAAACACTAATTAAATAATTATCATGATTGCCTTTTATAATCACAATCTTCCTAACTTTCTTTTCTAAATAATCTATCAACCTATAAATATCTCTTTTCTCACTATAACTAACACCAGAAAAATCATGCTTAATATCACCTAACAAAACAATCTCATCAATTTCAATCCCCCCACTCCCAATAACATCAAAAACCCTCTCAAATTTATCTAAAATACTTTTAATCTGAATTCCATATTCCTCCTCTCCAATATGTATATCTCCAACTACCAAAATCTCCTTATTTTCAATCTCTAAAAGCAAACAATCCTCAAGATATTTTATTTTCATATTATCCTAAAATATAAATGCTTTTAAATTCTTTTTATTTAATTTTTTATGCCTATGAAGATTTAGAAGCTAAAGCAATATGATTAACAATTGATTTAACTCCTGAAGCAAAAAGCGCAATAGAAGGGTTAAGAAAATTAGAAAAATTAACTACTCCTGATCTTTTTAGATATTGTCTTAGTGTAGGAGCAAAAATGATCCAATCTTATCAATTACATGGAACAGCCCATATACAAGATAAAGAAGGAAATATTTCACCAATACCTCGACCTTCACCTCTCCCGATTATAATGGTTAATTTCTTTTTATTCCTCTCCACCACCAATCTCACCCAAAATCGCTTTATGCATCCTTTTCAAAAACTCAATTTTATCTTCCATTTTCATTAAATCATAATGCCCTTGCAAAATCAGATTATGTGCAAAAGGACTTGGCAATTTCCTCTCAATTTTCTCAATCTTAACACATCCTGATTCAATCATTTTCAAAACTTCTTCTGCCCTATGAACATCCATCAAGTCCTCCAAAACCTCTCTCCGAGCCTCTTTCAAAATCGGAAAATCCCTACTAATTTTATTCAATGCACTCATTAAAAAATGCGACTTCATCTGCTGTTTTCCAACACTTTTTGTCTGCCCTTTATAATTCCTTAAAATCATCAAACTCCTTGCAGCACAATGCCTAAACCTTCTCTTCAAAACCTCTGTTTTCAAAATAGCCTCTTCTAATATTTTCCTCAAATCCTTAGATTTCAAAACCCGAAGAGCCTCATCAACAGGAAGTTTCTCACCAGCAATATAAAAACCATTATCATTAACACCAATCTCAATATCTCTTCCAACTTTCTGCCCAATCAAATAACCAATCGCCCTTGACAAAGCATCATTAACTCTCCTGCCATACAAACTATGAAAAATAACATAATTCTTCTCACCTTTATAACTCTCAATCAACAATCTCCCCTCATGAGGAATTCCAGCATACTTAAACTGCTCATTAAAATATTTATAAACAATTCCTGCAATCTTATCACCGCAATAAACATATTCCTTAATAAAATTAATAATATCTTTTTTACTTTTTCCAGAACTAAATCTTTCATTTAATAACTTCCTAAACCTTCCAATTTCCAAAGCAGAATCAAAACTTAGAGGCAATTGCTCACTAAACCATGATGGAATCGTTGGATTTTTCTTAATTCCACTCCTAACATAAGCTTTCATACCTTTTGTATATGCAAATTCATATTTCCTTCCACCTAAAACAAAAACATCTCCTGGTTTCATTTTTTCTAAAAATCCTTCATCAACAACACCTATTTTCTGCTCACCTCCCTCCCCCCGAGCAACAACACTAATAAAACTCTCTTCAGGAATTGTTCCAATATTAGTCATATAAATAACTCTCGCCATCTTACCTCTTTTACCAACCTGCCTTGTCTCTTTATCATACCAAATCTTAGCATAAATATTCTTATGCTCCAATTCATACTCACCACTCAAATAACTAATAACACTCATAAAATCCTCCTTACTCAAATCAGAATAACAATAACTTTTCTTAATAACTCTAAACATCTCATCAATATCCCAAATTTTATGAATGCACATTCCATAAATCTGCTGACTTAAAACATCAAGACAATTTTTAGGAAAAAAAATCCTGTCAATTTTCCTCTCAACACACTCTTTATTTAATATGCAACATTCAATTAAATCATCTCTATCCAAAACAACAAACCTTCCTTTTGAAACCTCATGCAGTTTATGCCCGCTTCTTCCAATTCTTTGCAATGCCCTTGCACTGCTTTTTGGACTTCCTAATAAAATAACTAAATCAATAAAACCAATATCAATTCCCAATTCCAGACTCGTCGAAGTTACCACCACTTTCAATTCACCTTTCCTTAATCTTTCCTCAATATTAAATCTATGCTCCTTACTCAAAGACGAGTGATGAGCACCTACATTTTCTGTATAATTTTCAGGAAACATATCTTTCAGATGATTAACAACTCTTTCAGTTGCAGCACGAGTATTTGTGAAAATAACACTCGTCTTATGCCCTTGAATCAACTTATCCATCAAACTATAAAACGAATAATACATATCTTTCTCAACATTAATCAAATCCTTAACACCAGTCAAAACTCTTAAATCAACCTTCTTTGAATTCTTAATTTCAGCAATCAAACAATTCCCATCTCCAACTAGAAAATTAGCAACTTCTTCCAGAGGAGCAATCGTAGCACTAAGCCCAACCCTAACAGGAGTTATCTTACTCAATTCTTCAAGTCTTTCAAGACTAATACTAAGATAAACACCCCTTTTATTATCCAGAGAATGAATCTCATCAATTATTAAAAACTCAACACAAAAAAACAATTCAATAAATTTTTTAGTAGTCAAACTAATAGCCAAACTTTCAGGAGTTGTAATAAAAATATGAGGAGGTTTTTTAAGCATTTTAGCTTTATCAGAACTCGATGTATCTCCAGTCCTAAGCCCAACTCTTATTTCCTGCAACTCAATACCTTTTTCCTCTGCAATTTTAAATATTTCATTCAAAGGACCAATAAGATTAACATTTATATCATTATTTAATGCCTTCAAAGGACTTGAATACACACAATATATCTTATCCTCTAACTCACCTTTTTTACTAAGAATAACAAGATAATTTAAAATACTTAAAAAACTCGTAAGAGTTTTACCACTGCCAGTTCCAGCAGATATCAAAATATTCTTCCTCTCATAAACATTCATAACACCATACAACTGACTCTCAGAAAATTCCTTAAATTTTGAAAAAAACCATTCCTTAACCAAAGGTTCCAAGATACCAATTATCTCTTCCTGTTTTCTCAATTCAGCTTTTAAATATTTATGTCTATTTTCCATTGAAACACCTTTTAGAAATACAAAATAAACAACTCAACAACTTTTATAAACCTATCTGAAATAAAATAAACAAATTTAAAAGCAATCCAGACCTTTTAATTACATGAAATTAAGCAATGAAAAAAAACAAAAAATAATAGAGCAAATTATTTATTTACTTTATAATACATTTCCAAATCAACCATTTACAGCAGAAATAGCAAGAGAACTGGCAAGAGACGAAGAATTTATCAAAAGACTTCTCCTCGAACTAAATGAAAAAAATATAGTTCTTCCAATAAGAAAAAATAAAAAAGGTGATATTTTTTCCAAAAGAATAAAATGGAGATTATCTAATAAAGTTTATGATATTTACACAAATAAACTAAAAAATGGAAAATAAAAACTCTTTAAAAGAAGCATTTTCAAAAGTTAAAGATGACATTAACTTTTTGAATAATGAAATATTAAATCTAAAAATACTTCTAAATGAAATAAAAACTCAAATAAACCCTTCGACACATAATTCGACAGACAGACACAAAAATACGACAAATTCTGTGAATTCGACACATAATTCGACAGTTCGACAGGAAATAGAGGGGTTAAAACCCTTAAATTTAACATTCTCCACAGGAAACGAAGGGGTTTCGACAGACAGACAGACAGACAATCAGACAGACAATTCGACAGATATTTCCCCTGAAAATCTAAATTCAAACATGCAAAAAGTTTCAGAAGCACTCAATTCTCTTGATAATCTTAAAAAGGAGATTAGATTAAAATTCAAACACATAACTAATCAAGAAATGCTTGTTTTCTCAACAATATATCAATTTGAAGAACAGGAAATTTCTGAAATAACCTACAAAATGATTGCAAAACATCTGCGATTAAGCGAAAGTTCAATAAGAGATTATGTTCAAAGAATGATTAATAAAGGAATCCCCATATTAAAAACTAAACAAAATAATAAAAAAGTAATCCTTTCAATCTCAGATAAACTTAAAAAAATAGCAACACTTTCAAACATAATAAACCTTAGAGAGCTTTAAACCTTTAAATTTAAAGGTTTAAGAAGTTTACATCAGCATTTTAGTTACAAAACACCTCATATTTTAACATTCTATCTTAAATTCGCTATAACGAACTTAATTCTATAATTTGTTTCTTATTTTTTAGTTTTAAGACCTGAAATATCCAAATTTAACTATTTCAGAGCTTTATACTTTATTTTCACTTTTTCTACTTTCTTTTTTTATTTACTCTCTCTTTTCCACAAAAAACAATGTTTTTTAACTCCCTTTTCCACTAATTTAAACCTTTTTTATTTACTATCCTCACTTTTCTATTGTTTTTTAGATTTTTTGCATTTAAATATTTTATATAACTCTCACTTTTCGAGTTTTTTTGAGTTATTCTTCACTATTTTTACCCTTTTTCTTACCTTTAACCCTCACCTTTTCACTTTTTAGTATAATATCTTTAATATCCTGAGGTATATACACTCTTTTCTTATTATTCTCACTTATTACTTCTTTTATTAAACCTTCACTTTTCTGCCTTATTGTGTTTATTTGCCCCCTAATAGTAGCCTTTCCTTTTCCAAGCATAGCAGCTAAATCCTCATAACTTAATTTCATATCAGAATTCATTAATACAAATACTATTGCTCTCTCACTAGTAGATAAATTGTCCAAAAATGCTGTTTGAACACCTGTTTGAACACTGTTTAAAACACCCTTAAACGGTGTTTGTTTATTAAACACTGTTTGTTCCTGTTTAAACAGCTGTTTAAAACCCTGTTTATTTTCAACAACAGAAAGCACTGCCCTCATCTCTTCAAGTTCATCTCTAACCGACGACAATTCCTCTTTAAGTTCAGAAATTTCATTTTTTAAATGAGAATCCTTAGAATCAAGGTGTTTAACCCATGTGCTTACACTGTTTATATCCTGTTTAACACTGTTGAAGCCTGTTTGAACAGCTGTTTTAATTTCTTCAACCTCTTTTTTTTCTGCTTTTTTTGAAAATAACCCAAACATAATATATAATAAGATAAGATGTTTTTAAATGTTTCTATATTATTATCTATAAAATCTATTTTATCGACGACAAAAAACAAAAAATTTAAACATAAAAATCAATAAAAAAATCAAAATAAACCCTGTTTAAACACCCCTAAAAAACAAAAAACATTAAAAATAAGCATTTTAAGGGTGTTTAAACAACCCAAAAAATAACAATTTTTGAAAATTTTAAACAAAAAAACATAATTTTTTAGTTACATTACCTTTTTCTTCGCAAAATAATTTTTTAATCAATTTTTAATTAAAAATTAACACACATAAATAAACAAAAATTAATTAAAAATTAAGCAAAAATGCATTAAAAAAGCCATTTAATCTATTTTTAACAAAAATTTAATTAATTTTAATTAAATTTTTCCAATAAAAAAACTTTAAATAATCTAAAATCTTTTTATTAACATAACATGAAAAAAAAGAAATTAAAGGATTACACGAAAATGGCATCCAAAATTTTTTGTTTTTTTAGCCATATCCATTTTAGCTGGAGCTATAAAATCAAAATTTCACAAATTTTTTAAATCTTTTTTCACCCTATATAATATGGAAAATAAAATTTCAAATCCAGAACCCAAAATAATCTTAAATGACTATGGAGATTTTTATACAAAATTAGCAATAGGTTCAATAATAACAATAGGAACAATATACTTAACATCAAAAATAATCTATTACACTTATATAACAAACCAACCAACAATCAATAAAATAACCTCAGACCTTTCAAATCTAATCACAAATTTAATTTAACTAAAACTTTTTATCAAAAACTAAAACTTTCTGCATGTATAATTAACACTACATAATTCTAAATCCTTAACATTTAACACTACAAATACAATTATATCTTTTATAATACAAATTTTTAAAAACCTTTCACTATTAAAACACTCATGACAACTCAAATCCCTTATTCAGGAGGTTATCCCTCTGAATTTTATCAACATGATTACACAGCAGGCCCTCAAAAAACTCCTCGAAAAGGTTTAGGAATGAAGTTGGATGGATTTCAGTCAGACAATGTTTTTCATAAAATTCCAACAAATCAGAGAATTTATCGAATACATTCACCAAATTTAACTCCCGAAGCACAAAAAATAGCAGAAAAACATAAAGAACAACTAAAAGGATGGCCTTTTGACTGCAAAAAAACAAAATGAACCCAGAAAAACCTTGCACATTAGAATATGATAGATTAAAAAGAACCTAAATCTTAAAATTCAGATAATACAACCATTTTTGAATGCACTGTCCTCGGACATTATAAAGAGGATACTTATATTATACAAAGCACTGCATCCAATGGTAGAGACTACCCTTTTGAAACTTGTGTAGGATTAGAAAAAGCATTATCCTTAGCATATGATGCCACAGCAGATTATGGAGGAGGCCAAAAAAATATAAACAATTTAACAAGGATTCAAGGTCTAAGAAAAACAAACCCTAATCAAGATAGCTCTGAAGATTTTTTCGTAAAAATTTTCCTTTTAGACATCATAGAAGAGATTTAAGTGCTAATCCTGATACAGACTTAGAATCTTACCCTCAGAAGGCCCAAGTAATTAAAAACCCCTTTTCCACAAAAAACCTATTTTATGCGTAAGAACTTCGCACAAGATACATTATACGAAGTTAGTATTTTGGAGTGTATGAACCAATAAATTAATCTTTTTGTTCCTTTTTCCAACCAAAAACATAATCTATTCCCGCTACTCTACCTACCCTATAAACAACCTATAAACAAAATATAATTCCTTAGCATGTCCGGGAGTCATTTCACCATTATGATTGTTATAGATTTCAGTAAGATCTGAAACAGTATGCTCACTAAATTGCCCATCATTATCTTCTTCAAACCCCTCAATAAATTTTTCTAATTCCATCTTATTAATTTTATCCCCTTACCCTTTTTAAACTTTTCGCTTACCCTGAAATAAAACAATATGGTAATTCAAAAACACTATATTTTCCCCCTGCAAAAACTTTCTATCATCTCTAAAAACTTCCTGCACGAATAAAATTAAAAGATGTAATACCTAAAATCTTTCATAATCAAAAAATGTAGTGTTAAAAACCCTCATAAATATTTTCCATCACTTCCATATCTCTCTACCCACCTTTCCACATCTTCTCCTAACTTATCATGACTTTCCATATAACGCCTATATTGAGGGGGTATTTTAGGTCCTTGATTTTCATGAATGTATCTGCATCCTGTTCGAATAACAAAAGATGCTAAAACCAACATCAAACCACAACCCAATGGACCACATCCGCAACCAGACTTCTCCTCTAAATTTTCATTTGATTCCATTTTATTACCAAAGCATTAAAACATACTCAACATTAACCTCCCTTTTCCTTTTTTAATTAATCTTTTTCCAAGTAAATTAACATTAACTCTCCCACAATCAAAAGAATGCAAATCAATAATCCTATTTAAATCTTTAATCATAAAAATCCAACAAATCAGGATTTATAAAATTTATTATAATCATTTAACATCAACAATTTTAATCTTAAAAATCAATTTCTTACCTGCTAAAGGATGATTCAAATCAATAGTTATATTTTCATCACCTACACTCACAATTTTTGCAGGAATCTGTTTGCCTTCCTGACTTGTCAGCATTAAACCCATTCCTTCTTTAGGTTCTTGATCAAATTGCAATGCACTTTTAGGAACCTCTCTTTTTAACTCCTCTCTAACAGGCCCATAAGCATTTTCAGATTCAATCTCAAACTCTTTTTCCTGTCCTTTCTCCATTCCAACTACAGCCTCGTCAAAACCCTTAATAACGCTTCCAGAACCTACTTCAAATTCCAAAGGCTCTTTCCCTTCAGAACTATCAAAAACCTGTCCATTTTCCAGTCTACCTTCATATTCTATTACAACATTATTTCCTTTTTCAATAACCATTTTATTGTCTAATTATATTAACTCACAATAAGCAGAACTCATTATAAGCATAAGCTTAATCAAAACAAGAAAAAACCCTTTTTAAGTGTTTTGGTGCCTCAAAATTTATATCTATTTAGGTCCATTCTATTGCTTCCTATAGAGTCATAATTATCCTCTCTTTCTTCAGTTTTATACCTATTAATGCCCTCATAAATTTTCATTCCAATTAAAACAGGAGGTATTGTAACAAATGTCAAAAATATTAATGAAAACAAAAAACATCCCTTATGATTAACATCTTTTTCTTTTGAACCAAATTCATTTTTTTTATCATAAGTTTCAAAATTTCCAGAATAACAAGTCCCATCACCAGTATAAACTGTAATACTGTCTTCATCTTCAGAAACTACCTGAAGGCCTTTAATATGTCTCTGAATCCTTTTTTCTAACATAACAAATATAATACTTTTATTTTTATAAATTTTACTATTGCCCCATATTTATGGAGTTTAAACAATCAAACACCCATTTAAACAACTGTTCAAACACTAAGCATACTGCTCTTTTCCAGGACTTCTAACTTCAAAATCTTCACCATCAAGAAAAGATTGTCTTAACATATTCTCATAAAATCTCTGATAACCTCTCCTTTCATCTTCCTTTATTTCAAGAATATCTCCCTTCTCATCTAAAATCCATGAAACATAACCATCTGCAAATGAATCATAAATAACATTTTTCCCATTTCTTCCAAAATATCTAAGCCCCATTCTAATAGAATCATTTCCGTTTCTTTTATTCAAAACATCTAATATTTTTCTTCTATAAGCAGTTTCATAAATCCAAAAATCAGAATCCCCTTCTAAAACAACCTCTCCATCTCCTTTAACAACCTTATCCAAACCATCTGCACCAGCATCATAAAATTTCATATAATCTCCTTTATCCTCACCCATAACTTCCATTGTTAAAGTAGGCATCATAAAACTATCTCTTCTAACAGGCTCATCACTTTTCAAACCCCCACTTATACCCAAAACACAAATTCCAGCACCTAATAAACTAATTAATCTGTTTTTCATTTTTGATTAATCCAAAACTCATTTATAAATCTTTCTATTTGTAACCACTAAAAGATAAAAACATTAATACTTAAAATTCCATTAATAATCCAAATACAAATAATATCCTTCGCTTTCAGAAACTATATCTTCCCATATACGAAGACCTCTTTCTCGGAAGATTAGGTGGAAATAAATCCTCTTGAGCCATATGATAAGCATCAGAAAACTCATACCTTTTTTTATCTACATTCCACTCAGCATAAACCTTAGGATTCCTAACATCATCAATCCTTGAACCTAATAAAGGGCCTGAAATAAGAGTAGGCTCATTATTACCAACACTCCACAAATACTGCAATCCATCACTTCCAACAAATAAAACCTCATTATTGTCTGTTAAAATAAAATTTCTATAATATTCTGCACTAAAAAACTGAATATTTCTTCGAGTACCTAGTTTAAACCTTTTTTTTACCAAAAGTATTCTTTTTTCTCTATCAAGATAAACATTTTCCCCCCTCACCCTTTTCCTAAGATTACTCCCTCTTTCTTGTTCATAAAGAAGCCCTCTCACAGAAAATATATCAACATCCCTATCAATATCATATAATCCTGAAGGAATATCCAAGTCATAAATATATCCTTTATTAATTCCTCCCTCTATAGAAAACTTTCTAATAACTCTCCACGAACCATCTAGTTGAGGATAAACAATAACAATCTCACTTGTTTGAGGATTATAAAAAGTTCTTGAAATATGCCTATCAACAAAGTCACCTATTTCAACAACAGCATTGCTTCCCTTAAATCTAAAATCTCCTTCCCCATAAGTTTTTATTCTTAATAAATCTCTTCCAGTTATAGAGGATCTTGCTTCTAAATCAGGAACAACAACTGGCTCTTTTTGTGTTCCAACCCTTCCACTCATAGTTGATTTCTTTTTAATAGGAAATTTATCTTTTATAGCAATACTTTCAGGTTCTGGAAGAATTGAATAATCTTTATCAAACATTTGTTCAAATATAAGTTTTTCCTGAGAATCACTAACTTTAACACCTCTAAGATACCCATTTTCTTCTAATCTAACCAAACCATTTCCAGAAGCATCATCAATAACCTCAGCCCCCTTAAACTCTCCTGGTGTTTTTTCCTCTAATTTCACAAAACTTAATTTATCCTTGCTTCTTGCAATAAAATAAATATCATCTCCTTGTCTGTAAAACATTCTAACTTCATCCATTAAGGAATAATAAACAGGAATATCCAACACCTTTGCATCAGAACTTTTATACACTCTTAATCTCACTCTATTTTGAGAATCTCCTAATAATTTTTCTATTTGAGATTTTCCAAAACTTAGTTCATTAGGATAAAGAGCATTTCTTCTACTTCCTGAAGAAAAACTACTTTCAACATCAAGAAGATTTGCAATTGAAGCAGGAGGATCAACAACATCCCTTGCAGGAATTATAGGATAAAAAGAATCATAACTCGCAGAAATTCCCTCTCTGTATATTTGCTCTGAAATTATCACTCTTCTCCTTCCATTTCCATCAATTAAATAAAGAGTATCTCCATCTAAGGAACTAAAAAAACTTCCCTCTTCATATTTATATCCATATTCTGAAACAAGCTCTCTTGCCTTAGTCATTTGCTCCTCAAAATTCTTAACTAAAATATAAGGAGGTTTTTCAGTTCTCCATTTAGCACTCTCTCTTCCCATATAAAGAACTCTCTCCTCTACAAAATCATCATCAATAAATTTTGCAAATACATACTCTCTTTTAGAATAGGGTAATTTAGGTTCTCCTGCATCAATCAACACCCACCCCTCATTAAGTTTTTTTAATCCCTTTGCCCTCAATTCCCTGCCTGCAAAACTATCTCCAAAATCAAGACTCTTCCAAAGATTCCACTGAACATCTTCAACACCTGAACCAGAAACATAATTCAATCCCCTATACCTTGATTTTGCATAAGGAGAATAAATCCTCGCTTTATTATGCACTAAATAACTCTCTGCATAATAATTTTCATATTTCTCAACATAAAGATTATAAGTCATAATTTTTCCAAAATTCTTTTTTATTCCAATAACCTCCACAAAATTCCCTTCTTTATCTATAAAATGATATCCCTCCTTTAATTCAAAAGGAGCCCATCCATGTCTTTCAAATGTCATTTTGGGATTAATAGAAGCCCAGCCTCTTTCAACTGTCCAAAATGGATGTTCACTACTCACAGAAATCTCCTTACCTTCAGAAGTATAAACAATATACATATCCTTATGATACCCTTGCCAAGTCCTCAAAACCTGCCCAGAAACTTTCTCATTCTTAGAAAAATCCCAACTCAAAACTTCATCCCCAACTTCAATCTCTTCAATATTTTTCTTAGAACCGTCAGCCATCTCTACAAGTGTTCCAGCAATAAAACACGAAGTAGGTTCAGGGGCATTTGGGTCAAAGATTCTTAAACCTTCAGAACCTGAAATTTCAGTATGAATTGGATTAGGTTTTCCAGTATAAGGTTCATCAGGATTTACAATTGAAATATGCACAGTCCTGCCTTGAGAATCACTCTCTGCAATAAACATTCTGACAAGACATTTTCCTTCATCACATTCAGGAGGCTTTCGAGCAAGCCAATTTCCAGTTTCAGAATTATAATATTCAAAACTAATTCCCATACCCTCAAATCTCATTTTTTCATCAGGAGTAACTTCTTCAGCACCAAGCCATACTTTTTCCATTCTTTCAGCTTCAATAACAACCCCTTCTTCAATAGGTCCAGTTCTACCTTCTTCATCCATCCATATTTTAAATTCAGCATCATCATCAACACCAACAACCCTCAATAAATCATCAGCACTCTCAATTTCAAATTCCAGTCTTTCAAGAACAATAATATTTTCATTATCAGGATCAACCCAATATTGAACTCCCTTCATATAAAATGCAGAGATATCCTCTTCAGGATTAGGAGTTATCTGAATCTGTCCACTTTCACTACTTATCTCTCTAATCCTTAATTTTGCTTTATCATCCTCAGTAAGAGTAACTAATAATTTTGTCCTATCAAAAGGATGCTTAACACTAACAGTAAGATCAGGATTTTTAAAAGAAGTTGTGAGAACCTCGTGAGGTTTTTTAAAAACAATAGGAATTCCCACTTCTTTAACCTGATTAAGATCTAATAAATATTCACTAACTTCATCTCTTTCATTTACAAATCTTACAACAATATTTTCATCACTAGGCCGAATATCAAAATAATAAGGTTCAGGATTACCAGAGGTAGGTTCACTAGAAACCCTATAAAAAATAAATCCTTCTTCATCCATTTTTGTTATTTGGATATTTTGACCTTTCCCTCCTCCCCTTATAACAATAACCCTGAGATCAGGATCATAATAACTCTCAAAATTTTGATAAGCTTTATTATGCACTAAAACATCTTCAGCAAAATAATTCTCAAAACCATTTACATGCATATTAAAAACATCAACCTCTCCTTTCACAAAATCAATTGACTCAACCCGAACCCACGAAGAACCATTAAACAACTCATCACCCACCTCCAAATCCTTAACACTAACCCACTCACCTTCAACACCCAAAACACTCCCTACAACCAAAACTACAATTACAAATATTAACATACTCTTTTTCATAACTTAATCAAGAAAACTAATGTTATAAATCTTCTCCTAAGAATTATCTACTTATAAATTTTATTTTTTACAACATACAAAAAGAGTAGAACACTATCCCAATCACACATTCCAAAAACCCGCGCTTGCGCATAAATTAATCTAGTTTGTCAAAATAGGATTGCCTTCTGAAATTA